>CAYMUX010000053.1:0-23777 GCA_964393845.1 uncultured Nitrospiraceae bacterium
CCCATAAAGGAATACGCCTTTTGGCGCCTCGATCCCTAATCTTTCAAAAATCTGGGGATGCCGCAGAGGCAGCTCGACCATTTCCCTGATCCTCTGGATCTGAGTATGGAGTCCGCCTATATCTTCGTAGGATATTTTGGCTTTTTCTTCCGTGACCCCTTGTGACTTCATCTTGATAACGGTTTTAGGGCTTATCAACACCACGCCGTCAGGAACAGTCTCCGCCACCTTGAATTCACACCATCTTGATCCGAACAAGGCAGCCCTGACCCTGTCGCCGGAAATAACCGGGAGCCCCCCCATAAGCGAGCCTATATATTTACCGTCTTTGTCCTGCTGAAGCGGAGCTGATCCGGTTAAAGGCGAAAGGGTGATTTTAGAGGCCGGTTTACAATCTGCCTTGCGTACAGTTACCTTCTCATCAAGTCCGATCTGCGAATTTCCCCTGGATATGCCGTCCATCTGAATAATCTTTTTCCCTCTGTCTTCGACATAGCAGGGCATCACCTTGGCAGGGGTCTTTCTTTTGCCTTCAATTTCTACTATATCTCCCACTTCAACACTTAACCTTTTCATGTCTTCAGGGTCTATTCTGGCGATGACCCTGCCTACGTCTTTGGACAGGGTTTCTTTGACCTTTAAAGTTAAACCCGGGTTATCGTTACTCATCATTCAACTCCTTGAACATAGTCAAAACCGGTTATCAATTAAAAAGCGCCTCCCTGATATTTCCCAGAGATTCCATCCCTCTGACTTCTCCGGATTGCAGGGGAATGACTGTCGTATCCATGTTGCTGAATCTGTTTCTAATACTGTTTAAATGTTTTTCCTGCTCCTTTTTTCTTTCCCTGCAAAACCGGCAGTCACCTGATTCCAGAAAATTATTTACAACTAATTGCCTGACCTTTATCCCATACTTGTCCAGGGTCCCCACTAATCTTTCTGTTTCAGTGATAGCCATGCTTTCCGGGATCGTAACTGCAATAAATTCACACCTGTCCCGGTCCCTGAGAAGGCCCTCTATCTTTTTTATAATTTTTTTCATGCTCAGCAATAAATCATCCCCTTCATCAGGACTGTATTTTCCGGCAAAGGAGGTTACCATATATCTGTATTTCCACCGTATCTTTGCCAATACCTTAATCCAGTCATCCAGAAGCTGCGGCATAGTTAAAAGCCTCAATGCATGTCCTGTCGGCGCAGTATCCAGGACATATTTGTCAAACCTGTTCTCTTCGATTAAATCAATTATCGTCTTAAAGCCCATTACCTCATCCATGCCGGGGACAGGCAGTGAAAATACGGATTCAACGTCGTCCTCGTCCAGATAGGTTGATGTATCCAGGATATGCTTTATCTCGCCTTTGTATTTCATTTTAAAATTGGAAAGGGCCTTTTCAGCGCTTATTTCAAGGGCGCTTAAATTTTTGATTCCCTTTATGTCTGTTATTTTATCGCCTATTTCAAGTCCCAGACTATCAGCTACTGAATGTGCCGGGTCTGATGAGATAAGAAGTGTCTTGAATTCCCCGGCCAAATACAGAGCAGCGCTTGCGGCACAGGTCGTCTTTCCCACTCCTCCTTTCCCGCCAAAAATAATCAACTGTAAGGGGTCTTTTTTTAATCCGGTTAATGGCATTTATCATCTTTATATAACGAACTCTGTTTCAAATCCCCCTTAATCCCCCTTTGCTAAAGGGGGAATTATTGTATCCCCCCTTTGGAAAAGGGGGGCGAGGGGGGATTTTGTAATATTTAATTTTCATGTTAGAATTTCCAATAAGTAATCTATTTCTTTATCCTTATCTCCAATACGCCGTTATTATATGAACGGGTCATAGATTCGGGTTTCACCTTTGACGGTAGTAACAACTCCTTATAATAGTTTCTGTCTTTGCCTGCAGCTGAAATCTCCAGTATGTCTCCTTTTAAATTCAGCGCTATCCCTTCATCGCCGATCCCGGGGATCTCGACTATAACCAGGATCTCGTCCTTCTCATCAAATACATCCGTTAACGGCTCCCTCTCATCTTTTACAACAGGGCCTTCGGGTGTCTTTTTGATATTGCCGAAGGTCTCAACAACCGGCTTTCCGCCAATAGCGCTCTTGATAGAAAACCCGTATACCCCTTTCATCCCTTTTTTAAGATGACTTAAGTCTATCTCACCTTCTTTATTGATCTCGCCGCCCGCCTCTTTTAAATTAGCCGCAAGGTCTATTAAATTTTCAATGCCTTTAAATAAACCTCCCAGACTCAATTTAGCTATTCCCAAATCAATATCTAAACCTACATCTTTTTCTTTTTTCTTCACCATCCGAAGATACCCCTTTCTTTGTTTGTCATTCCGTGTTTGACTTAGCCTGCCCCGTACTTGATACGGGGGAATCCAGTTTTGTTTTCCCGGATTCCCGCTTTCGCGGGAATGACAGATTGTAATGAAGCCTATCATCACTTTTGGCAATAACATCCAATGTTTTCTGCTCCATGCCGGTCATCTCTTATTTTAGCCTCGCCTCTAACCGCTTTAATCTCTTTTTTAAAGATTTATTTTCTTTCTCTATCTCTGCCTCTTTTGCTTTCGAGGAAAGATAAGAATCCTGCTGCCACCAATTTATGCCCATCTCCATTGCCTTATCAACAGAAGCAATTAAAAGCCTTATCTTAATATTGAGAAGGTCCACATCAGCAATGGATATCTTTATGTCCCCGGCAATAACTATACCTTTATCCAAGACCCTTTCTAAGATATCTGCAAGGTTTGTAGCTTGAATTGCATGAACTATCTGATCAGACATTTTTAATTCCTCTTGAATTTGTAACCACGCCTTTGCCTTTACATTTTAAACAAGGCAGCTTATTACCCGGCTCTGCGCCGGCTCCACGACAATGACTGCATACTTCAATAGGTTTAGTAATGCTAACCACGCCTGCGCCTTTGCATATTGTACAGGTAATGTTTGTCCTGGGAGGATAGTCGCCGCGACCCTTACAATAAGCGCACACCATAGCTGGTCCGGTTAAAGAAACAACACCTGCGCCCCTACATACCGGACATTTTATGCCTTTGGTTCTGGGCAATATTCCTTTACCGGAGCATAATGAGCATATAAACTTATCCCCTTCTAAAATCTCGCCTATCTTTCGGCCTGACCTTGTTCTGTCACCTTTAAAATCAAATGTCTTCCAAACCATTATATTCTCCTTGCATAATCAATAACTTAAAGGCATCTTCTTCCACTCTTTTTGGACTACATTCTTTTGAGTAAATACACTCTTTGAAAGACTATTATTTGCGCTGGATTTAACTGCGGATCCTGCCTCTTGTAGTTTATTCACTTCTGCATCTATATCTTCCAGACGTTTTTTAATCGTAGTATCCCTTAAACCTAATCTTTCGCTTTCTTTTAGAAGCCTTTCCTTTTCTTTGTTCAGCATGTATAAATCCAGGTAAGCTGAGCTTTGAACCCTCGGGATAGAACGCTTCTTTGCGCTGAGCATAGTCCGTATTCCATGGAGTCCTCCAAGAGTATTAACATCTCTCATTGCCATCTCCTCTCTCTAAAAACATATATATAGTTATCTTGCACTGTCTCTGGCCGAAACCAGAATATTTTTCTTTCTGCTTGCCCCTACAATCTTCAGCTCAACCAACTGGCCTTCTTTTAAATCTGCCTCTCGCTGAATATTGCCGGGTAGCCTTATCTTACCCTCTTTATCTACTTTAGAAAATGCCCGCATAAGTGTCATTTTGAATTCCTCCTTCCTAATTAAGGATAGACTTTTTTAGTCATTAATCTTTCTATGCCGGCTGGACTTTCCTACCGGCCTTTAAGCTACGCCTACAGCAGCTTCCTTTTCAGGTTCCTTCTCTACCTCAACGGTCTTTTTCTTTCCGAGTTCTTTCCCTACAAGCTCGTTAACCAATTCTTTTACCCTGGCTTGATTAGTCTTTGAACCAACTCTGCTTGTCTCAGAAGCTAATATGTCCTGGCATATCTGCGCAAAGGCGCCGTTAGCGCTTGTCGGAGCAATGCCCTGGACTTTAAGGGTCCTGGCAATCATAATGCATCCGCGAACAGTTGGCGCAAACTCGCACTTTCCTGATTCTCTTAAACCACGGACAATATTAACTATCATCTCTGCATGGGGTTTTGAGAGTTTGGACTTTGACTGGGTGATAGCAAGTTCTGTATCATAGTCAAAGTAGTCTACATCCAGGGTTATCATCCTGTCCCTTAGAGCATCCTGACTCCTGTGGACACCGGCATATTCCTCAGGGTTAGAGGTAAAAATGGCGGTAAAATCCGGGTCAACCCTTAAATACGGTTCCTCACCGCCTCTTCCCACAGGTAAGTCCATCATCTTCTCCTGCAAAATTGAAAGAAGAATATTATTTGCTTCTGGACGTGAGCGGGTGAACTCATCGTATATTAAGGTAAATCCGTATTTACAGGCAACCGTCAGCCTATTATCTACCCAGCGCTTTACCATATCCTCTTCTACTTTTAATACTCGCGAGACAAAGCGGTCTACTATCTTTTTAAATCTATAGCCATGTTCACCGCCGACAAGGTCAGAAGTGGTAAACTCCTCATCTCCATGAATCATTACTACCGGACGTCCTATTTTACTCGCTATATGCATAGCCAATGTTGTTTTTCCGGTACCTGAGACTCCCCTAAAGTGAACCGGAAAACCTGCCTTTCTATAGGAAAGCGCCCTGTTAGTAATATCCTTGATATACCTTGTCTCCACAAAATCCGGCATAGGACTTGGCTCCAATACTGTAGTCATCTCATCAATCATTTTCACTCACCTCCTATTTCTAATTTCTAAGTTTTTTCATCATGGCAATTCTTGCCACCATTTAAATCTTTCGCCCAATTCTTTTAAGATTCTACCTGCTTCTTCTAAATCTGCTTTCATCTCTAATTCTTTCTTTTTAAATTTTTCTCTGAAAGAATTAACTTTAGTCAAAGCCTCTTTCTTTTTCTTAAGAAAGAGTTCTCTTGAAGAATTTATTTCGGTCATTTCTTTGAAACAACCCCTTTTCCTCCGCATTTAATGCAGGGCAGGCCGCTATCGAAGGTTGTGGCTGTGCCTTTGCACTTAGGGCACTCTTCGGTTGCGCCCTTGACTGTAACCATACCTTTACCATTACAGACAGTGCAGGTAACCCTGGCATTGCGAGGATAGACACCGGTTGCTTTGCAAAAAGCGCATTTAATCGCCGGCTCTTCAACCTCAACCTTGCCTGTGCCTCCGCATACCTGACAGGTGGAAAGCTCGGACAGCAGATTAAATGGGTCTTTGCCCTGCCCTCTACAAAAAGCGCATGTTATCTCATTCATATTTCACCTCAAGGGAAACTTATCTCTTTACCTTCTTGCTTTTTTTAGCTCCTTTTTTCATGCTCTTTGGGACAGCGCCCTTTTTTCCTATTGCTTCTTCAACAGTCATTACTTGTTCACCGGCAGAAACAAAAGCCTTGCCGTTGCCGCCTCTTTTCTTCGCCATAGTTGCTGTCAGAGCTTGCCAGCTTGCAGCCATTTTTTCTCTTTCAGTCCTGAATTCGTCCATGAGATCTGCAATTTCAGCGTTCCTCTCTTTTTGACGTGACTGAATATCGCTCATTAATTTCTTTGTTGCCTTAACGGTGTTGCCCACATCTCTGACCAACTCTTTTATTAACCCCCCTCTCATATCAGCATGGGCATTTGAGAATTCCTTGAGTCTGTTGGCAACATAATTCTCAATCTCTCTTATAGAATGTTGAGTATCAGCCATCATACTCTTGAAATCCTTAAGTCGCTGTGTTTCTCCTTTATCAAGATTCATCCTCAGGTTATCAGCCATCTCTTCATGCTCCTTTTGAAATCCTTTAAGCATGTTGCGAGTATCCTTTACTAATCCTCCTATCGCCTTTACCCGCATATCATGAGAGACGATAATATCGTCACTAAGGTTTTTCATGTCAGTAGCTATTCCCATCTTTATTTCCTCCTTTTCAGTTTTTCACTACTCCATCGAATACAAATTACTTCCCCTGCTTAACCAGGGTTAAAGTCAAACCTTTGCAACTTCTTCTTTCTCTCTGACCTCACCTCCTTCCACTCTTTTTTCGGCCATAACAGCTGTCAATCTATTCCACTGAGAAGCCATATCCAAGTGTTCTTTTCTAAATTCATTCAGTCTTGTTCTAACTTCTTTTTCCCGCTCCATTTGTCTTGAGCGTATGTTCTTCAGCATCTCTTTAAAGTCCTTAATCCGTATGGTTTCTCCTTTATTTAAAAGGCTGCGCAGTGACTCTGCCAACTCTTTATATTCTGTTTGAAATTCCTTTAACATTACACTTACTTCATTCTCTCTGGCCTTCTGCCTTGCCTGAATATCCTTTAAGCTATTTTTAAAATCCTCTATCCTTATCTTTTCTGCCCCTGTCAGATTCTTCTTAAGGTCTTGAGCCATCTCTTTCTGTTCTTCCAGAAAGGTCCTTAATAAACCCCTTGCCTGTTTTTCTCTTTCGTCTTGATGGGATAATATTTCTTTCATCATATTGTCAAAATCTTTTTTTCTCAGGGATTCTTCTTTGGCAAGGGTTTCCTTGAGTTGACTGCTCATTTCATCTCTTTTAATTTTAAAATCTTCAAGGATTTGGTGGGTATTATCTATAATCGTCCCTACAGTGGAGATTCTGGACTCATAAGAAGACACAATCTCTTGAGCGATTCTTTTCATATCTTCTGCAATTCCCATTAATTCTACTCCCTATAACCTTTCAATTTTTCTAAAGTAAGGAAAGGAATTTCTTGGCGAACCATACTTTTCTCCCGCTTTAAGCGGGACTAAGGACGACCCGGCAAGAACCCCTCTTGACCTAATCCCTTAGGCTGCTGTTGCCGTTAAGCCGATGGCTTCAGCATACTTCAGGTAAGTCTCGACCGATGCCACTACTACTCTTGCCTCAATTGCAATTAACTCGATACCTACCAATGAGATTCTTACCCAGGCGTCAATAACAACGCCTTTGTCAAGGATTCTGTCAATAACCTCGACCAGACTCGAAGAACCGATTGCTTTTTCTACTGCCATGTTTTTAGTACCTCCTTTCATTAGATTTAGACCGCTTTTACAAATGAGGAGCGGTTAACCTCTTTAAGGCCTGCGTTATCTATTGCATTCAGTAATGATTCCGGCTTAAAAGGTTTGTCCAGAAAGGCGCAGACACCCAGCTCTCTTGCATCTGACTTATTTTCGGGTGTTCCATATGCAGATATCATTATGAATTTAATCTCCCTGTTAATCGACCTTGCCTTCTTAATAAACGTCAAACCATCATCCTCATCCAGCACTAAATCTACTATTGCAATGTCAAGCTCTTTCGAGTTGTTTATTTTTTCCATACCCGCCCTGGCTGTAACGGCACAGACAGCCGTATGCCCCGCTTCATTTAAAATCTTTTCCATAATCCACACCATGGCTTCTTCATCGTCGACAAGGAGGATCTTTTTCGATTTCATATCTGACTATTATTAATTTTAAATTGGTTTATCATTAAACGCCGCTTTGTATTGTCCGGATTTTATTTGTCATCTGTTAATTTGCATAAGAGCAACTACCATGCCGGAGAATTCCTTAAAATAACAAACCGCTCATGGCATCACCTAAGTGGTCTATTATTAAAAGTTATAATTTTTCAGAGGGATTAATTGCTTATTGATTCTGTATTTTGATTATTACCTGTATTATGAAAATATATGGTCTGTGTTCCATAATGTATGGATACTATTCCATAGTTTTTTGTTCTTCTATTATCGGCTCATCATGGAAGAGTGTGGGTAAAATCTTATTAAATAAATTTACTTATTGTTAATCCCCCCTTTAGAAAAGGGGGGCAAGGGGGGATTTGAAAGCGCCTGGCAGCAACTGTGCTTTCTTGCAATAAAAGTTTAAAACAGTTACCGGGAAACATAAGCGATGCAGAGAGATTGCTATGGTCAAAGATTAGAAGCAAATAATTAAATGGAGATAATTATGATTAATAAAATCTCCCCTGACCCCTCTTTTCCAAAGAGGGGAAATAATAATTGACCTACTCGAATATTCCTATTGTCTTTTTAAATCGTATTTCTTGATTTTATTAAAGAGGCTTTTATAATCAATTCCCAGATATTCCGAGGCTTTTTTCTTGTTCCAGTTTGTCTCATTCAGCGTTCTTTCTATAAATAGTTTTTCCATTGTTTCAGTTGCTTCTTTCCTTTTTTCTTTAAAGGATAACGCATCATTACTTCTGTTTGATTCTGATAAAAGATTACCGGATGAATTATTCTTTTCTGCTGTTTTCTCCAGACGCCTTATTATATGCGGAGGAATATGATCAAACAATACCCTGTCTTCCGCCATTACCAGAGTGCTTTCCACAATATTTTCCAGTTCTCTGACATTGCCCGGCCAGTGATAGTCCCGAAATAATTCCATAACTCCAGATGAAAAACCTTTAACATCTTTACCGAGTTCCTTATTAAACTTTTCCAGAAAATACCGGGAAAGAGCAATTGTGTCGTCCCCTCTGTCCCTTAAAGGCGGAACAATTATTTCAAATACGTTAAGCCGGTGATAAAGGTCCTCTCTAAACCTGCCTTCACTTATGGCTTTTTCCAGATCCGTATTTGTAGCGCTTATAACTCTTATATTAGTTTTGATACTTTGGCGGCCGCCCAGACGATCTACTTTTCTGCTCTGAAGAAACCTTAACAGTTTTGACTGAATATGCATTGCCAGGTTGCCTATCTCGTCCAGAAAAATTGTTCCGTCTTCAGCTCTTTCAAATCTGCCTAATTTAATATCATCAGCCCCTGTAAATGCTCCCCTTTCATATCCAAAGAGCTCGCTTTCAATTAAATTGTCCGGCAAAGCGGAACAATCAAGCGGTATGAATGGTCCATCCCGTCTTTTGCTTAAACTATGAATTGCGCAGGCAACCAGCTCCTTGCCGGTGCCGCTTTCCCCTTTTATGATCACATTGACATCATATGATGCCACGCTTTTAATTAAATCAAATACTTTTTGCATAGCTTCGGACCGGCCTATAATGTCGTTAAGAGAAATATTGTTTGCCGCTGCATTCTTTTTTTCTAATGATAATATGCGGCTTTTAGCGGCCTTGCCGATAATTTCCATCAGTCCTTCAATAGGGACTGGTTTGGGAATATAATCGTATGCGCCTAATTTCACGGCCTTTACAGCTGTTTGTATTGATGAATGTCCTGTCATCATAATAACTATGATATCAGGATGGAGTTTTTTCATTTCTTTCAATATATCGATGCCGTTTTCATCCGGTAATATTAAGTCTAAAAATACTACTAAGGGTATAAAGTCCCGGAGTTTTTTCAGTCCGTCTCTTCCCGATTGAGTCGATATTACTTCATATCCATGATCGGTCAATATCTTATTGAATATCATGCCGATATCGGGTTCGTCATCGATTACGAGAATTTTCCCTTTGCTGCCGATACTGTTTTTTTTCAGGGCATTATTCAAACTAATACCTTATTTTCTGTTCTTTCGGCTTGCCTGACAGGTAATCGTATAATAAAGGCTACCCCTTTATTGCTGCCCGATGATATGTTGTCAACATTGATCTGTCCGCCGTGTCTTAAAACTACGCTTTGTGCAATCGGCAGTCCCAAACCTGTTCCCTTCGCTTTCCTTAATGTATAAAAAAGCTCAAAAATATGAGGCAAGTGTTTCTTTTGTATAGGACGCCCGGTGTTATGGATTTTAACTGCTGCGCTTTTATTATCTTCATTATATGTGGTGGATACGGTCAATACTCCTCCTTCAGGCATAGCCTGTACCGCATTGTTTAAAATATTCCCGAAGACTTTATCCATCTTTTCTTCATCCATCTCAATTAACGGCAGCTTTGAGTATTGTTTTCTTATCCTGATCCCCTGCGCCCTGCATCTGAACTTGATCAAGGCAAGGTTTAAGTTTATGCATTGAGTCAGATTATGAATACCGCAGTTCAGATTAATTGAGCTGCCGTAACTTGAAAGCTCATTTGTTACTCTATCGAGTCTTTCAACTTTCTTTATTATGGCGTCGGTAAGCTCCCTGTTGGGATCATTTAAATGGAGCTTGCTTTGCAGATATTGAATAGTCATCCCGATAACGGCAAGGGGGTTCCTTATTTCATGAGCTACTCCGGCGGTCAGAGTTTCTGTTGTCGCCATTTTCTCGTGTCTTATAATCGTTTCCTGGGTTTCGTTTAGTTTCCGGTATGCGCTATCTAACTCCCTTAATAAATTCTCCGCCTTATTTTTCTCGTTAATAGCCTGCTTCTCCGCCTTCTTGAGTTCAGAAATATCGGTAGCATATAAATTCACGTATGGATTGTCTGATACGGGAATTATGCTATAGGAGAAAATTTGATCGTCGATAATAACTTCCTGCCCATAGAGAGGTTTCATTGTCTTTAATGCGCTGTGTACAGTTTTCTTCAAGTTGTGCGGAAGGATTTTGAAAATATCTTTATCTGATAAATTTTCTTTTCTTAATAAGGCGTCAACACTTTTATTTTTATAAAGAACCTGTCCTTCGATACTTATTCTCAAAACCGGGTTTGGATTTAATGTTTCTAATATTTCATGCCTTAGCATATGATTATTTCTGTCTTTTTTTGTGTGCGGCAACATAGATCATTGATCTTATCATTTGTTTAGAGTTACCTCTAAACTTAAGAATAGCCGGATCTGGAAAGATGGCAAGGCACACTGCATATGCCAAATTATTTTAATTAAAGAGTATTCCAACCATGAGAAGCTGTATACGGGGTATTAGTGAGTATGAAGCGAGTATTTAATTTACTTGTTTATATTAAAGGAGATATTTTATTGCGCTGTCCTAAGTGAGTTTTCAGTTACCGGGGGTGAATGATTCCCCTCTTTGAAAAAGAGGGGCGAGGGGAGATTTTTTGATTAATGTTTTTATTTCAAAATCCCCCTTCATCCCCCTTTTTCAAAGGGGGAGACAGGAATTAACCCACACTCTTACGCGAAGACCTTTTAATTTTAGCAAGGATATTACTGTTTTCCCGATAATCCTTGTCTGCAAATTTTTATCTTACGGCCCCAGATAACCCACGGCAACATTTACACCATATAGGGACCGCAACACCTTGAATCGCGCCTGCTCTGTCCCGGCTGCATCAAATATCTTCACTATTGCTCTGTTCTTCGGTCCGGGCCCTGCCCCCACCACTATCTCTGCTACTCCGTCATTATCCAGATCCCCACTCGCTACATTTGCTCCATAACGATTCCCTATATACGCCCGGAATTCGGATACCTTTTCACCGTTCCTGTCATATGTCTTTATATCATCGTTTGCCTTTCGATTCGGGCCCGCTCCTGTTACTACTTCTGCATATCCATCTCCATCCGTATCTCCACTTGCAACGCTCACACTATTTTTGTACGGTGATGAAACCGTATATTCTTTTGATAATGATACACTCCACTGTCCCACTCCTGATGATGTATCCACCTCCCATACCTTTACTATACCGCTATTTTCTTCCCCAGGTCCGGGCACTGTTATTATTTCTGCAGCGTTATCACAATTAATATCCCCTGTTGCTACTCTTACCCCGTACCCTGAACTGTAGGCAAGCAGATTGATTCCGCTGTCTACCATTACCTGCTGTACCGGATCATATACAAACACCTTCACTTCCGCGGGATTCGCCTCCCCTTCTCCTGTTCCAACTACTACCTCATAATACCCGTCTCCATCAAAATCTCCACTCGCTACATTAGCTCCATATTTGTATTGATTTGCCGTTATTCTCAAATTCGTTAATTCATTTCCATCTTTATTAAATACCCTTACTTCAGCCGGATTATTAGCTCCGGGTCCGGGCGCTGTTATTATTTCATCTACTCCGTCTTTATTTATATCCCCTGCCGCTACGTTTACTCCATGGTTGTACCCATGTGCGGTAAACTCTGCCCCCGTCTCTGTTCCATCAGATTTAAACACTTTCACTACCCCGGTATTAAACTCTCCTGGGCCGGCCCCTACTATGATGTTTTTATCCGTGCTTTGCTGTTGACCCCCCTGGCTTATATATTCTCCATGAAAGCTTATTGTCCCGTTTGCCTGAAGTGTTTGACTCTGTGATAACGGGGTAGTGTATCCATTTACGTTTCCATACACTATTGCATACGTCCCTGTCGGCGCCGATGTCTTTGTCCAGCTCGTCCCGCTTCCGCTGTACGATGCCGGTCCGTTTATCGTATACGTTGCCCCGGCTATGCTTGCCGTCACGTTTATCGTCCCTGTTATTTCCACTATGTTCAGTGTTACTCCTATTAAAGCCGGGCTTGATAATGCCCCCTGCCCTGTTACTGTTACTGCCCCCGTATGTGTCCCTACACTCATCGATGTTATATCTACCGATACCCCTATGCTATCAGGCGCTGTCCCTGTTGTCTTGTTTATCATTATCCAACTCCGGTCTTTTGCTGCGCTCCAGTTCAGCGTCCCAGCTCCTGCGTTTGTTATCGTTAAATCCTGTGATGTCGGACTAGATCCATTTGTCGATGTGTATGTTAATGATGAAGGACTTACCGATAGCACAGGTGTCGGCAACACCGTTAATGTTACATTTACTATTTCCGTTGCCCCTGTCGATGCGCTTACGCTTACACTTCCTGTGTATGTACCAGCCGTCAGTCCGTTAAGGTTTACTCCAACATCCATTGCCGTTGTCCCTGCAGGCTGCACTGTCCCTGTTGCCCCTGTTAAACTTATCCAGCTCTCACCCGTGCCTGCGCTCCAGCTTAATGCCCCTGTCCCGTTATTGCTTATAGTTACACTTTGTGTTGTCGGACTGCTGCCTCCCTCCTGTCCTTGATAGTTAAGGCTTAGCGGCGCTACCAACATTTGTGTATACAGTTCCAGACCATACACTTCTGCCTTCCCCGTTGACAGTGATGCTATGTACAACCTATTGCTCCTTCCTACCGTTATTCCCAATGGTGTCCTTAATGGGTTGTCCACATCATATACATCGCCAAGATATGTTCCGATGCTGTCGTATACAAGCACTACGTTATGAAATGAATCCGTCACATATAGCCTGCTCTGATCGTCTATCGTTACATGCTGAGGCCTGAACATCTGCCCCACTTGATTCCCGTATTTACTGAAGCTCCTTTTGAATACTCCGTTCATATCAAAAAACTGTATCCGCGCCCCATCAATCCAGTTCCCAAACATATCCTGTGTCAGTTGATGGTCAAGCACTACCAGCTCTCCTGCTGCCTCATCTATTTCTACTGATGTGGGATTGTGAAATTCTCCGTTTCCGTTTCCAGAGCTCCCAATGGATTTATTGTATGTTCCGTCAGCATTATATACTTTTACAGTATCTTCTCCTTTGTCTGCGACGTAAATAGTCCCTGTGCCATTATCTATTGCTATGTCATTCGGCTGCGTTAATTCTCCGTCACCTGTGCCCAGTTTGAATAATAAGTTATAGTCTACATCATAAACCTCTACATTCCCGCTGTCTTTGTTGCCAATGTATACCCTTACATTATTATCCACTGCCACACTAATCGGTCTGCTTAGTCCCGATATTGTATCTGTATATTGTCCGCTCTGACTGTAGACTAATACTCTGTTGTTGATTGATTCCGCGACAAATAAACATTCATTATGATCAAGCGCTACTGCAGTCGGTGCATTTACATTGCTTGTTACCGGTTGCAGCCTGTCATATCCCGGCATTACTGCGGCGTAAATATTTATCGTTGAGGTAATGAAGCACATTAAAAAGACTGACATGTAGAAAAATGATTTTTGTTTAAAATACATGGCAGGTTTGTCATTACTATTCTTCATTATTATCACCTCATACTTTTTTTTATTATTCATACTTCATTTATTTTCATATTCTTTTTTCCATTACTCATCATTTATGGATTAAGCAAAAAATATACCATTATTAACATTGTTTAAATTCAATTAGTTTTAAATAATTATTTAATTGTTGCATGTCTTCATAGCTCAAACAATGTGTGATATAGCGCAGTTTCGCAAAGATCTTAAATGTATAACTTATAGCAGAGCAAGAAACTATCTTCATTGTTTTATATACGGCTTTTCCCAAAAAAAACTTCAGAAGGATATTCCCGAAATAATCTCAGGAAAAGAAATAGTGATGCTCCCTGACATCATAGGGAGGCATCTTAAAAGGCCAGGAAGGTATAATACCCTGCTTACAAAGGGGAGTATTTATTTTAAATAAAAAAATAAATCCAATATAATTAGCAGAATGCAGTGAATTATTATTGCTTAGTCCTGTCTTTTTCTATCTTTTCAATCATTTTCTTTGATTGAATGCCAACGATCAACTTGGGAAACAGTTTTGTTAGAATTCTATATCCCTTTTCAGCCTCTTCAACATTGCCAAGATTATAATTAGCTTCAGAGTACATAAAAACACTGGAAGCTTTGGGTTCCTTGCCTTTTTCAATGTATTCCTGATATGCGGGAGTAGATAACTTTAATAGCCTGTCCCAGTCTGCGTTCTTATAGTAGCTATTTCCGAGCGTATCTTCTATAAACCCTTTTAAAAAAGATTGGGGATACTTTTCCAAAAACTCATTATACTTCCTTTCAGCCCTGTCATAATCCGGAGGAGAATAATCCTCAATATAGATCGTAATCAGCTTCCAATAACTTTCTTTTGCAAGAGGGGCCTCGGGATATTGCCGAATTATTTTATCATAGAGTTCCTCTATCTTTGGAAGTATGGACTTTCTATCATCGGTTGACTCAACAAGTTCAAGCACTTCTGTGAAAAGCTCAAGAGATTTTGATTCCTCCTCTGTAGGGGCAGGAACTCCCTTCGTCTCTGCAGGCGGCGTTATGACCTCTATCGGTTTTTCTGTTTTGATTTTTTCCGGCGCTGTTGCACATGAATAAATTAAAACAGAGAACAATCCTATTAATAACAGGAAAAGCCAAGCGTTTTTTTTCATTACTCCTCCTTGGAAATTAGGATACACTTAATATTAACCGATTACAACATAATTTAAATAGCATATGTAACCGGTCAGTTACGTGGAGTGGATGATTCCCCTCTTTGAAAAAGAGGGGCGAGGGGAGATTTTTTGATTAATGTTTTTATTTCAAAATCCCCCTTCATCCCCCTTTTTCAAAGGGGGAGACAGGAATTAACCCACACTCTTACGCAAACACCCTCTAAAGTTTTTTGTAAATTTGCCGATATTACATATGGGTGTTTTTTTGAATAAGGGGGGTAAGGAATGAGGAGTTATAACAATGATTACACAATTAAAAGAAAAGATTAACATTAAGCTATATTCGAGTTTATTATTCAGTATCGCTCTTCTAGTTTCGTGCGGTGGTGGTGGCGGAGGAGGAGGAGGAGGCAGTTCCTCTGGCTCAGGAGGATTTACAATTTCTACCATTGATAGTAATGGCGATGTAGGATGGAATACCGATATAGCGACAGGCCCGAATGGTTCAATTCATATCAGTTATTATGATAATACAAACGGTGATCTTAAATATGCCTACTATAATGGATCATCGTGGAGCGTTGAAATTGTTGACAGCGCAGGCAGAGTTGGACAGTATTCATCTATAGCCGTAGAGTCTGATGGTACAGTGCATATCAGTTATTATGATTCCAGTAGCGATGATCTTAAATATGCAACCGGGACGTTTGGTTCATGGCAAAAAGAAATCGTTGACAGCACAGGAGATGTTGGAGAGTATTCTTCCATAGCAGTAGACTCCAACCGTGCTGTTCATATTAGTTATTATGATGCCAGTACCAATGTGTATAATCTTAAATATGCAACAAATAGTGGCGTGACAGTGCAGACAGCTTGTTCTGCCGGCTCAACCTTCAAATGTGAAACCGTTGACAGCACAGGAGACGTTGGACAGTATTCTTCCATAGCAGTAGACTCCAACCGTACTGTTCATATTAGTTATTATGATGCCAGTACGAATATGTATGATCTTAAATATGCAACCGGGACATTTGGTTTATGGAACAAGGAAATAGTTGACAGCACAGGCATTGTTGGACAGACTTCTTCCATAGCAGTAGACTCCAACCGTGCTGTTCATATTAGTTATAAAGATTTATCTAACGGTGATCTTAAATATGCAACAAATGCCGGTGTGACGACACGTTGTTCTGCCAACTCAACTTTCAAATGTGAGACCGTTGACAGCACAGGCGATGTTGGAGATTATTCATCAATAGCTGTAGAATCCAACGGTACTGTTCATATCAGTTATTATGATTACGATAATGAAAATCTCAAATATGCCAGTGGCACATCCCGGGCATTTAATTATGTAACTATTGACAGCACAGGTCTAGTTGGTGAGGATACATCAATAGCAGTAGCGCCTGATGGTAGCAAAGTGCATATTAGTTATTATGATGTTACTAACGGTAATCTCAAATATGCTGTGAAGTAATTAGGCGCTAATATCATTAATGCTGAACCCTTGCCACAAGATCTTTGGCTTCCAATTTTTGGACTTTTGTCTTAAGCTCATTCATATCTTTGTTCTGTGTCTCAATAATCTTCTGCTGCTCCTTTATCGCTTCGATAAGCACAGGGATCATCTCTGTATAAGCAACGCTTTTGTCTCCGGAAGAATTTTCTTTTACTATCTCAGGTAATACTCTTTCCACTTCCTGAGCGAGTACACCATAATGCATCCCTTCAGAAAATCCTTTTTCTTTAAATTCATGCTCTTTCCATCTATAAGAAACCCCCCTCATATTGATTATCTTGTTCAATGGAGATGCTATCGTCTTTATGTCCTTTTTGAAACGTTCATCAGACCCCTGATAATATCCCGAAGTATAGATGTCTCCTTCAACATGAAGTTTGTATCCCGGATTAGTCGTCCCAATACCGACGTTACCGTATGGCATTGTTACTTTTGAAGTTTTCGTATACCCGAGTTCTACCGTGTCCATATGAAAAAACGCTTTTGCAGTCCATTTATTAGGGTCTGGGTCAGTAGCTTGTGTCATTTGTGCTCCGAACCTTCCTACCATTACTTGATTACCTGGAGTTGTGTCATACTGGGCATAAAGATCGTAACTGAATAAGTGGGAATTGGACCATACGGGTTGCGGGCTATCAATTGTTCCCATTCCTCGTCCCATTTCTATTACGTTTCCTTGAATCATATCATTGTAATATCCTTGTCCTCCGCGTCCAGGATTAGCATAATAAACCCCGTTAGAATTTTTAATATTTATTAAATAACCTGTAACATCAGGGGTTCCCATCTCCAAATACCCTTCAGGCGTAATTTTTACAGGGCTTGTTGTGCCAATGTCTACAGGTGTTGACGGCGAACTCGTCTTAATCCCAACATTGCCATCCACAATAAGATCTCCATTTGCTGCGAAAAGATTTGATGCAATGAATAAAACAGCTGCCATTAACATCAGTATTCTCTTTTTCATCTTATACCCCTCCTTGTGTTTTAAGTTTTATTTTTTGCTGACAGCTTATAGCTGAAAGCTGTTTCTGTCATTTCCTGATAACAAGGTTCTTGACTCTGACCGTCCCCATGCTGTTTCTAAACTGACCTTTCAGTTCGGTCATGCCGGTTATGTTTGTGTAACTACAGTCATACCCTCCTTCAAATGTAATCGATTTGCCCGATATAGTCGTCGTCAGGTTTTCAATAAATAGAGCGGCCTGACTCTGGATCACATCCCCGCTTATTGCGTCATTGTAAGCTGTCTGGAGGGATGTATAATAACCTATAAAAGTTGTTCCTCTCATGAGCTTTATGGGAAGATAGGGACAGGAATCGCACGCATCTCCTATGCCGTCATTGTCTGAATCCGCCTGGTCAGGGTTGGATACTCCTGCACAATTATCATCACAATTTATAGTATTGCCGCCTCTGCAGGGGTTGTCTCCGATAACGCCGCTTCCGTCCCCGTCCTCGGATATCCCATCAGTGTCCGTGTCCGGTCTTACTGTTATATACCCAGTCCTTGTTAATGTGTTCGTGCTTCCGTCGGAGTCAGTTACTGTAAGTTTTACCGTGTATGTGCCCTGTCCCAAATAATTAGCCGATGGGTTCAACGTGGTTGAATCAACTGTTCCGTCGTTGTCAAAATCCCACGCATAGGTTAACGGCTGGTCGTAGCCTGTGGATGTGTTGGTGAACGTTACCGTAAGCGGCGCAGGGCCGGTTGTCGGAGTGGCTGTGAAGTTGGCAGTCGGGGACGTGTCATTAATTGTTGCTGTTGTCGTTGCCTCGCCTGTTGCGCCAAGATTATCGGTAACTCTCAGTCTGACGGTATATGTGCCTTGCTGTACGTACGTATGGTTCTGAGTCGGCAATGAAGAACTATATTCATAAGCTCCGTCATTGTTTATGTCCCATTCATACAAGGTTAGTGTACCGTCCGGATCAGTTGAACCGCTTCCATTGAGAGTTATCGTCTGTCCTTCAACCACTGCATATGGCCCGCCGGGGTTGGAAACAGGTGGATTGTTAATAATATTTGTTGTTATATACTTGAGGTCATAATTGGTATCATCGTAATAACTGATATGCAGTTTGTTATTGGAATCTAAGGCTATGGAGGCATACTGACCTACAGACCCGGCAGAATCCATAATTACAGTAATCCAATTCCCTGATACATTTGTGGCATACTTGAGATCAGAATTAGTAAAATCGTAGTAGCTTATATGCACTTTGTTGTTGGAATCCGTTGCTATTGATGTAAAATAACCAACATCACCCGTTGAATCCACAGTTGCAGTAACCCAGCTCCCTGATGCGTTTGTAGCATACTTGAGGTCACGATTAGTATAATCGTAGTAGCTGATAGACACCTTATTATTGGAATCCGTTGCTATTGATGTATACCTCCCTACCTCCCCAGCTGAATCTACAGCAGTAACAATCCAACTCCCTGATGCGTTTGTGGCATACTTAAGATCAGAATTAGTACCATCGTCGTAGCTGATATGCACCTTGTTGTTGGAATCTGTTGCTATGGATGAAAAATAACCAACATAACCCGTTGAATCCACAGATGCAGTAACCCAACTACCTGATGCGTTTGTGGCATACTTGAGATCACCATTGGTAGAATCGTAGTAGCTGATATGCACCTTGTCGCTGGAATCTGTTGCTATGGAGGGTACACTACCTACATCGCCCGTTGAATCCACAGTTGCAGTGACCCAACTCCCTGATATGTTTGTAGCATACTTGAGGTCACGATTAGTATAATCGTAGTAGCTGATATGCACCTTATTGCTGGAATCTGTTTTTATGGATGTAGTAGTATAACCAATATCACTCATTGAAACCACAGTTGCCGTAACCCAGCTCCCTGATGCGTTTGTAGCATACTTGAGGACACGATTAGTATAATCATAGTAGCTGATATGCACCTTATTATTAGAGTCTGTGGTTATGGAGGCAAATGTCCCTACCTGCCTTGATAAATCTACGGTTGAAGTAACCCAAGTCCCTGATTTATTTGTAGCATACTTGAGATCATTAAAGCGTTGATAGTAACTGATATGCGCCTTATTATTGGAATCCACTGCTATTGATGTATTCACACCTAAACTCACAGTCGAATCTATGGACGTAATTATCCAACTCCCTGATGCGTTTGTGGCATAATGGAGAGCATTAATGCCGTCGTAGTAACTGATATGCACCTTATTATTGGAATCCGCTGCTATTGATGTATATACCCTGGAATTCAAAGTAGTAAACTCTATGAAAGTCATTATCCAACTCCCTGATGCGTTTGTAGCATACTTGAGAGCACGATTCCAAGAATCATAATAGCTAATATGGACATTATCAGCGGAGTCTATGGTTATGGAAGAATACTTATTCCGATTTCTCGAAGATGTATCCAATATCGTAAAAACCCAGCTGCCAGATGTATTTGTGGCATATTTTAAATACCCATTTGTATAATCGTCGTAGCTAATATGCACTTTGTTATTAGAATCTATGGCGATGGAATTATATAAGCCCGTATAACGATCAGTAGAATCTATAATTGTAATCACCCAACTGTCTGATGCATTCGTCGCATATTTAAGGCCAATACTATTAACCCAATAACTGATATGTGGCTTATTACCTGCATCTATGGCTATTGATGTATACGCCCCCGAAGCAGTGGAATCTATAATAGTAGTTACCCAATTACCTGCTACGTTTGTAGCATACTTAAGCTTACTGTTAACCCCATCATCATAACTAATATGCACGTAGTTATTTGTATCAATAGCAATAGAGGCGCTATAACCAACTCTCGATGAGCTGTCGACTGTCTCATATGTCCACGCTGATCCGTCATAATATGCATGATAAAGATGGTCCCCGCCGTATACTATATGAGGTCTATTCATACTGTCTATTGCAATGGCACGAGAGGGCATATAATCAATATATTTCGGACAGTCCACACACTCAATCATCGCCATTGGATGTGTTCTACTCAGATACTCGTCAAGATTGCTATATCCATCACCATCATTATCAGATGATGCGTCATTTACTTTGGGATCGAGACCAAAGGCAACTTCCCATCCGTCAGGCATCATATCTCCATCGGTATCAGGATTCAGGGGATTAGTTCCCAAAATCCCTTCTCTATCATCTGTTAAACCATCATTGTCGTCATCATCATCACATACATCCCCAATCCCATCACCATCATTATCTTCCTGTAAAGGGTTTGAAATATTCGGGCACTTATCAACAGTGCATGTATTAACAGGATATCCCGGATTACCGTAACCATCATTATCTGTATCAGTACAGGTATCACAGATGTCGCCTACACCATCACCATCTGCATCCGACTGGTTGGGGTTAGATGTTGCCGGACAATTATCACAAGTATCGCCTATGCCATCACCATCTGCATCCGCCTGGTTGGGGTTAGATATTACCGGGCAATTGTCACAAGCATCACCTACACCGTCTCCATCTGCATCCGCTTGGTTGGAGTTAGATGTTAGGCAATTGTCACAAGCATCACCTACACCGTCTCCATCTGCATCCGCCTGGTTGGGGTTAGATATTACCGGGCAATTGTCACAAACATCACCTACACCATCACTGTCCAAATCTACTTGTCCGGGGTTATATGCATTCGGACAATTGTCGTCGCAGTTAGCCGTATTACCACCTGTGCAGGGATTATCCCCAATAGCGCCACTGCCATCTCCATCATCAAGAATTCCATCTCCATCGGGATCAGTATCTATTTTCGCTATCAGTTTCCCATTTGCATATATATAGTTTGCTATCAGTCTACCGTTATTGTCTGTTTCTGCAATTACCTGCCCGGCCTGATTATAATGATAGACTATTGTATTTGCAGGAGTTATTTTTTTTACTCTCATGCCGTCTCCGTCGTATTCAAATTGAGCAAGCGGAGCGCCTCCTGAAGAAAATCCGGTCATATTACTGAATCCGTCATAAGTCAGATCATTCGTTGTTCCGGACTCGATCAATTGCTGTAAATTGCCGTTCCCATAATAGCTATAAGTTCCCGGTTCATTTCCAGCAGCTGAACTAAGCCTGTTACTTGCGGAATAAAGATATGTTGTGCTGCTTAAACCTACAATCTTATTCATTCTATTTCCGGCTGAATTATAAGAAAAGGAACCGGAGCCCCATGCACCGCTAAAATTGGTCAGCCTGTCAACAGGATCATAATTAAAAGACTGATTTTTAGAATTATCATAATTGTCCGTTATTGTCTTGGTATTTCCCCTTGAGTCATAGGTGTACCCAATATTAATTGCGCCTGATGATGTTATTCCTGTCGTTAAATATCTGCTGTTATAGCTGATAGTTGTTGGAATTCCATTTGAGAAAGTATATGAGGTTGGTTGACCTGCCAGATTATAGGCGATAGAAGTAACACTTCCGCCAAAGCCACTTACTGATGTGACTTCGTTTTGTGAGTTATAACCATAGGAAACCTGAATGCTCGTTGGATAGTTAACAGATGTGACATTGTCATTGCCATCATAGGAATATGTTGTTGAATACGGAATGCCTGCTATAGTCTCACTTTTCTGTGTAAGTCTGTTCGCTGCATCATATGCATAACTGATAGATGCTGAAGGGCTCGTCATGGAAGTCCGGTTACTTGCCCCGTCATATCCAAAGCTGATAGCGCCACTTCCGGAACTTATGCTCGTAAGCCTGTTCACGCCGTCATACCCATAAGTTCTTGTTCCAGACGGATCACTTCTGCTTGTCATATTGCGGACACCGTCCCGTCCATAGCTGATAACCACGGTTTCAGGATACAAGTCGCCTGTAAGAACGTTTCTTTATTCATATCTAAATGACCTGGTCATGCCGCCATAAGAAATACTTGTGAGGCTACCCGGCATATTTCTACCGTAAGAGGCTGTAGCGCCTAAAGGGTCGGTAACTGAAACAAGAAATTTTTCATCCGGGTCCCCGAAGGCGTAATAGGTATATGTAGCAGATCCACCTGTTTCATTGGTCATTGTCACATTGCTTCCTGAATAGGAATAGCTGATAGATTGACCGTCTTTGTGGAAGGCTTGTGTTGCTCTGTTAAAATTGTCGTAATAAACTTGATCTCCTATATTGGAATCGGAATAATTCTTGGGGCCGCAAGCTTTATAAGCAAGGCTTGTGCTGACTCCTTTGCTGTTGCTGAAACCTGTCGGTCTCCCAAATCCATCATAAGAGTATGTGGTAGCAAAACTGCCTCTTGTTGCAGTTTTGCTTGAATTATCTGAAGGATAGCTGAAATTTGTTGGATTAACACCGGGCGGACTTATCTGAGTCAGCCTTAGATTGCCGTCGTATGAAAAGTATGTCCAATTACCTCTCCCATCGGTTTCCCCGGCAACAGTTCCATTGCTGTTAATACTTCGACTAATTGTATAGTGAGGTGTTGATATGCTGCTGATTACCCCGTAATTCCATCCATAAGACATTGTTCTTTGGTTTGCGTTAGTTTCAGACTGAAGATTTCCGTTGCCGTAATAGCCATAATTTGTAACTACACCATATTTATTTATTTGAGTTACATTTCCATTGCCATTGTAACCATATGACGTTGTATAGCTTCCGGAAAACCCGCCTGAAACAGTCTCCGATGACGGCTTATTATGTACTATATTCTTTGAAGTGTTATACCAGTATGATCTGGATGTTGTCCTTGAGGTATTGCCGGATTCTGAGATAGTTCCCGGATTTCCATAACTGTCATGACTGCCATAACTCGTTGTATAGGTTTGCCCGTTACGGCTAATGCTTTGTGATGTAAGGCGGGGGACCCATATATTAGTATCTACATTATAGCGACTGCTGTCGGATTCAACAGATATGGCCGCTGATTTGTCCCAGGAATAATTTACAGTTTCTTCTCCGGAGACAGACCTGGAAAGAACAAGCCCTATACCAGATGGCAAGGTTATCTTATTCCTTTGATAAAAAATACATTTTAACGGGTACAATAAGAAGGGATGGTTTCTCTGGTTTTTCTACCACAAATAAGTGGGCTGTATTTCCTTCGCTGGCATTTGCGTGGCGTTTAAACGAAGAAGAATTTATCAAATCGGTTAAAGCCATTGATGATCTAAAGTTAAGGGTATCGTACGGATCTACCGGTAACCGCACGGTTGGCCG
>CAYMUX010000054.1:0-23680 GCA_964393845.1 uncultured Nitrospiraceae bacterium
AATATAAAAAATCATCCGGGGCGTGGCGCTGCCACCCGTAACTGAATGGTTACGATCCTATTAATTATATCCGAATAGATAAGGGAAATGCTGAGGACGAGCGTGAGAATCAACGCCCGTAAGATTGCTCTCCTTATTTTGTCTCAAAAGTCTTTTTCAAGGCTTCGAAAACTTCCTGTTGTGAAGCGCGGGGAAGTCGACGGATGCGCGCTAAAATATTCAACGCTGATTCGCTGAGCGGCTGAATGTTCACGCAAGCGTCGAGCATACTCACTGACACCTGCCACCTTTCTTATTTGCTGTGTGGTGACGACCTTCCCGACATTTGCTTCAAAAAATGACCGGATTTTATCTTTTGATCCCATTTAACTGCTCACCTCTCTATCAAGAAATTTGACAAGAATTTTTTTCAAGGTTACGAAATTGCGTGTTTTGCATCCCCATATGATCAGCATCTGCCATCCAAGTTTTTTCAGATCCTTTATCGCCTTTTTGTCTCTTGCCATGTTTTGTTCTATTTTCCTGTTCCAAAAACTTCTGTTCGATGAAGGTCGTTGCGAGCGTTTACATCCCTTATGCCCATGCCAAAAGCAACCATGTACGAACACCACCTTTTTATGCTTCGGCAACACAATGTCCGGAGTTCCGGGCAGTTTACGCACATTTAATCTATATCGAAAGCCCATGCCATAGATCATTTTACGGACTATTATTTCGGGCTTTGTGTTGCTGCCCGAAATTCGAGACATAACCCAGCTTCTTTTTTTCTTGCTGAAGACGTCCGGCATCGGTTCAACCCTTTTGATATGATTAATGCATAAACGCAATCCGCAATGCGGGCCGCCAACAAAGGAGGCACGGCATTGCCTATCTGTTTAGCTATTTCTATTTTAGAGCCGGTGAACTTGAAATCATCCGGAAAAGACTGAAGCCGTGCCGCTTCGCGGTGAGTGATCGGCCTATGCTGCACAGGATGCAGATACCGTCCTTTTTCAGGCTTGAAAAACTCGGTCCTGATGGTAAACGCAGGTCTTTTCCACCAAAGCCTGCCGAACAGATCAGTGCCGCCAGAGGTCTTGCGTACCCAGCAATCCGGCGTCAGATGGAGGGCTTTCTTTTGGAGATCAAACCTGTTCATTCCTTCTTTTGGAATTGACTTATATCGCTGTATGCTTTTCTGTGTCGGCGTGCGACCGAAATGAAGATCAAGCGGAGGCGGCAGGTCACGAATTTCGGTCCCTACGGGCGCAGGCAGATCCGCTATGGCGTCTTCTACGGTTCTCCATGGCTCAGGCTCGGAAGTATAGTTGTCGAACTCTTCCGAAAAAGCCTTCTGTTGCTTGTTTGGATTATAGTGTGATTTCTTTGGGGGAAAGACCTCGCCCGGATCGGCAAATTTGCAGCCGATGATAAAAGCCCGTTTACGAGTTTGAGGCACCCCATAATCCGCAGCACACAATTTTGCCCAGCGGACCGTGAAGCCCATAGCCTCGGCAATGCCGATAATTTCTCCATGCTCGAAAGAGTTGAGCAGTTCAGGTACGTTTTCCATCACGAAAATCGAAGCCCCTGACCGATCAACCACTTCCATATACGGTCGCCACAGTTCCTTTCTCTGATCACCGTTCCGATTTTTGTTCAAGAGACTGAACCCTTGACAAGGCGGCCCGCCGATTACAACGTCTGCTTTGGGAATTCTTGTACGTGGGTCGTCGAGAATACTGACTATGTCGCCTACGACACAGCGATCATTGAAGTTTGCATTGTAGGTTTTTGCAGCATGATCATTGAAATCGTTCGCCCACACCGACTGAAAAATATGGCCCGTCAGTTTGGTAAAGCCAAGGGTCATTCCACCGGCGCCCGCAAAAAGGTCGATGAGTTTGGGCCGGACTTTCCCGTCCTCCAAAAGATCGCCTTCGGTACGAGCATGGTAAATGCTCTCTTCCTCGGCGATAAAGGATAGTTTTTCTTTGATTTTTCCGTAAAGTTTCATTTTCTATGCCTACCCATATGAATCTGTTTGTAGCAGATAGTCAGTGTCGCATGCAAGCAATGGATAAAATCATTTATCCAAATATCAATTTGTAAAGACCCCAACTCCGGACAAATTTTTCCCTTTACGCTTTGTTTGTACAATGTGTAGACCTGACCCTCATGCGTATTCTCACCTTAAGCGATAAATTGTTGACTCTATCCTGCCAACGACAAGTCAAACGTAGTCAAACGGCCCGGATAAACTACTTCCTTCGTTTTCTCTGAGCACTACGGAATTTTATTGCAAACAAAATAACCAGTCCAATGCATGCGACAATTGCTGGGAATATTGTATTATCTTGAAAAAAAAGAGTGCCAAACGGAGCAGCTATAACTGCAACTAATGCGAGGATATCGTAAAGTGAACCAAAATCAAGCACTGATCGAATAAAATATCGTATTTTTAAAAAAATAAACCGAGGATATAAAGAAATTGGCAGTCCCTTTCTTAGAATTCGCAATACAGTTATTCTAAGGTCAACAAGATCATCATAGTCATCAGTATGTAAAAGCTCCAATTTTATCTGGTTAGCGCAAATAATAACGTCAAATTTCGTATCGTTATCTAACTTTTCATTATCTATAAAATATTTCAACAAATCTAAAAGAGGTTCAACATATAAAGCAGATATAGGAATAGTAGGGTTACCCAATAAAGAAGTAATTATCCATTTAAGGTGGAAGTCTAACTGAGTTTGACTCCTAAATAAAGTAAAAACGTTTTTTACCCATGCCAAATTTGAACCATCAGTATCATCATAAATCCGAGAATCTACTTTTACACGCAATTGAGCCAATAAATTGCGGTCCATAAGACTGTAATTTGAAAATTCAATTAAGGCATCAGTGATACCTTCCAGCTTACTGGTCGATAAGGTTGTTTGTTTTTTTAAAAATTCTAAAACGATCTCTTGCGACTTATCTTTCCATTTATGAAGGGCATCCAATGAAACAGCATAAGCTAAATTTCGATCATTTTTTATGTTACTAAGCACTGAGTCAAAATACGTATGTTTAATATAGGTATGCATAATTACATCTCAGTTCCTATTAGCTTACTCTCAATATATTTATCACGCTCGATATCACCAATATTTAAACAATAAAAAGGGATGTCAGAAAAATAGTAAACCCTACATTCAACCTCGAAGTGCAACAAAAGAAGAAGCGACTTCTATTGGCGTTTTAAACCCCAGACATTTTCTGGGGCGATTATTTATCAAAGATTCTATCTGAGCGATATGTTCATCTGAAATCTTACTGAAATCAGTGCCTTTTGGCAAATACCATCTAATCAACCCGTTGGTATTCTCGTTTGTGCCTCTTTGCCATGATGCATATGGTTGAGCAAAGTAACACTTGATGCCTATAGCAGAAGTAATCTTCTGATGTCCGGCATTCTCTGATCCGTTGTCCATGGTTAAAGTTCTTCTGCTCTTCTGAGGAAAACCGTTTAATCTCTTAATAACAGCTTTACACGTTTCATCTGCGGACTTCCTCTTGAGCTTTGTAAGTATGAGCAATCTGCTTTTGCGTTCAACCAGAGAATTAAGGGAGACGGTACTCTTTCTGGATACCATACTGTCACCCTCCCAATGCCCAAACTGTTGACGGGTTTCTACAGATGCAGGTCTTGCCTCAATCGGGGTGCGATTAGGTATCTTGGTCTTTTTTGTTTTTCTCCCTATCCCTTTTGACTTGCGTTTCCGGTGTGCACGCCTTAAGCAGCCTATCAACTCTTTTCTATCGGAAGTCTTTGAATCATAAATGTACTGATAGATCGCCTCGTGACTAATTGAAAGGCACTCATGTTCTGTTTTTATCCTTCCAGAAATTTGTTCCGGCGACCAGCCTTCTGATAGTTTGTTGCGTACATAGAGCTTAATTCGATTATTCTTCAGTCGAGGACGTGCACATGCTTCTTGCTTCCTTTGTTCTGCCCTCCCTTGTGCCCTGTGCGACAGATAAAGTTTGTACTCTGATGATGAATTCCTCTGCAATTCACGTGAAATCGTTCCTTTGTTCCTGCCAATTACCCTGGCTATTTCACTTATCGCTTTTCCTTGACTGCATTACCGTTATTTTGTCTCGTTCTTCAAGGCTTAAATGATTATATCGTTTTCCCATAGACACTTAAGATAGCATTTACCTTTCTGCTCTCCCAAGTGTTGCACTTCATTATTGAACTGGCGGATCTCAAAAAGTTGGATTAGGTTTTCTCACGCCGCATGAAAGATGTTTTTGAGGCATGCTCGCGCTTGAATGCCTGAAATATATGAGTAAAGCGGAAGCGGAATCTGAACCGTGGGCCTATGTGATCACAATGGGTTGCGGTTTGGTTCAGTATCTTTTATTGCAAAACAATTTCATTTCCCCTGGACAATAAAATGCGCCCGCCTGTTTTTCTGCCAGCAGGTTTCGTTCTGCCCGGTACAGAGCGGCTTTTCCTCTCCATACGTTACCGTTGACATTCTTGAAGACGGGATGCCGAGTGATACGAGATACCCCTTGGCAGCGTTTGCCCTCTTTTCCCCGAGTGCCAGGTTATATTCGTTGGTCCCTCTTTCATCGCAGTGGCCTTCAATGATAACAGTGACTTTTCCATTTTTCTTCAGATAAGAGGCAATGGCGTCGAGAACGGGACGCGCGTCATCACGGATATTATATTTGTTGTAATCGAACAGCGCATCTTTGAAAACAGATAGTTCCTCAGCCTTCGCTGATGTTACACTTCCCTGAAGTTGCGCCTCTTTTTGTTCTACAGTTTCTTTCACTACTTCTTTTTCGACCTTTTTCCCCGGCTTGACGGTTTCTCTTGCAGTTTCTTTCGGCATTGCTGTTTCACTTGGCGGGGGTAATTGTTTTGCACATCCGGCAACAAACACCAGTAAAAATAAAATCAATACTTTTTTCATATGCTGAAGCTCTCCTTATACAGTTGTATTATTGAATTTAACCTTCGGTAAATCTTTTTAATGTAAAGAAGAACAAACTTCCCCGGAAAGTTGGGCGAGAGAATGCACGGATTAGATCAGCAGCCCGAGGAGCGAAAGCGCGGAACCTTCAAATGCCTTCTCTATAGCCATACCGAGGGCGGCCTTGCCTATCACATGGCCTGTTTTTTCTGCGGCCTTATGAAAGTATCCATCATTTGACATCGCCTTTTTCCGGTCAAAATACCTTTTGCGTTCAAGCAGACTGATTATATCATCATGATTCGTTGTCCGGTGGTTATAGTTGATCAGGAGGCTTCCTGTAGTGGGGTTGAAGTCAACCGCAGCAATACCCTGGATCGAACTGAGCGCCATCTTAAGTTTGTCCGCAGCCGCATCGTTTCTTTTCAGAAGCGGGCTCTTTACCCTGAGCCTTCCCGGAATATTATGCATGTAATAGCTCATCCCTTTCCTCCTTTACCTCTTCTTTTATTCTGAACTTTCTAAAGGTCTTACATTCTGGATAATCGGAACACCTGAATCTGATAATCTCTTTCTCTATTTTATAGACGTGCATGGTCTTTCCGCATGCGGGGCAGAGCGGTTTTTTGCCCTGAACAGTATGTTTTTTTGCGCCCTCGCTGAATTGCCGTTCACACATCATGCAAAAGAACCGCTGTCTTTTTGTTTTCGTTTTTCCGTACCTGTAAATAGCATCAGAATCACATGAGGGACATTGTACTTTCAGATTAGCCTCTGTACTTACTATTTCCATGTTTATATCTTATTAAAAGTCTATTACATCATGATGACGTATTTGTTAAATTTCTGTTACAAGTCGGGCCGAGGGAATTATCACCATTTACTACATGGTCGGTTATGGCGATAACATCAAATCCTGTCTGGCCGACCAGGTCAATCGTTCGTCTCATCTCCATCGAGCCGTCTGAATACGTTGTGTGAATGTGGAAATCACACAGAAGCATTATTTTGATTATTCCTCATATTCTTTAACATCCTGCTATGTAGTTTAACGACTGATGATTACAGGATTAGTAAACAGGTATTAAATTATCGTGAAATTTTTCGATGGAGAAGAGGTGAATGAGGTAAGATTATGAAACATTGCTGCGTCAGGTATTCGCAGCAAACCTAACGCAGCAATTAGTTCTGTAAGTTCCTTACTTTGCTACCTTCATCATGAGAAGCTGCCCGCGCTCCACGAGCTCAGGGTCAGCAACAGGAGTATGCGCCTGAACGTCGAGAAGCAAATACCGGAAGTTCTCAGGATCATATCCTGGCGCCCCTTCGAACATCGAAGACACATCAATAACCCCTGACGATTCCTCGTCCTGTGTGAAATCAGAGATTCCCGGCGTGAAACGTGCAGGGTCGTGCTGCGCGATTTCGGTCAACAGTCCGGTAACCGGATTGTACGACCAGACCTTCGCAAGATACGCCTGATTGCCGGGGTCTTCCTGGATGATAACGTTGCCGTCAGTATCGACTGTTATATTATCCATCATCTTGACAGTATTGGTGACATCACCTCCGTTCAAGAGCAAGTTAATCCGGCCCCCCAGTTCGGGATGTGTGATGTCGGTAAAGGTGAGAGACCAAAGCCGACTCGCCGTAGTGAAATTTGCGGTTGTAACGAAATAGAACCTGTTCGGGTTCGTAATGTCCCATGCGCCATCTTCAACACGGCGGAAGTTGCTCACGCCTGCCGCGAGCCCGTTTGCCTCAATTTGAGCGCCGCTGATATTCGACACATCTCCGAGATCGGTCAGGGAAAACGTCGTCGAGACAGTTCCGAAACCGCTAACCGCATCTTCGGTCTGCGGAGTGACGATATCACCCACCTTCACTCCGTATAGTTTGCCGTTCATCAGACCTGCCTGAATCACCGGATTGCCCTGCTTCTGCTTCATGCCGATGTAGACATATACTTGGCTGTCGCTCAGGCCGTCGTCATCCATACCCATCACAATAGTTTTGTCCTGCATGAATGGACTGGCAACGCTGTTCTCCCAACTGAACCTGCCCAGGGATGGAAGTTGATACGTGGCGGAGTTACCCCTTCCCATGATGACATGCGCAAAGCCGCGTCCTTCGTCGCCATCTTCCTCGCCGTTCATGAATATCCGGCCTTCCCTGAAACCCTTCTCCGAGTTGAAGTTGAAAAATGCTGAAGGCTGTGGCAAATCAGCGGAACAGAATCGGGCAAAGACCTCGTTCGTGCTATCCACAAACTGCCCGATGGCAGAATCCCAGACCTTCACATTCCTGATCAGATCCTCGCCGCTCAGCACTTTAAGGTCACCCTTGCGGATCTTCCAGCGGGATACAAACGCACCTATGCCGCCATGAGCGCGCTCGATACCGCGGTCACTGCGCAGTTCGTGGTTCATCAGTACCGTCATGGTTCCGTCGCCATTATCATAGGCTCCCAGTCCGTCAGGAATGCCGACCATGCGATAGTCCTCGTTACCTTTATGTGTTTTCCTTACAGCATCGCCGACAGTAAGAATCGACGTGAATTCGATCCCTGATGCAACCGGTACCAGGTAAGGACTCTCCGAGCTGATCGGACCATAGAATTCGCCAAAACCCTCTGGCGTATGATCTTCATGAAACAAGTCCATTTCATCGTCCGCCAGCGCAGTCGATGGTCCGGCGATGATTGTTCCGGCAGTCATACTTAACATTAAACTTCCTGCAAAGAAAAGACTCATGCACTTATCTGCTATTCGCATAATGTGTTCCTCCTTATTCTGGTTTTATCTGTTATTAATATTTTTGATGCTTCCCAATCGCGCCGTTCTGCTGCTGCCTGGCCAACCTCCTTTCTCGCGGCGGGATATCCTGTCAGCTATTCTATCCATTGATTGTTAAATGAGAATGAAAAGAGAGTTAAGATTCAATGAAATATATATGTAATTTAATGGCATTATTTCTGATGACAGCCTTAAGATAAAAAGGGCGCTTTCTATGTTCTATGGTATGGCAGTATTCGTGAAGCTCAAACGAATGCGGGACATGGGGTTTATACAGCTTTGCAGGATGATCCAATCAATCGGACAAGATGCGGACATTTCATGGCTTCCTCCATTTTCAGCTATTTTCCTTAGCATGCCTGGGCAACAGGTTCCTGAATGACTTTGAGAATATAGTATCCATTTGCTTCCACGACTCTGGTTTTACAGTCCAATAGTATTTCTACAAAACCCGTAATGAGATTTAATTTTTCACAGTCATAAGCGTCAACAAAGACCGATACCTCATCGCGGCCTGCATAACCGTGGGAAATAACATCTTTCAATTCTTTAAATGTCTCATCAAACGAAAGATCTCTTGCGTCGATTATCATAATGAAACCTCCTGCGTTTGATATTTACTTGAAGTGTGGAAAAGCCTTTTAAGTTTCAGGCACATTTCAATCACCTCTTCCTTATGATTTTGGCCAGGAATATGGGGCATCCGTCATAATCTTCGCTGGTGCAGTATTTGAGACCAGCTATCAGCCCCAGCTTCATTGATGATATCGAGGCGCGGCAGACATCAGCGATGATATCACCGTATGGACACGATGCCTCGGCGACTTCATTTATGTTTATAGTAAGTGCGTTCATTTTTCCCTCCTTTCCTCTTTTTTATTTAAGCCTATCAAAAAAATGTTACAGGATTATGTCGGTTCCATGAAATTTGTGTCATTCAGTATAATTAAGAGAGCCAAGGGTGTAACCTACCACTTTCCCGCGCAGGAAGTGTCTATTCAGTGTTTAACCCTTGGCTCCCTTTACCTCTTACTCCAAACTTCGTACAGCATATTTTTATTATTAGGCTGCCATTCTCCTTTTCAAGAAACTTTTGCCGCCCAACGCTGCACTCCCGATGAGAAACAGAACTGAACTTACCGGCTCCGGAGCAACGGCAGTTGTGCCGGCAAATGCTGATAAATTCCCCGCATGGTCATCAAACTCAGCAGTATAGGCAATATTCCCTAATTGCTGGTTAACGTTGAAACTGAATCCACCCAGAGAATTATTGGCAGCTATATCATAGCTCGTATCTATGGTCATCGCATCTAAAGATGCCGTGCTATTCGTCCCTTCCCATACTGTGCCAAACCAGCCTGTCGGAAGGAGTGAACCGGTAGCTGTGTATGCCTGACCAAAATCCAAGAATATCTTGTAAAGGTATTCTCCCGCGTTGGATGTGTTATTGAATGTGTAATCGTACTGCCACAGACCTCCGCCTAAAGCTGTTTCATTATACAGCAGGCTTGCACTCGGAGACGCAAATGCCATTGAAGACATCATGAACAAGCCGACTATAACAAGAGTTGTTATTAATAGCCTCGTTAGCTTCATTTCAAATCCTCCTTAAAGTTTGTGTTTGCCCTTGACTTGCATCGGGCTCCCATTAACCCCTCTCCCAAGGGGAGAGGGGTTAGGGAATGGTGCTGATTTACTGCGTTACTACATAATTTCCACTGCTGACACCTGAGGCAGGTGAGCTATAGGATGTAGCGCAAGCGCCTCCAGGCGTAATCACTATCCCCATAGCATCAGGACTGCCGTCAGTTACCGTTGCCGTAAAACCGCATCCTGCTGCCCCGTTAACTGCGGCTGTGCCTGTTACAGTTGCGGTCCCTCCTGCAGCAGATACTTCCGCAATTGCCGTGCTTGAGAGGAACATTCTCTTGAATGAGTACTTCAGCCAGCTTGTTCCAAGAGAAGTCGAGTTTGCATTCAGCGATAAGCTCGCCCTGAATCCCGGCACAGGATAGTTGTAGCCATTGCCTGTCGCTGTAACAACAGACTGTGTTAAGGAAACACTACCGGCAGTAGCTGCGGAGCCAATCTCTGTCCCGTAGACATCCACGATTTTTGCAAAAGTGAAGTTCAGAGGGGTGCTGGATCCGGGAGCGCCTACAGCATTACACTGTATCGCAGCCAGAGGTCCGCTGCCGTTTGAGAGCGCTGCCGAACTTGTTTCATACCCTGAAAGGATTATCTGGCCAGGGACTGTCGCATTGTAAGACACACTCCATGATTGACCGGCATTGTTTTCCGCATCTGTTAACAATTGTCCTTTCAGCGCTGCGGTGCATGTCAGCACTGAAGGATCATATGCTACGAAATACTGAAAGCCTGATATACCTGTTACATCATCAACATTAACAGGGATTGCAACTGTCGTACCTGCGTCTGCAGTCATGGCAGGAAGCGAATTTATCCGAGGCACTATACAGTTGGCGTCAGCGCCGTCAGTTTTACCGTTGCAGTTGTTATCACTACTGTCATTGCAGGTTGCATCACCGACCGGTCCTTCCGGTTGCGGTGCATTCGGCAAACAAGTATTAACGGGAACGTGGTTCGCATTACAGATCATCAGACCCGATGCCTGACATGCGCCTACGCCGCAGGTTGTCGTCGCCGGCACATAATTTTCATCAGCAGTGCCATTGCAGTTTTCGTCTATGTTGTTGCAGTTGTTATCAGTTCCTGTTGGATTTCCGGGAGTGCATGAGTTAACCATCACCCCGTTCTGGCAGGTTTGCTGGCCGGTTCTTGCACATACTCCTACACCACAGGTTGTCGGAACAGGAGCGATGCCGTTATCAACCGTGCCGTCACAGTTGTCGTCAATACCATTACATACTTCTGCTGACGGGGAACCCGCTGTGCAACTGTCAACCATCAGTCCGCCCTGACAGGTTGCCTGGCCCGAGGCCTGACAAGCGCCTACGCCGCAGGTTGTCGGAACTGCCGCGATGCCATTATCGATCTGTCCATCGCAGTCATTATCAACACCGTCGCATACTTCCTGTGAAGGAACGCACTGCTGCACGCAATCTGAGTCTGCTGCGTCTGTTGCGCCATCACAGTCATTGTCTGTTGCATCGGAACAGGTAGGATTACCGAATGGTCCCTCTGTTGTCGGCTGGCCCGGTGTGCAACTGCCGACCATCTGTCCGTTCTGACAAGTTAACGCACCTGATGCCTGACATGCGCCTACGCCGCAGGTCGTTGGAACAGGAGCAATGCCGTCATCTACTACACCGTTACAATCATTGTCTATTCCATCGCAGACTTCAGTTGATGGCGTGCCAGGCGTGCAGGTGTCTACTATTACTCCGCCTACACAGCTTGATGTGCCTGCTGCTGAACATGCGCCTACGCCGCAGGTTGTCTGTGTTGGTACATAGCCATCATCGGGTGTGCCGTTACAGTTGTTGTCCACTCCGTCGCACACTGCATCCGCTGCTCCAGGATTAACTGCGTAATTTGAATCATTGCAGTCTGCCGGTCCGCAAGCGCCGCCTTCCACACTGTATCCGTCGAGATCAGCATCTGTACAGGTGGGCCCGCACACTCCGCCTTCATCGGCCTGTCCATCGCAGTTGTTGTCAAACCCGTCGCATACTTCCGGTGCGGTCGGGTTGCAATTAATTGTGAAAGTGCCGCCGACAGCAGTTGAGGGAATCTCAATACCAAACTCATCCACTACTTTCGCAAAAGTAAAGTTAAGAGGGGTGCCGGCTCCGGGAACGGCTCCGGCTTTGCACCGGATTCTCGCCAGTACTCCGCTGTAACCGGCAGGCATTGCGAGTGAGTTTGATTCAAACCCTGAAAAGATTATCTGACCGGGAACTGTTGAATTTTTACTTATACTCCATGAAAGACCGTCAGTACTTTCTGAATCTATTAACATTTGTCCTTTCAGTACCGCCGCAGACCCCGTGCCCGACGCTATGGAGCAGTTGTACACTGCCGGATCAAATGTTACGGCATACTGAAAGCCCGACATGCCGGTTGCATTGTCAAGGCTTAAGTCGATGTAGACAGCATTTGTATTTGCAGCCGCAGTTGTGAGCGGCGGCAGGGATGTTTGCACTGCAAAGGCATTGGCCGACATTGCCAGCAGGACAAAGGAAACTATAATCGTAAGTATCTTGGCTATTTTCATTTTATTCTCCTCCTTTCTTATTTCTTATTCTTGACAACATGTACGAGTTGGGTCTATCCCGTTTGAGATTCTGTTTATCTGAACGACATCCGAGATATCAACCACGCCGCTGTTGTCGGCATCTATACAAGCCTGGACAGGATCCAAACCATTTGATATCCTGTTGACCTTCACTACGTCGGAGATGTCAACTGTGTCAGTGTAGTCCATGTCACCCACAAGCTGTTTTTGACCCAGATTTGTCCACCCGTACATCCAGTCATTGCCCGCCGGATCAACTGCGCCGATGAAATTCACTGTGGTATCAAAGAAACCGTTATTTGGCGGAGTCGCTACCGGGACTGTGCCATTGACAGCCGGTGAGCCGGCAGCAGGGGCGAAGTTAGGTTTGCTGTAGTCAAAGGGGTTGCAAAGCTGATGATCTACAACCTGAAGATTCGCCCATGCACCGCTGTTAACTAAAGTCTGAGCATTAGTATTAAACTGTGCGCCACCGCCATTGTTACCGAAAACGATGCCGTTACTTACCTTCAGCGCTCCGGCATTACCCTGCGTTACAGTGGCTGCATCAGTAACTCTGATACCATTACTTTTATGTCCTGTAACTATTACATTGTATATCTCGCCTGCGGTGCCGCGCCTGAGCTCCATTCCATGTGTGCTGCCTGTTCCATATGTTGTGTATGGATCTCCGACAAGCGTCACATTATAGATTACAGGGTGAGAGCGGGGCGTGTTGTCATGACCGAATTCATTATTATCAGCCTCTATGCTGCGGTCGGTCATGCCGTCTGCTCTCTGCTTGGTAGCGACAAACTGTGCCTGACCGCTCCAGCCCTCGGTCCAGTCAAAGGTGTCGTCTTCGCACCAGGTGCCCAGCATGTACTTCATGTTTACTGTTCCCCCGAACATCTCGATGCAATCATCGGCATTCATATGCACCTGAACGTGGTCCACCGTAGTTCCGTTGCCCACGCCCTGGAAGGCTATCCCGTTTAATTCGTTTGTGGGTGTAAAGAGATGACCGGCATATTCAACGCGCACATACTGAATCTCACCTGAATTGTCGGAAGGGTTTGTTCCGCCATAAGTGCCGGTGTTCCCTTCACCGGCGGCTTCCCCGCCCGGAACATTTATAGGCGCATACCCGTTGATGATAACGCCTCCCCAGTCACCACGCGCCGGTGTCAGTCCCAATTTAACTTTTTGACTGGTAAACACGATCGGTTGAGTTGGAGTTCCGACAGCATGTATCTTTCCTCCCCTTTGAACAGCCAATAAACCGATAGATAACTCTTCGCCGTAAATCGTTACTCCCGGCTGAATGGTAAGATCAGCGCCTGCCGGGACAAAAATAGAGCCCTGCAGAAGAAATTCGGTATCCTGAAAACCGGGGGTGCCGGTCGGCCCCCATGTCTGGTTTCCTGTAACGTTTCCGGCGATGTTGGTAAGCGCCGAAGCATTACTGACCGACATAAGGGTAAAACATAATAACATCCAAAACAATGTCAGTTCCTTTCTCATTTTTTTCCTCCTTAAGAATTATTTGAAGCGTTTTTGAAATCTACGGATTATCGAGAAAATTGAAACATATCAGCTCCTCCCTTTATTTCAGGCGATAACTGGTATAAAGGTAGAACATGTCACCTCCCTCCGGAGCATTTTTATATGATGTGCACACTGAACCAGCCTGCTTTCACAGACTGATGAGACTTCTTGCGCAGGAAATTGTTTTAGATTATGTTACTCAAATACCTTTACGTGATGATGAAGGTAATGTTAAGAATCCATTAAATTTGCAGACAGATAATAATTTCCTTTGCTTCTGTCTTCTCTGCCCCAACGCTGCCGCAAAACCAATCACCAGCATACCCATAGATAAATACGGGTATTTAACTGAATACACTATGGGGGTCAGCGCTATCCTCGTCATGGTCCTCAAAGACTCATGCTTCGCGATATAATCTGCTATCGGTGGTGAATATTTGTAGTACAGGTCCACTATAAGCGACCTGCCTATTGAATTTGTCAGAAGAAATTTGTCCCGGAATTCCCTCAATGCCATGACTTCATCCGCCAGATAACTTCCATAAGCCGCTGTAGCTATGAAACATTTGCCGCCGCTGATATTACCTTCTCCACCGCCGCTGTTAGAAGTATTCCCCACGCATGTAGGGCAGATAATATTGTCGACACCCGGAGTGCCTACGCCTCCCGGCTCTAATATCTCGCCATTTGGCTGCCCGTCTTCGTCGCCGGCGCCTCCGTCGGTAAGTGTTAACGTAACAGTATTTCCATTGAACACAGCGCCGGAAAATTCAGAAAAGCCATTGTCGTCTACTTTGAAGTATTTAGCTCCCGAAGCAACGGATGGGAATGTGATGTCAACAGTTATTGTTCCTCCAACTTGCACCCCGGCCACCCTGAAAGACACAAGGTCGGTAAATAGATAATCGGATGGCTTGGTCTGATTTAGAAATGAATCATTGGCGCTCATCGTATGGACATCGGTGAGATTTGTGCCTGCATTGAAAGATGTGTCTATAAGAATTTTACCTGTAGTGTTAACTAAGTCGGCCTCGGCCTTTGCAGGGTCATTCGAATAATTGCCCTCCTCAGTATCAGGGATACAATCCCCGTCAGTATCATGGCTGCTATCGATACCTACACATCTTAACTGCACCCTTTTTGCCCCGTATGGATCATTAGATGAAATTGAAAGTTCCGCTTGCTGCACGCCTTCCGATGCGGGTGAGCAGGAGATATTCATTGTACAAGTCCCGGACGGAGTTACCGTACTGCCGGAACAGGTGTCGATATCAATTTGAAATTCTGATGGGTCCAGCCCCTGTACCGAGGGTGCGATATTGTTCAGATCTACCAATCCGGTATTTGTAATGGTCAGGGTCACAGTTTTTTTTGAGGGATTTATATTTGAACAGCCGAAGTCTATACTTTTCGGATTCACTGAGACTTCAGGAAGGCATAAGGCAGTTAATTTACAGGTATCGACTATCGTCCCATTCTGACAAATCAACTGGCCCTGTGTTCCGCAATCACCCGGGGCGCAGGTTGTAGGCGTCGGTACATATTCGTCATCAGGGGCGCCGTCACAGTCATCGTCTTTCCCGTCACAATCATCGTCCGTGCCTGTTGGAACACATGGAGCCGGATTGATCGTGAAAACACCATTGGCAGCAGTTGAGGGTATGGCATTACCAAACACATCCACTATTTTTGCAAAAGTAAAGTTAAGAGGGGTGCTTGCTCCAGGGCTACCGACAGCGGTGCACCGGATTTTTGCCAGGGTCCCACCACCAGGACCGGGCAGGGCAGTTGAGCCTGCTTCATACCCTGAAATGATTATCAGCCCGGCAACTGTTGTATTTTTAGATAAACTCCATGATTGACCTTCATTATTTTCTGCATCAATTAATAATTGTCCTTTCAGCGCCGTGCTCGTAGTGCATGAAAGCACTGAAGGGTCAAATGTTACTTTATACTGAAAGCCTGATATGCCTGTTGAATCATCAATATTAAAAGGGATTTCAACTGACGATCCTGTATCTGCATTCGTGTTTGGCAGTGAGCTTTGTACTGCAAAGGCATTGGCAGAAAATATCATCAGGGCAAGGAAAAGTATCGCGAGTATCCTGGTCGTTTTCATTCATTCTCCTTATCTTGTTCTGAAATGTTTTTTTAAATCTAAAGTAAAATCGGCATAATGATTGAAACATATCACCTCCATGCAGTTTTATAAAATTATACCCATCTACATTTACGTGATGATGAAGGTAATGTTAAAAATCCGTTAAATCTGCAGGCAGAAGCGCTTAGTCAAATTCCACAATTCTTTTATTTATATCCCGTAAGACAAACCAAAGGAGAAGCTTCTGCCTTCCTTATACTGATTAAAGACTTTTCTTCCCTGGGTAAACAGCACTTCTTCATCAAGCAGGTTCTTGGCTGAAAGCTTGAGCCCCAAATTACCGAAGCGCTTTATCAGTATGAAGTCGAGCATTTCAGACGGCTCCTCTATGATGTCGGGAAGATCGTTGGTGCCGACATTGCTTATACGCGCGCCTACATAATTGTAAAGGAGACGGGCCGTCAAGTCCCATTTACTGAGATTGTATTCGAGTGTTACGTTGGCTACATGGTCTGACTGCCCCTGAAGCGGCCGCTCCATTGAGGTCATTATAGTTTGCATATCAAACCCGGCAGGATGAGGATCTATCTCAACCTGTGAATCTACATAGGTGTAATTGGCAAGGACATTAAAAGGAGAAAGCAGAGGATGGATAAACCCTAAATTCTTTCTCGCCTCGACCTCAAGGCCGTAATTTTCCGCTTTTAATGAGTTCTGGAAGGTATTAATGGTTCCACCACCGGTGTGTTGCTTTACCTTTTCTATTGGTGCCTCTATGCCCTTGTAGAAAAAGCTCAGGGCGAGGAGCTCTTCCGAGCTTATAAACCATTCCCATCTGAGATCATAACTCTTGATCAGGGCGCGCTTCAGCTTCGTATTTCCTACCGTTTGCTCTCCGGCAGCAACATCAGTAAATTGAAAAGGGGCCATCTCCCTGAACTCAGGCCTGTTCACTGTCCGGGAATAGCCGAGACGCAGATTCATGTCTTTGCTTAGACTATAAATGAGATTTGCGGAAGGGAGATAATCCGTATCGTCATTTTCAACATTTATTGGTAAGGGCTGTCCGGGATTATTTGGGTCCATAAACTGGGGGTCCAGGCTGTCCAGCCGCTGCTCTGATTGCTCAACCCTGAGCCCGCCTACAAACCTCAATTTTTCAAAAAAGAAATAAGGAGTATCTGCCATGAGATAGCCGGCGGTGATCATATGGTCTGCATCATAGTGGTCAGATTTACGGGTAGACTCGGAAATTCTTATCACACCCGGAGCGCTAGCGCTGCCGCCACCAATATTCTTGGGGTCAAAAATACTCTCCGGGTCCTGAGTAGTGTCAATCCCGGTAAAATTTGAGGTGGCACTGGCAAAGTTAAATCTCCGGTGGTCAAAGGTCCTGTAGCGATATGATAAGTTTGGTCCGAATTTTGCCTTTATAGGATGCCCTACCCATTCCTTAAGGTCAATCTCCCAGTCAAAGCCTCCTTCATAAAGGTCTTCGTCCAGCTCTGTAAACGTTCTCAAACCGCTCTCATCACCAGTATAAAGCTTAAACTCGAATATGCCGGGCGGCGCTTCCCTTAATGTATACCTGATGGTCCTCGTATCCGGTTCATCAAGGGTTGAATGGCCATAGCCCAGTTTCCAGTTAATGCGGCTTTTCAGCGCCTCTACACGATGATCGCCCAGCAGTTGGCCTGAGTATATGCTTTCCTCGCTCCAGTAAAGACGGGTGTCCTTTGTATTTATCTCAGTTTTATCATCAGTAGTATTAATTGCATTTTCTTCTACAAAGCCCTCTGATTCCCTGACCTCGTCTTTTGCCTTTCTTGTATAAAAATTCTTGAATGATATTTTGTGATTTGGACTCAATTTATAGCCCATATTCAGAATGCTGTTCCAGTTATAGGTCTTTTCCCAATAAGTAAGATCAAGATTTCTTCTTATATCAAATGTAGTTTTTGGATTTATATACTCAAAGAGTTTCTCTTTCCTTGTTTGAAAGTCGGCGTCATACCCCAGATCAAAGACGATGCCGAACTTGTCATATTTATTGCCGATATGAAAATTCCCTCCATAAGAAGGCGTCGCTGTCTCGGTTTCAGTATTCCATATGTTAGGAAAGTCCTCTCCGATTTTTTCCAGGTTTTCTGTTGTGCTGATAATCTTTTTGTCCGGGACGTTGTCAGGAAGCTCGCGTGTCCCGTCGTCCATAGCAAGCCAGTCCGTGTCTCCCCCTTTGTAAGTCTTGAAATCCTTCCCTGTTGTCTCCGAGTTATACCCTGCTGAGGCGGAAAACTTCATCTCGAATGTATCGGGATAGTCCTTTGTATTAATTTGAACCATTCCTGCGGTAAATTCACCCGGTAGATCCGGGGTGTAAGATTTGATAACGTTAATGGACTCAATCACATCAGCAGAGAACAGATTCAGAGGCACAACCTTTTTCTCCGTCTGGGTTGTCGGAAGGGCCGCACTATTGAGCGACGCTGATGTATAACGCTCACCGAGTCCCCGGATATATACAAACTTATCATCCACAACAGTAATGCCGGGCGCCCTCGCTACAACCGCTGCCACGTCCGAGTCCGGCTGCTTCGACATCGTTTCCGCGCTTACACTGTCCGTCACGGCAGGGGCATTTTTCCTTATGAGGAGCTGAGTGGCTTCAGCAGCCTTCGCCGCCTCTACTACGACCTCTACAACTTCCACATCTGCTGCTCCAGGCGCAAGAGAAAGGTCAATGCGCGCCGGTTTGCGGGAGGTAACTGTCACGTCCATGACCCTCTGCCCCTGATACTGAGGGTAAAAAACCCTGATTTCGTATTTTCCCGACGGCAATTCAAGGCTGTATTTGCCATCCAGATCAGTAAAGACTTTTTTACCCGTCTCTACAACCTCCACCCCGGCATCAATCAGGGGCTCGCCTGTTTTACCATCTACAATGACTCCGGTGATAATCCCTTTGTCGGCTGCAAAAATAAAAGACGGTAGAAAAAGACATAATACGACTAGCAATAGTAATTTCTTCACGTCGACCTCCAGAACAGTAAAAATATTTGTGAGAAAAATTTCTGATAAAGGTAACCCCTCAGTTACGGGTGCTGATATCCCCCCCCCCTTTAGCAAAGGGGGGCGAGGGGGGATTTTTATATGACTCTAAAATCATTCATTATAAAATCTCCCCTAACCCCTCTTTTCCAAAGAGGGGAATTATCCAATTCACCCGTAACTGAATGGTTACTGATAAGGAACTTTTATCAGCGCTGATTCAACTGCTTTGTCAATAAAGAAATAGTAACGGCCCGCCCCTCTCTGGCCTTGTCCATGGCCTGAACTGCAAACCCGTAATTCGCGTCGTCTTTTATATCAACAAAAAGTACATGGTCATTTCTTGCCGCAAACATCCTTTTCAGTCTCTCAGGGAGCTGGTCAAGCAGGATCTCTGTCTTATTGACCATGATCCTGTCGCCAGGTAACACCTGAAGCACAAGCGGCTCCTGGCTTTTTGACGGCTGCCGGACTTCTTTTTTATCCTGCTCCGGCAAGTGCGTCCAGAACTCCCTCATCAGCATGGGAGTAACGACCATGAATATGATGAGCAATACAAGCACGACATCCACAAGCGGTGTGACGTTCATCTCCGGCGTTCTTTTGTTACCCGGACCGACATTAAATCCCATGAGTTTATTCCTTTGCCTCAGGCTTGTGTTTTGTCCCTACAACCAAGCCTGTGCCCTTAAAGCCGATGTCCTGCGCCTTCTCAAGTACAGGGCGTATCTTGCCGAACTCCAGAGAGGCATCGGCCTTGATGAGAAGACGCCTGTCGGGCGTCTCATTGTAAAGAAGGGACAGGGTATCCCCCATGGTCTCAACGCCCTGGTACTGCCGGTCTTCCAGATAGTATTGACCGACGCTGTTTATTGTTATCTTCGTGGGTTCAAGCTGATGCTTATACTTCGGATCAGGATTGAATACCGCTGGGAGATTCACCGGGACTTGCTCGACCATTCTCGGGATGACCACCATAAAAATGATAAGAAGCACCAGGCAAACATCCACAAGCGGCGTAACATTCATGTTGGGGGCAAGCTCTTTCATTTTGCGACACTTTTCTCCAGCTTTTCTAAAAATTCGGCGTCCTTTGCAGCGCTGTCCTCCATCTTCTCTATAAGCTCTCCGGCAATTGCCTTCAGGGTAGTTTCTTCTTTGTCAATCTGCGCAGAGAGAAAGTAAAAGATCATAACCGCGGGTATCGCGACAAAAAGACCGAGAGCTGTCTCAACAAGCGCCTCTGAGATGCCTGCTGAAACCGCGTTCAATCCTCCGGAGCCGGCCTTGGCTATTCCCCTAAAAGCAGAGACGATCCCGATGACGGTGCCTAACAGCCCGACAAATGGTGCGACCGAACCTGTTGTTGAGAGTATAGTCATCCCCCGCCTCATATCATGCGCCATCGACTCAAAATACCTTTCAAGCTTCCTTGTCACCTTCTCGGGGTTTTTGTCCGCAAGGTAATACTTTATTCCCTTTCCGACTACTTTAGCGGCATAGCTTGAGGGGAATTGAGCGCTTAAATCATGCACCGCTTCATATTTCGGATTTTGCAGCAGGGGTTCCGCTTTTTTAATAAATTCCTTCGAGCTCCTGCGATGGCGATAAAGCATTAACGATCGTTCAATGAATATAGCAAGTGACAGAAGCCCCATGACCATCAACGCAACGGCTACGCCCTTTGCCAGGGGACTCATTGCTTCCCACATCTGCATCCAGTTAAACTCCATGACTTTCCCTCCTTATTTATTTTTTAATTTATCCCGTCAATGTAAACGGTATCTTGATGATGCGATATATCGTTATCGGCTTGTTCTGGTAATATGCCGGTTTATATTTCCACTTTTTCACTGCCTCAACTGCTGCACTGATAAACGGCTCTTCTCCTTTCAGCACCTCGACCTTTCCGACATTCCCCTGGGTATCAATTATTATCTTAAGGAGCACTACCCCGGTAACGCCCCTGTTTCTTGCCTCAGCCGGATATTTAGGCGGGGAATTGTCTTGAAGGGGTTGCGGAGGTATTGCATCTTCAGGCAATCGGACAGGTTCAGGAACTGTTTCCACCTTGCCGCCTTCAACTCCCAGAGGGTCAGCTTTTCCGGGATCATATTTTCCATAGACTGCAACTCCCTTATCCATACTTGGATCTGCCTCCTTTGGCGGAGCGTCAGGAACCTCGGTTGGAGCGAGTAATTCCTGAGCTATCGGTTTATCCACCTCAACCACCTTCATGTCCTTCGGAACAACAGGGGCTGGAGGTTCAACAGGTTTCGGATCTTCTTTTTTTAGAATTTCTTCTACAAAATCGACATCGACCTTCTTCGTCTCTTCCATAGGCAATTCGGCAACCGTTCCCTTCAGGACGGAAATGGTATAAAAAAGAGCGAGGTAACATACCACTGCAAGAATAATGGAGAGACTCCATCTCCTGAATGAAAAGTTGCTATTGCCTGTATATGCTTCATCAAACATGCTATTTGTATCTGTAGCTGAAAATCTTATAATTGCCGTTTAATTCAAAAATGGACCCGAATATTTCCAACTCCTGTTGCTGTCCTTCTTCATCCTTTACAGTAAGCTTGGGATGTCTGTGGACTTTTGCGTCCTGATATTGCATAGCTTCTTTTGAAAATCGTACACTGATAAACTCAAGCTTCTTCCCCCCGTGTCTTGCCAACACTCCCTTCAGCGCTGAGGACGACCTTTGATGCAGGTCGCCCCAGTAATATTCAAAGGGCATTCTGACTTCAGGCCTGCTCCACTCGGAATAGGGCCAATAAAATCTCCTGAACTCATCTTCGGTCAGGGCCATCGCCTCTAATGATTTAATGTCTTCTTGGGCCACTCTTTCCAATACCTCTTTACATAATTCATCAATTGAAGATGCCGCGTCGGCAAGGCCCATTTCGTTAAGTTGAGCATCAGGGATCTCCGGTTGAACGGGTTGTTCCTGAGCTATAGTTTTTTCCACCCTGACCGCGCAGGAGGTCAACAGGAAGACGAGCAGACTCAACATAAAGAAAACTATTATTTTTTGCATAACACCGAATCCCTCTCAGCTTGCTTTGGCAACAGGCTCCTGAAAGACCTTCAGGATATAGAATCCATTTGCCTCTACGACCCTTGTTTTGCATTCCGGCAGTATTTCCAAAAAGCCCTCTATAAAGTTTAATTTTCCACAGTCGTGAGCATCGACGAATACCGACACCTCATCACAGCTCGTATAATCACGTGAGACAACCTCTCTCAATGCCTTAAATGTCTCCTCGAATGAAAGCTCTCTTGCATCGATAAGCATAATTGGACCTCCTTTATTTATATTTCCCTTTCTCGTTTGATTTAAGCCTATCAAAAAAATGTTACAGGATTATGTCGGTTGCATGAAATTTCCGCGTCATTTCCAGTGAATAAAAATTAACAACGTCCCGGCAAGCAGAATAACGGCGAGTATTGTCTCTTCTATTTTTTCTGTAAATTTTATATTCATGTCTTATCACCTCCTTTTCTGTCCGGTGAATATATGATAGCCAGCGTTCTTATCCCGCCGATTACCAGAAGCAGTACGGCGATTGAGCAGATCTCAATAGCCGCCATCTTATGCTGATAGAGACCGATCATGACTTCCCTCAATATGAAAACTATGGCCGCATCGGTGATGAATGTAAGCTTGACCCTGTGTATTTCAAAATACTCAATGATCCCTTTGAGCAGCTCAATGATAACGAACATTGACAGAAGATTTATTACCATGATATCAAAACCTCCTGCTATAGTCGGGCTGTGAAACACGTCTTTCAAATCAAGGAATATCTTTGCAATCCCTATCATCAGGGCAAGGATTACAAGGGGAATCATCAGCTTGACGATTATATCTATTGCTTTATTAAACCATCGCATGAGACAAGTATAAGGGGTGGATGTTACAGGATTATGAAAGACATATTAAGTTTCAGATAGCGTCGATCGGGGCTCAACGAGGAAACGCGTCTGCGTCAAAGTAATAGCCGATACCCCGCCTTGTCTTTATGTAGACGGGATTTGAAGGATCATCCTCGATCTGGATGCGCAGTCTCCTTATATGCACATCGACTGTCCGGGGCTCGACAAAGGCATCATCTTTCCATACGGCGTCAAGGAGCTGCTCCCGATTAAAGACCTTGCCTTTTTTTTCTATAAGATAGAGAAGCAGCCTGAACTCGGTCGGGCTGATGGTTACGGGAATGTCCTTCTTAAAAACTGAATATGTTTCCGTATTGATCATGAGGTCGCCTATCCTGATGACCTTTTCCACGGCAGGGATCAAAGTAGTCCTTCTCAAAACCGCTTTAACACGGGACACAAGCTCTCTTACACTGAAAGGCTTTGTTATGTAATCGTCTGCGCCGATTTCAAGGCCGAGTATCCTGTCTAACTCATCGACTTTGGCTGTCAGCATGATTATCGGCAGGTTTTTTGTTTCGGGATCATTTTTGAGAATACGGCAGAGTTCTAAGCCCTGGATTCCCGGAAGCATGAGATCCAGTATTACAAGGTCAAAAGTCCCGCGCCTGATTTTAAGGAGGGCTTCTTCGCCGCTCAGGGCGGATGAAACTTCAAAGCCTTCTTTTACGAGATTATAAGAAAGCAGCTCGATAATGTCTTTTTCGTCATCTACGGCAAGTATTTTTTGCTTATCCGGTTTTGTCACACAAAGAATATTGTTTCATCATATATGTTTTTGACAATAGTATATGACGCAAATGTTACGGGAATATTAAGGGTGTGTTAATTTTTCGGGAGGTTTTATCTACGAGAATTATTTATAGTCAATTAATATCATTTAAATCGTTTCCTTGTGCCCGCTGGAGTCCTGCAACATATTTCCATTTACATGGCCTATCGTGACCATGAGCGGTTCATTTCTGCCTGCTGCAAGGGCACACCAGTTGTTAATCTCTGCCTTAAGAAACTCCTCCCCAACCCTTTTCGATACCCTGCCGGGGGAGATTTCATGATCAATGACCCCTGAATTGATATAGGTCCAATGGTCTCC
>CAYMUX010000055.1:0-23657 GCA_964393845.1 uncultured Nitrospiraceae bacterium
AAGTTTCATTTCCGCAGCCGGCTGCATAATCGGGTTCATCTTGACCTTTCCTGCTGCAAAGGCTTTCGGCGATGAAATGGGCCAGTTTTTTCCGATATTCAACGTATCCGTTAATACGATTTATCTGGATGCGGCGGCGTCAGTCGTGATCGGCATTACAGCAGCGATTATCCCGACATACCGCGCCGTCACCATCCGAATAGCGGACGGGTTGAGGAGAATAGGGTGAATAATTTTCCCCTCTATCAAGACCAACAGTAGGTGCTTTAAGCAGGGGATTAAGGGGTGTGTATTCTTTTATTCTTATGAAACACACCCCTGCCCCTCTTTTTAGAGGGGAAATGAAAATAAAAATGAAGATACCGCTTTCATACAGCATGCGTAATCTCCGGACACGGAAGTTAACGACAGTCCTGACCGCCTCAGGCATCGCCCTTGTCGTGTTTGTATTTGCGTCAATACTGATGCTTGCGGAAGGTTTGCAAAAGGCGCTTGTTGAGACCGGCTCCTACGATAATGTTGTAATAATCCGGAAAGGCTCCGCGTCTGAAGTGCAGAGCGGGATCGAGCGTTCTCAGGCTTCAATCGTTGAAACTCTGCCTGAAATAGTCATCGGAGAAAAAGGCGAGGGGCTTTTGGCCAAAGAACTGGTCGTGCTTATCAGCCTTCCCAAACGGGAGACCGGCAAACAATCAAATGTAACGATACGGGGAATATCTGATAATTCTCTCCTCCTGCGTCCGCAGGTGAAGCTCGTTAAAGGGCGTTTGCCCCGCGCCGGTTCATCGGAAATAATTGCAGGGCTGAGCATCGCAAAGAGATTCAAAGGCGGCGGCCATGGTGAAACTTTGCGATTCGGCATGAGAGACTGGACAGTGGTAGGGGTATTTGATGCAGGCAACACAGGATTCAGCTCAGAGATATGGGGTGATATCGATCAGATGATGCATGCGTTCAGACGACCTGTATATTCGTCAATTATATTAAAGCTCCGCAATTCATCCGAATTTGAAAAGTTGAAAACTCGAGTTGAAAGCGACCCGCGTCTGACGCTTGAGGCCAAGAGAGAGACCGCTTACTACAAAGAGCAATCCGAGATGATGGCTAAGTTTATCAGGATACTCGGCTTGTCTCTGACCATAATATTTTCTCTTGGTGCAATTATCGGCGCTATGATTACCATGTATTCGGCAGTGGCAAACAGGACAGGGGAGATCGGCACGCTCCGCGCAATCGGTTACCGGCAATGGGATATTCTTTCCGCGTTTATATTTGAATCACTGGCCCTCAGTTTCACCGGCGGATGCGCCGGCCTGTTCTTCGCATCTTTCATGCAGTTATTGACTATTTCGACCATGAACTTTTATACGTTTTCGGAACTCGCTTTTACGTTTGCGCTGACGTTTGAAATTATTTACAAGGCATTATTGTTTTCACTGATCATGGGATTCATCGGCGGTGTGCTCCCTGCTGCCAGAGCGGCTCATATGAATATTGTGGAGGCGCTGAGGGCGGGGTAATGTGAATAGTATGCGACTTAATGGCCTATATATTTCAATTCAACGGGTAAATGATTCATAATAAACATGCAGTATTTGTTGTGCGTATACTTCAACTCGTTCTTCCCACGGGTAATGAAGAGAATATAAACAGATAAGACGCATAAGAATGAAGAATATCTCGATCAAAAAAATCCTGACTTCAAACGTTATTTCAGTCTCTCCCGACACCCCTCTCGCGGATGCAATTTCCCTGATGGATAAAAATAAAATAAGCTGCCTGGTAGTTGCCGATAATAAAAAACCTGTCGGCATTTTGACTGAAAGGGACCTTGTTGTGTCGCTGCATTTACGGACCCACCTCGACGGGCTTAGCGTGAAAGACCTCATAACCGGGAGGCTTGTTACGGCGAATATTAATATCGACATATTTGAGGCAATGGATATTTTAAAAACACACAACATTCGACACCTTATCATCACTGATTCAAAAGGCATTCTCGCAGGCCTGATTACACAATCTGATATCAGGAACAATCTCGGGTTCGAGTATTTCGTAGAGATCAGGCAGATATCCAGGATAATGACAAAAAACATAGTGACAGCGGTAAAAGGATCATCCCTTCATGATGTCATATCCAAGATGGCTGAATATGCAATAAGCTGCATCGTTATAGTGGAAGAAGGGTATCCCGTCGGGATGCTGACTGAGCGGGATATTGTTGGCCTCTTAATGAAAGGCGCGGATATAAACAATTTCAGGATCGAAGAGGTGATGAAGTCTCCCGTTCTCACTGTTCACATGGATACCCCGGTACATGAGGCATCCAGGATTATGAACCAGAATAACATACGGAGACTGGTCGTTGTAGACGACAAAGGCAGATGTTCGGGTCTCATAACACAGTCCGATATTATTAAGCGCTTTGAGAGGCGCTATATAGAAATTTTAAAAGATATCATACAGGAAAAAGAGGCGGCGCTTCAAAAAACCAGGAAGCAGCTGAATGATAAGATAGTCCTTGACAACATCATGCGTTCCTCTATAGATATGGCAATCGTTGCCTCAGACCTGAATTATCACATCATATATTTCAATCCGTTTGCTGAAAAGATATATGGTCTCAAGGCTGAAAAGGCCATTGGCAGGACAATCATGGACCTTTTTGGAAACAAAACAGTGGAACATTCCCGTTTCAGAGAAGCCATAGAAAAAGTGAAAAAAGGGAAAGACTTCAGGTATGTGAGTGATTGGACAGAAAAAGGTCCGGCCCGTTTTGTTGAGTCAGTGGTGTCCGGTATAAGGGACCGCAAGAAACAATTGGTTGGATATGTATTAATGTCCCGGGACATTACCGAGCGTAAACTGGCAGATGAGGCCTTGCAGCATTCAGAGCAAAAATACAGAAACTTCGTTGATAATGCCCTTGTGGGAATTTTTCAGACCAATGTCGGTGGCGATGTCCTGTTTGTTAATGATGCACTGTTAAAAATATTTGAACTTGAGTCGCAAGAGGAAGCAAAGGCAGGAGGTATTATCAGGAGATTTACACCGCCTGAGAAGATAACGACATTAATCGAAATTCTCAGGGAAAGCGGCAAGGTCGATAATTTTGAGACTGAAATACATACAAAGACGGGCGCAACTATTAACCTGCTGTTAAGCGCAACAATTGAAGACGACGTCATATCCGGAGTGATTATTGACATCACAAGAGCCAGGAACCTCGAAGGACAACTGCATCAATCCCAGAAGATGGAGGCGCTCGGCACCCTTACGGGCGGCATCGCTCATGAATTTAATAATATCCTGATGATCATCACAACGTGCGGGATGTTATTGCAATCGGAATTCAGGAGCGATGACCCTTTAAGAGACAATATAGATCAGATAGTAAGTGCGGCGCGAAAAGCCGCTAAAATTACACGGGGCCTGCTGAGTTACACAAGGATGTCGCTCCCAAAAAAGGAGCCGACAGATGTCAATGCCCTTATTGAGAGGATGTCCGGGTATCTGGCAAAGATAATCAGGAAAGATATCGGGTTCAAAGCGGTGACTACGGAAAAAGCCCTTACAATACTTGCCGACAAGGCCCAGATAGAGCAGGTCATCATGAACCTGGCAACCAATGCGCTTGACGCCATGCACAAAAAGGGCAGCCTGACCATACGATCGGAGCATGTCGAAATTGATGAAGACCGGGCGGCAACTGAAGCGTCTCTTCCACCGGGGGAATACGCACTTATATCGGTTACGGATACGGGAACAGGCATCGACAAGGCAATACAGACGAGGATATTCGAGCCGTTTTTTACAACAAAAGCTATCGGGAAAGGAACAGGCATCGGGCTGTCGATCGTCTACGGAACTCTCAAAAAACACGGCGGCCGCATATATGTCGAAAGTGAACCGGGACATGGCGCGACATTTAAAATATACCTCCCCCTGATTCAATCCGGCAGAATACAGGAACTATTCCCGCCCCGTTCCCTGGAAGCAGGGGGAACAGGGACGGTACTCCTTGCGGAAGATGATGAGGCGGTGATGAAGGCCATTGAAAAAGTTCTCCATAAAGCCGGATATCGTGTCATATCAGCTATTGACGGCGAGGACGCGGTAAGGAAATTTAAGAAATTTAAAGATGAAATAAATCTGCTGCTTTTTGATGTTGTAATGCCGAAGATTAATGGCAAGGATGCGTATGATGAAATAAGGAAAATTGATCCGGGCGTAAAAATATTATTTATCAGCGGTTATATAACTGATGACGGGATCGAAAACAATATATTTGATTCAGGGCTCCCGTTCTTAATAAAGCCTGTCTCACCTCATGAGCTTGAGAGAAGAATAAAAGAAATTCTCTGTGTCTGACCCTGAGGCTTCCCGTATCCTCTGTTATCTTAATCTGGTTTTGCAATGCCTGCATGCGCGTTTATAAATATCTTTGCCAAGATATTTTTTACATGAGGGACATCTCCAGTTAATGGCTGTAAACCCAATAAACGCAGTTATTACCACAAGCTGAGCTGCCATAAGAGTATTTTTTGAGATTCCCCAAACAGATCATGGCGTTTATAGACTACGGCCATCAATAAAACGAGAAAAAGCGCTATTGCTATAGCCAAAAGCTGACGTCCCTGGCGCAGCCAGAACTCACGCGCAATCTTTTCATAATCGGTTTTTTGCATCGCCTTTTGTTTTGATATTATAATGACCCGACTGTAGTTTTTCAAACCATTGTTAAGGATGAGGAGGCAATATATGCTTTGGACCAGGGATGTGCTTTGGCCCAGGTAAATGCCTTGGTCCCGGTACTCCCCGATGAAACGGAAAGCATGATGAAAGAACAAGTGATAACGCAACCAGAAGTAATACAATTAATATCCATACTTTTTTCATGATGTATCTCCTTTTGTAATGAGTGCAGACGCTGAGAGCAGGCACGCCGTCCTCTGCTCAGTCTATAAGGTCAGGTTTGTTTTTAGTATTTAGAAAATCCTCTTTATACGCTAAAATCAAAGACCTGCCACCGATCTTTTAGATTTGTTAATAATGTGGCGGTTTTTCGTCTTTCAGGTTTTCTCCGGGGGACATGATGGATGAATCCTTGATCTGGTCAATGAGGTGCTTCAGGGTTGCGTTCAGAGTCGCTATTTGTTTCTGCTGATTGTAGGCGGTGTCGCTCAGGTCTTTTATTGTGTTTTCCTGAAAGGCTATCTTTGTTTCAATTTCTACTAAACGGTCTTCATTCATCTATTCACACTCCATCTTTTATTTCTTCTTCTTTGCTCTCTTCGGGGACTTTTTCTTTCCCTTCTTTCTCTTCTTCCTGTCCGCTTCCCATTGCTCATGTTCATCGATCATCTCCTGCAGGCTGAGGCCCTCTCCGGATGAGCTGACGATGTTATCGTAATCTTTTTTGTAGAGCTTTATGACCTCAATGTCCTTATTGATGAGCTGCTGGATATCATCAAGAAGTCCTTTTTCCTCTTTACTGCAGAATGAAATCGCTTGACCCAGGTTGATGCCGCGGCCGGTCCTTCCAACCCTGTGCACATAAATCTCGGGCTTGTCCGGAAGATCATAGTTGATTACATAATCGACATCCGGCACGTCAATCCCGCGGGCATTGATGTCCGTGGCTATCATGATGCGGCAGCGGCCCTCCCTGAATTTTTTCATCACCTTAGACCGGTCGTCCTGTTTCTTTTCCCTGTGGATAGTAACTGTATCTATATGCACCCTCTCCATGGCCTTTGCCACCCGTTCGGCACGGACCCCGGTCCTTACAAATACGATGATCTTGCTTTCCGGGTTATCTTTAATAAATCTCTCGAGGAAAAAACGTTTGTCGTCCATTTCCACAAACATGACAAAGTGTGAGACATTCTTAGAGACAGGGTCCTCCGGCGCTATCTGGATGCGTATTGCAGAGCTCCTAACCTGAGAGAAGGCGAGCTTCTTGATCTCCTTGCTGATTGTGGCTGAGAAGAAGAGCGTCTGGTGCTTGTTTATGAGCTTCCTCTTCACATATGTGATGTCATCAATAAACCCGAGGTCAAGCATATGGTCGGCCTCATCAAGTACAAGGGTCCTGATCCGTGAGAGATCAACGTACCCCTGGCTGATAAGATCAAACATCCGCCCCGGTGTCGTAATAAGTACGTCGATCCCGTCCTGGAGCTTTTTGATCTGCGGGTCCTGCTCGACCCCGCCGTACAAAGCAAAGGGCTTGACCTTCGTGTGGCGCGCAAGCTTTTCAAAGACCTCCCCGATCTGCATTGCCAGTTCACGCGTGGGGACCATGACAATGCACTTGATGCCATAAGACCGCTTGCTGCTCTTTTCCCTGTGGATCATGTCAATGAGGGGAATCGCAAAAGCAGCCGTCTTCCCGGTCCCGGTCTGTGCAATAGCCAGGACGTCCTCGCCTTTCATGATTGAGGGGATGGACTTGAATTGTATGTTCGTAGCCCTGTTGAAACCCATCAGGGCAAGGTTCTTTTTAATTGTATCTGATATATGGTACTTCTCAAATTTCATGGATTCATCTTTCTTCCCTGCTTACGTTCTTCCCGACCCGGGAATCACTTTTAATTATACTTGAATCAGGGGGCAAGTGCGCAGATTCGGGGTCACCCCAATTTTTATCTGATAAAAAAACTAAAAAATGCAATAATTACTCCATATACAAGTCTTAAAAAACTTTTTGAAATAAAATGGGTATAATATCTGACCCCGGAAATAATTCCATTTAAATCTAAATATGAAGGAGTTAAAAAATGGCAGAAGCAAAAGGATTGAATAAACCGGTAAAGCTGAAAAATGAGCTGGCAGAGTTTCTGGGAGCAACAGAACTTCCCAGGACAGAGATCACCAAAAAACTGTGGGACTATATTAAAGCGAATAAACTTCAGACAAAGACTGAAAATGGAAAGCCTGAGAATGCAGGCAAGTTCATTGTGGCAGATGCTAAACTGCTCCCGATCTTCAAGAACACAAAATCCACAAGCAAATCAGGCACGGTCACTGACCTTACAAATCTGAAAGAAGGCCAGACGATCAACATGATGCAGATGGCCGCTGTTGTTGCTGCAAACATAGAATAAGCTGATAGTGTCGGGCCTGCATATGAATAATACAGGCCCGACACCTCTGCAGTTCAGATCGGAGAATACTTGTGACCAATAACGATGTCTTGCGCCGTATCCGCTATGCCTTCGACTTTAACGATTCGAAAATGATTGAGTTATTTGGCTTTGCTGATCATCAGGTAACGCGGGAGCAGATCAGCGATTGGTTAAAAAAAGATGATGATACTGCGTATCAGGAATGCAGCGACACTCAGCTGGCGATTTTCCTGAATGGTTTGATTAACGATAAACGAGGCAAAAAAGAAGGGCCGCAACCCGAGCCGGAACAGCGTTTAACCAACAATATCATTTTCAGAAAATTAAGGATTGCATTAGACCTGAAAGCCGAAGACATATTGGAAATTTTGGACCTGGCTGGTGTGCGTATCAGTAAACACGAATTAAGTGCGTTCTTCCGCAGGCCGGACCATAAACACTATCGTGAGTGTAAAGATCAGGTCCTGCGTAATTTTCTGAAAGGCGTGCAGCTTAAATATCGCCCTGACATTCAATAGAAAGCAGGGGTTCATGAACAGGCCGTCTCTTCAAATAATATCCGAGGATGCATTATTCTACAGTAAACAGATTGATCAACAACAAATTCAGGACATGTTTTTACTGGGTAAAATCGGGACAGTTCTTTTTTATATATCTTTGTTCTTCTATAATTATTTCAAATGGAAGGTCTTGCAAGAGGGATAAAATCGCTGTGGTGTCATTAATTCTTAAAACCCTGCATTTAATATTCAGAGATTCCCCGTTATGGAAGGGTATTTTTATACGTATTTCTGAGTATTGAAAGCGGCGAAACGAGTGTTTGGTATCCCCGAGTTTCATTACTACTGCATTGCAGACGGTCTGACAAGCATTTTTATGAATCATCCGACTATTGCCACAGGCTACAACGCAATGTTTGCTGTTCTCCTCTAGTACATGAAATATTTTGGGGGAACTCCTGATCTATAAAATCAATGAATTAATCGTGCAAGTATGATAATCTAATCAAATGGAATGATTATACTACTGACACACCGTATGTGTTGTGCGGATTTTCGGCACCTTCAAGACATGCGGGTGTATAAACAGCGCCGCTGCCAGGACAACTTGTTTTGCCTTTGTGAGGAACTGTGGTAATGGTAGAAAACAGCAATGAAAACAAGAGACTGAATGCTGTTTTTAGTTTTTCAATTAAAAAGGGGAACATGTCAAGGAAGTTATTTATCGACGTTGCCAAGGGGTTAGCAATTATTCTCGTCGTGTTTGACCACGTTGCAGCGACAACAAGACCTGATGTATACTACGCCGAATATCTAAAAATACCTCTTTCGTTTTTTTCTCTTACTGACCTCTTGATGCCTTTTTTCTTCATGATTTCGGCTGTATTTATAAGAAGGCGCCTTGAGAATGCAAGTCACTCAAACTCTTCAATTTTCAATAACATATTGGCAACAAGACTAAAACCCTATTATACACTTAGTCTGCTGTTTTTTATCATAAATGTGTCCGCTCCTGAATCCTTGAATTTGCCTTCCGCCCGGGACATGATTAAAGGGATAACCGTTATGCAGTCAAATCCTCCTATCACCCCGAGCCATACACTCTGGTTTCTATTTGTCATGTTCGTTTTTTCATTTTGCACTTTTATTTTTATCAGAATACTCAGAGGAAATATGTATGTATTATTTGCTATAACACTGGTGTTTAAACTGTATGCTATCAATTTTCTCGGCAACTACTACTTCGCAGTGCGACAAGTTTAGCACTTTTTATATTTATTACATGTACGGCTATCTGCTGTCACATCAAATATTCAGCGCCTCGCTCTTTACACGAAATATCTATATTGCATGCCTGTTCTTCGCTTGGACTCTGCTCACACTATCAAGCCAATCCACTTTCATGAATGAGAATGTGAGCTACCTTATATATGTCCTGGGCATAAGAGGTCTTGTGGGCAGTTTGTTCCTGACTGGTTTTTGTTATAAAATCGATGAACTATTAAGCTCTACCAGTATTATAAAATTCGTACGGTTCTGCGGTGACCGTTCTCTTCTGATTTATGTTTTTCATGCCCCTACCATATTTTTATTAACTAAAATTTTTCACATCAGTGCTTCCGGAAGCATTGCCGAGCTCATATGTATAGTCCTGGCCAGTACGCTTCTTCCATTGGCCTACGGAAAGGTTCTGAGTTACTTCGCTCCAATCCACAAGTTACTACTGGGACAGAATCCCTGATATTGTCTTCCTTTCGGAGAAAAACTATAGGAAGTATTTGTTTCTCTCGGATAGCAATGAAATAAAAATACTTAATTTCTTTAATCGTGTTTTATTCATTTTAATTTTTATAGTTATTAAGCAGCTATTAATTTCTTACTTTTTCATAAATCTGAAAATAATTTTTTGAGTTGATCTCCCAACTGAAACTATTGACCTTCTTTAAGCCATTGCGTACTAATTGATAATAATCCTCCTGGTTGTGCCGGTACATATGAAACGCCTTTTTTAAGACGTCATACAAATTATCTGTCATGCTTTGGACCCAGGGATTCATTTTTCTCATCTGTACTACATCGCCTGTTTCCACAAAAGACCTTATATTTTCGAGGGTGTAAAACACAGCATCTTCCTTATACAGGAACCCGCATTCCGAATTGATCTGGTCAACCAGTCCACCGGTTGCCCTCCCGATATTTACCGTCCCGTTTGCCATATATTCTACGGCAGCGCCGAATGGCTCATAGATAGACGGCATTATCCCGAAGGTGGCTCCGGATTGCAGTTCCTGATATCCCTTTTCAAGCCTTACAGGAAAAACAGTGAGATTGCCTTTGCATTTACCCGCCACTTCATAAAAATAATCAAGGTCTGCGCTGCGGATGGCCATGGGGGTCAGGACAGCCTTTATTTCATCCTCTGAAAACTTTTCTACTGCCCGCAATAAAATATCGTAGCCTTTCTGCATAGGGTCAAGCCGTCCGCTCATAACAACAATCGGAATGTTGTCAGGAAGTTTGGAAATGGTTTTGCCTTTGTAAGTCAATTCACCAAACCGCTCCTTTGGTTTATATGTGCTTAACACTTTCAACAAGGCTTTTCTTTTTTGCAGTTTAATCTTGCGCAGCTCATCAATTGTATGTTTCTCTTTTTTTGCAAAATCAGGAGACACTTCAATAAACATTCCGTTATTTACCCCATAGACTCCGCCTTTTTTGAATATGTTCTGCAGATGCGGCGCAAAATAATCGGTTTGCAGGATGTCCGAGGTAAATTCCTTTGCAAAATTATCGCTTACAGTAGTGACAGGAGCGTCAACTAACTGAAGGCCTATCTGATAGGCTGTTAAGCCGGTTTCGGTTTTTTGTTTTAAGGCCCTTTTGGTTATTCTTGACAATGCCTGCCATGGAATAAATGAATCATAGGAATTATGCATTGTCTGAACAGACCCGCATGATTGCAGGGTCCCATCCAGCATCGCCTCTTTTGCTGTCAAAGAAATCAGGGTGGTCTGCCATTCCTGCAAATGGAATATAATGTTTTCAAGGATGCCCAGGGATTGTAGTGCATATGGGACAGCCTTGCAGAAGAACAGGACATTCTCGCTCATCAATGCATCATTCATCTGTCTGTCGGAGTCCTTATAGAGATATGGATCTTTTACCATTTTTGAAGTTTCAAAAAAGCCCTCGGCTTTCAGATAATATTCTTTAACGCTGCCGTTCCGTGGTTTGCCGTAATTCCATGTATATTCGTATACCTCTACGTTAACGGCTTTGTTTCCAAATGGAACGCTGAAAGATTTCCCTGTAGGTTGTAACTTGGCCTTATCTATAATCGTTGAATAGAAAGGAGTCATTAAAACAACGTTTGGAATTTTGTTGACCTCTTTTAAATATGGCAGAATGTTCATTGTTACCGCGGCCAAGCCTCCGCTTCTTGCAAACCTGTTTTCAAAGGAACAGAACACGACGTTCTGCATCTTCAGGTTTTTCAGCTTGCCTGATATCTTCGCAATTTCATTGGCCGTAAAAAACCTTTTCATTAATGCCCAGTTCTTCTCCCAGCTATTTAGTTTTAAGCTCATGTTCCATCCTTTGCAATATTGATGTTTTATATTTTGACTTATAAAAATCTGCCAATATCTTAACCACCAATAGTCATGAATATCAAGAAGAAAGTGCCGACAAGGTCGCGTCCTGTTTCTCCCATTCCGCACTGATCACTCAGCTCAATTCCCCTTCCATTATTTTAAGCCTTCAGCCCTCACACTTCCAACCGAACTCCCATCCCGTGTTAAACTTAAACCATGCCCGGCAATATATTCAGATCAATCCGCTTCACTGCGCATCGGTTTGTCCGGAGTGATAAATGGCATTGCTAAGTTTGAAAGATGTGAGGCTTGCGTTCGGCGGCCCTGAACTGATCGACGGGGTGTCCTTGCAGATCGAACGCAGGGAGAGGGTCTGTCTGGTCGGCAGGAACGGGGCAGGCAAATCCACCCTTATGAAGATCATCAGCGGCGAGATCACCCCTGACGCAGGAGAGGTCATACGCGAGCAGGGGCTGCGAATTGCCTCGCTTGACCAGGAAGTCCCGCAGGACCTGTCCGGTACGGTGTTTGAAATAGTAGCAGCCGGTCTTGGCGGTATGGTCGGCCTGCTCACGGAATACCACTCTGTGAGCCACCGCCTCTCCCATGGAGACGCAGGCGCGATAGCTGAACTTGAACGGATACAGCACCTGATCGAATCCTCCGGCGGCTGGCAGATTCAGCAACGGGTGGATACCGTGCTTTCACGCCTCGGTCTTGACCCTGACGCCCAGGCAGCTGACCTCTCAGGAGGCTACAAGAGACGGGTGCTGCTTGCGAGGGCGCTCGTAAACGAACCGGAACTCCTGCTTCTGGATGAACCGACGAACCATCTTGATATCACCTCAATCGGCTGGCTTGAGGAATTCCTCCTCGAATACCGCGGCTCCATACTATTCATAACCCATGACCGGAAGTTTCTCCAGACACTGGCAACACGCATAATAGAACTTGACCGCGGCCGGCTCACTGACTGGCCCTGTGATTACGCAACCTACCTGACACGCAGGCAGGCCGAGCTTGATGCAGAGACCGCGCACAACGCGCTCTTTGACAAAAAGCTCTCCAGGGAAGAGGCGTGGATACGCCAGGGCATCAGGGCCCGGCGCACCCGCAATGAAGGACGTGTAACTGCATTGAAGGAGATGAGAAATAAGCGCCTTGCGAGGCGTACACAGACCGGGAGCGCAAGGATGGTCCTGAACGAGACCGAGAAGTCGGGCAAACTGGTTATTGAGGCTAAGGGGATAGGGTGTCTTTACGAAGGCCGTCACCTCTTCCGCGATTTCTCCACGACCATAATTCGCGGTGACAAGATCGGCATTATAGGCCCTAACGGCTCCGGCAAAACCACGCTGCTGAAGATGCTGCTTGGATTAATGGAACCCCACAGCGGCACCATACGCAGGGGGACCAGGATCGAGGTCGCATATTTCGACCAGCATCGTGAGCAGTTAGATGACAACAAATCTGTCATGGACAACGTGGCGGACGGCTCCGGGTACGTGACAGTAAACAGAAAGACAAGACACATAATCAGCTATCTTGAGGATTTTCTCTTCCCGCCGGAAAGGGCACGCTCGCCGGTAAAGGTCCTGTCAGGCGGCGAGCGGAACCGGGCGCTGCTGGCAAGGCTTTTTACTAAACCGTCAAACGTGCTGGTAATGGACGAACCCACTAATGACCTTGACACCGATACCCTCGAACTCCTAGAGGAGATGCTCATGGATTACGAGGGCACTGTCCTCCTCGTCAGCCATGACAGGGCGTTCCTCAATAACATCGTAACGAGCACAATAGTATTTGAGGGAGACGGAAGGCTTGAAGAATATGTGGGCGGCTATGACGACTGGCTGCGGCAGCGCAGACCCGCAGTCCCGGCACGATCGGAAAAGGCCCCAAAGCTGGAAAGGTCCCGGCCTAAGCAGGAACGTCCTCGCATACTCACATTTAAAGAAAAGAAAGAACTCGATGCATTGCCCTTGCTGATCGAATCTCTAGAAGCAGAGCGCGACGGGCTTTTGGGAATGCTCGCAAGTCCTGAATTCTACCGGCAGGAGAGAAGCAAGATACCAGAGACAAAGGCGAGAATCGGGGAACTCGAAAAAGAGATCACTGAAGCTTATGACCGGTGGGAGCTTCTGGAATCAATCATGAGATCGCAGCCCGCCTGATATTGCTAGGAGTGCTAAACAAAAAAAGCATGGAATATCCATGCCTTTTTAAAGTAATTACAAGTTATCAGTCCGGTTCTAGAATCTGGCTTTCAAAAGCGATGCTGAATACTGAATGCCGTCCCCTTTTTTCTCTATCACAGGAGTAGGAACGGCGAATTTTATTTTGTCTTTCTCAATCTCTGCAAAACCTTTGGTCTCCGAGTAACCAAACACCAATCCGCCTAAAGTGCCTATGGCAACACCGATTCCGAGCTTTTCTCCGATATGATCACTATCAGCCAAATAAATTGCACTACCCAATAAAGCTCCGATAGCAGCGCCGTAAAGAGTATCTTTGAATATCACATCCCCGTCTGTCTCCAGCGCAAAGGCCGCATTCTGCAAAAACATAACCGATAAAAGAGTAATAATTAGAATCTTCTTAATCATAGCTTCCCCCCTTTTTTAAATTCATAGGTGCTGCTGATAAAATGTTCTAGAATTTTATACTATTTTCGTTGGAAAAAAAAGAGGTAATTTTTATTACCCTTGCAGCTTGCCTCATTTTATTTTCTTTGGAGGGACAGTTTTTCCAAGTTTTGTTTTTGCGAGTACTGCCTGTTCGGAATCAGGATATTGCTCAATAAGCTTCTCCAGAATTATCGTGCCGGTCTTTTTGTCTTTCAACTCAAGAAAAGCTGATCCCTGTTTAAGCATTGCACTGGGAATTTTGTCACTCTGTGGATTTTTTTTGAAAAGCTCTTCATAGGCAAGTATTGCATCTTCGTAGCTTCCCTCTGCAAAGAAACTTTCAGCTACCCAGAAACGCGCATTGTCGGAATACTCATTTTCCGGATATTTTTTCAGCAACGAAATAAATTGTTCTCTTGCCTCCGCAGACCTGCCTTCTTTGTAAGCCTGATAAGAGGACATATAGGCGTCTTTAATTTCTACTTCCCGGGCTTCATCATCCACGGTTTTTTCAGGTTCTTTTTTGTCTTCTTGAAGATTTTTATCTGCTTTCCCTGTTCCCTCTGCTTCTCCGGTGCTTTTATCTTTTTCGTTATCAGGAGTTTTCTGAGCGGCAGGTTCGGGAATTTTTTTCTTTAAGTCGTCTATTGCGAGTTCCAGCTCCTTTACTTTTGCGATGAGCGCTTCTTTGTTTTCCAGTAACTCGGCAGAGCTTTTCTCGGAAAAGTGTCGTCCCTCTTCAAAATGTCCTGTTAAAACCCGGAATTCTGATGTTAACGTCTGAACATTAATCAACAAATCCGAGACGGTGTTGGCTGTTGCATCCTGTTTGTCTTCAAGGGACTTAATCTTATTATCGATCTGTTTTATCTGCCCGGGAATTTGCGTCTCTACATTCTCTGATGTTGCCTTGATTTTCCTGACATCACTTTTTAATGTAGTAATCTCCCACTTCATACTGTTGACCTGGTCTGTTGTAGCGCAGCCGGAAATAATAAGAAGAGAATACAGAATAAAGAACGCCCCGAAAAGTTTCACAACGGGACAGGCAGGGCGCAGATTAAGCCGCTTATTTTTTAAACGTTTCAAGTACATATGTACCATCCTCTATGTGCGCATTGTTACCAATTACTGGAATCTTGATTTTACATTAACAAAATGGGCCCTCCGGTTTTTCTGCCAGCAGGATTCATTCTGCTCCGAGCAAGCCGGTTTTTCTTCGCCAAAGGTTATCACTATTATCCTTGCAGGAGATATGCCGAGCGAAACAAGATAATTCTTTGCCGCCTTTGCCCTTTTCTCCCCGAGGGCAAGGTTGTACTCATTAGTCCCTCTTTCATCACAATGGCCTTCAATTACAATATTAATAGGTTCGTTATCCTTAAGAAAGGCGGCATCAGCATTCAGATCAGGTCTTGCGTCAGACCTTATGTCGTATTTATCGTAATCAAACAGTACATCCTTAAAAATTGACTTTGCCTGTTTATCTGCCGGGAGGGCGCTTTCTACTAACTTATTTTTTTCAGGGACAATTATTTCTTCCACAACTTGTTCTTTTACAATTTTTTCTTCTGCAACTTGTTCTGTTTTCCCAGGTTTTATTATTTCCTCTTTTACGGTTTTCTCCGGCGTGACAACTTTATCCACCGGTTTTGTATATTTTTTTGCACAACCGACAGCCACAATTAATAATAGTATTGCTATAAATTTTTTCATCAGTCCAAGCCCTCCTCTTAAATTAAATGTTTTTTATTTGAAATACGGAGACCATTTCGGTGATGTTGCGTTTATATCTTTTGGTGTAATTCTTTTATGTCCGTCCGTATGCAGACGCATCAGATAAACTCCTTTCTTTCCATCTCTGTCAGAATCAAAGGCCAGGAATAATCCGTCAGGAGAAAAAGACGGATTCTCATTGTTCCCGCTGAACGTAAGCTGCCTTATATCTGATGAGTCAGATTTTACCATGAATATCTGATTTTTGCCATTATTTCTTCCTACGTATGATATCCATTTGCCGTCAGGAGACCACGAAGGCGATGTATTGTATGAACCTTCAAATGTAAGCCTCCTTGCCCCCCCCCCGCCTGAATCCATTATATATATCTGGGGTGTGCCTCCTCTGTCGGACACGAAGGCAATTCCGGAGCCGTCGGGAGAGAATGCAGGGGATACATCAATACCGAATGCCCTGGTAAGTTTTTTAATGTCTTTTCCGTATATATCAATAATGTATATCTCTGAACTGCCGTCTTTAGAGGATGAAAATGATATCAAATCATCAGGGGAAGTGCCCCCTACAAGGTTTAGTCCCTGAGATGAAAACAGGACCATTTCCCTGTACTCTTTAAAATTAAGAATATAAATTTTCCACTTTCCGTCTCTTTCCGATGAATAGAGCAAATACCGGCCGTCCTGCGACCAGCTGTGACTTGAAGTCAATCCTTTTGTTATAAGTTTAATCGTCTCGGCGCCATCCCAGTCCATCAGCCGCAGTTCTTTGTTTCCTGCTGTCGTATTCACTAAATAGGATAACTTTGTCCTGAATATTCCTTTTTTACCCGTTGCTATGTAATAAATATCGTTTGAGATGCTGTGGGCCATCGAGCGGATTTTAGTTGCACTTAATTTCTTCTTAAGTACCTCTTTATTGTCAATCAGATCATTAACAGATAACATTACTTTGAGCCCGTCAGAAATATCAACTTCCATGCTTGCGGCAATTTCAGCGCCGGGAACATCGGGATCTACAAAGTTAAACAGTCCGGTGAACTCGAGATCGTTTTTCACGATACTTTCTATTTCTTTTGATGCAGGAGCGCCTGAAGTCTTGATTGATATGGGAAGCTGCCTGATTCCGGGAGATGCGATGTCAATGTAAACTTTTGCATGTACAGAAGTTAAGAGTGAAAAGTTAAGAGTGAAAAGTGAACAGATGAAAATAAAAACTTTGAACTTTTTTTTCATAAGTGGAACCTTACTTCAAATTCATCTTCTACCGGCGGCGGAGGCAGAGGGCTGGATTTGAGTATAGCTTTTATCGCTGAGTTGTCAAATAAAGCATTTCCCGAAGACTTTACTATTTTAGGAGAAATAATCTTCCCCTGCTTATCTATTTGAAAAGATAAGATTGCTTCAAGTTTCTCAGAATTAAAATCAGGGTGTATCCATTCATTCCATATTTTCTTTTGAACTAAGGCAAGATAAGGATTGACATCCGCCGGGGTCTGATTGCTTGGAATGCCGGCTCCATTTGAAATGCTCTTATTTACACGCCGCTTAATAACCTCTATTGCACTGGCGATTTCTTTATCGGATTCTCTTGAACGCGCCACGGCTTCCTCCCGGCCCTTTTTCTTTTTTGACAGATCGCTTATGGCGCGCAATCTTTCAATTTCTCTTGATACTATCTCAGCTGACTTTTCAGGCTCTAAAGAAACACCTTTATTTGGGGCAGCACTTTGTCGGGGCGTAGCTTTCATTGGGACAGCCGCTTTTTCTTTTGCTTCATTTTTTTTTGCAATGGCCGGGGTGACTGTTTTGGGGGATGGAGGAGTTATGACGGTCCTGCCGACTTCAGCCGGTCCCACAATATTGACGAAATAACTTTTATATTCTCTTTCCTTTGTCTTAATCGGAACGGCTACAAGGGCGATAAAAAGCAGGTGCAGGAAGGCAGAGGCAATTATAACTTTTTGAAAATTAGGTTCTTTTCCGATGTTCAGGTACGGCTTCATCGAATACTGGCTTTTGGCTCAGTCACCATCCCTAGTTTTTCTATGCCTATTTCTCTTAATTCTCCCATGACTGCAACAACCTTGCCGTAGGGAACGTCTTTATCGGCTTTAAGAAAGACTTCTTTATTAGCGCTCCTGGATAATTTTATGCTTAATTCGTTTAAGGTAACGGAAGTCTTGTCGAGATATATCATCCCGTCTTTTTTGATGGTTATGACTATCCTCTCAGCCGGGGAGATTTCCCTGGATTTTGCCTGGGGCAGATTAATATCGATGCCCTGTTGAAGAAGGGGGGCTGTTACCATAAAGATAATGAGAAGGACGAGCATTACATCTACAAAGGGGGTAACGTTAATCTCCGAAAGAGCTTGTCTGCGTTTCTCCATTTTTCCTCACATTATGGTCTATTAATTCCTGGGAGAAATCCTCCATCATTATAATATTCCTGCGGGTCCTGCTGAGATAATAATTATATGCCACGACAGCCGGGATCGCCGCGGCAAGTCCGGCAGCCGTTGCTATCAGGGCCTCTGCGATACCGGGAGCAACTACGGCAAGTGATGCAGAGCCGATTCTGCCAATACCCATAAATGAATTCATTATCCCCCAGACCGTTCCGAAAAGACCGATGAATGGGGTTGTAGAGCCGGTAGTTGCCAGGAATGTAAGGTATCTTTCAAGTCTGGTTGCTTCCATTGCCTCAACCCTTTTCAGAGTACGCCTGATTTTCTCAATGCTTGTATCTTCCAGTGCATAAGCTGCTCTGAACAGGTTTGCCATGGGGCTGAGGGTAAGTTTTTTCGTGGATTGGTACAGGGCATCCCACTGCCTGGATTTAATGAAAGCCTTATGGAATTCCTCAGATTCTTTTTCGATTTTTGAAAGCAGTCTTAGTTTGTAAAAAATGATGGCCCATGAAACTATGGAAAAAAACAGAAGTATTAGGAGGACAAACTTGACAACCGGACCTGCTTTAAATATAAGTGATAAAACTGTATCTTCGCTCATAAATTAAATAGAAGTTTAAAGGAATGTACTCTAAAAAGTCAAAATCTGCAATGAAATTATTAATCGATTTAATACAGTAATTTAAAGGAGTAATGAAGGAGCTCATTTTTTTGAGGAGAAAACGAAAGTTGTTTATAAATTTCATAAATAAACTTATTTCGTTGTTGACAATACATCCCTGCTGTGTTAATTTTTTAAGACTTTAATTTGTTGGAACTCTTCTATTTTTTATTGAATCTTTAATCTAGGGAGATTTAATGTTAGATATATATCCAGTATGGTTTGCCGCCCAGCTTGCGAATTTTATAGTGCTTCTTGTCATTTTAAATGCAATTTTATTCAAACCCTACCTCCGCCTTTTTAAAGAGAGGGATGACAATACCAAGGGGGCTCTTAAAAGCGCTGCTGAAATGGATAAGAAGAAGGATGACGTTCTCGCACAAATTGATGATAAATTAGCGGAAGCAAGGGGCAAGGCAAAATTGACTTTTGAGGAATTGAGCAGTGCAGGAATGGAAATTCAACGAAGAACTCTTGAGTCGTCTCAAGCTGAAGCAATAGAAATAAACAAAAAGGCAAAAGCGGACCTGGCAGCAGCCACGGAAAAAGCAAGGGCGTCGTTAAAATCAGACGTAGAGACTTTTGCAAAACAAATTGTTGAGAAACTGGTAGGGGCATGAAAAAAATTCAAAAATCAAAATTTAAAATTCAAAGTTTAATTATCCTGGTCCTTAATATGATATTTGTTGCTTCGGTCTTCGCAGCTGAAGGCGGGGGACATGGAGAGACCATCTTTACATGGAAGGACTGGCTATGGCCGGTGGTTAATTTTTCAATATTAGTTTTTGTTCTTGTCTTTTTTACCCGAAAACCTTTCGGTGAATTTTTCAAAAACCGCACAGCAATGATCGAAAAGTCCCTTAAGGACGCAAGCGAGGCAAAAGAACTCGCACAGAAGACGCTTAACGAGGTCAGGGAAAGGCTTAAAAATACTGATGGCGAATTAGAGCAGATCATTGAGGCTGCCAGAAAGTCAGGAGAAAAAGAAAAGGAAGCAATCATTGCTGAGGGCGAGAGGTTAAAGGAAAAGATTATTGAACAGGCAAAGGCCAATATTGACTTTGAATTACAAAAGGCCAAAGAAACTATAAAGTCTGATGCAGTTCTTATGGCGCTTGAGCTTGCTGAAAGGCAATTAAAAGAAAGACTGGGGCAGAAAGAACAGGAAGCCCTTATAGATGATTATATAAAAAGACTTGAGGCAAAAAATTGAACAAAAACCAGATTGCAAAAAAATACAGCAGGGCATTAATTAACAGTGTTGATATCTCAGATATACCGAAGGTCATCCAGGAGTTTAAGTCCTTTTCCCAGCTTATTGATAAAAACAGAAAGCTGAAGCTTTTATTCGCCGGTCAGATATTCTCTGAAAGTGATAAAGAAAAGGCATTTAACTCCATTACTCCTGTCCTGAAGTTTAATCCCGGCACAGAGAAATTTCTGAAACTTATGATCATTCAAGGTCATCTTTCTGCGATTAATGAGGTTATTGCAGCTTCAGTTGATGTTTATAATACGAGACAAAAGAAGGCAACAGCGGTTGTTGTATCTTCCGTATCTCTGGATAAAAAAAATACCGAGCGGCTCAAGATTGTTTTAAAACAGATGACAGACCGGGAAATTACGGTTGAGAATAAGATAGACGAAACCCTGCTCGGCGGGTTTATTGTAAGAGTGGGCAGCACTATCTTCGATAGCAGTGTAAAAGGGCAGCTCCGTCTTCTAAGGGCTGAATTAATAAGATAAAGAATGAGTCAAGAGTTAAGAGTCAGGAGTTACGTAAGGTAAATAACTCATAACTCATAACTCTTAAATTTTACGGGGGTGATTTAATGGACGTTACAGAGCTTAAAGCTGACGAAATAAGTGAACTGATAAAAAAACAGATTGCTGATTTTGAAAAACGCGTTGATGTAAGTGAAGTCGGAACAGTTGTTAAGGTTGGCGATGGGATTGCAAAAATCTACGGCCTTGACAAGTGCATGGCCTCGGAGCTTCTTGAGTTCCCTAATAATGTCTTTGGCATGGCCCTTAACCTTGAGACAGATGCTGTCGGAGCTGTTTTATTTGGCGAGGACACCCTTATCAAAGAAGGCGACATTGTCAAACGCACGGGGAAAATCATGTCGGTGCCTGTCGGAGAAGCCCTTCTCGGAAGAGTGGTGAACGCTATCGGTCAACCGATTGACGGAAAGGGCCCGATTGCTTCAAAAGAAAGCAGGATAGTTGACGTCGTGGCTCCCGGTATTATTGACAGGCAGCCTGTTCGTCAGCCTCTCCAGACGGGACTAAAAGCGGTAGACGCAATGATCCCCGTTGGAAGAGGGCAGAGAGAGCTTATCATCGGTGACCGTCAGGTCGGTAAAACCGCGATAGGTGTCGACGCAATTATTAATCAAAAAGGCGGCGATGTTATATGTATATATGTTGCTATCGGGCAGAAGCGCTCCAATGTTGTCCGTGTTGTCAAAAAGCTCGAAGAACAAGGCGCATTGGAGCATACAATTATTGTTTCAGCAACAGCGAGTGAGCCCGCGCCGCTTCAGTACATTGCTCCCTATACAGGATGTACAATGGGAGAATATTTCAGGGACAACGGCAAACACGCATTGATAGTATATGATGACCTGAGTAAACAGGCCACAGCATACAGGCAGCTCTCCCTGCTGCTCAGACGTCCTCCTGGTCGTGAGGCTTTCCCCGGAGACGTTTTTTATCTCCATTCAAGGCTCCTTGAAAGGGCGGCAAAACTCTCTGACAAACTCGGAGGCGGTTCCCTTACAGCGCTCCCGATCATTGAGACACAGGCTGGTGACGTGTCGGGTTACATTCCGACAAACGTTATCTCTATTACGGACGGTCAGATTTACCTTGAGCCGGAACTTTTCTATGCCGGTGTAAGACCTGCAGTTAACGTCGGTCTCTCGGTCAGCCGAGTCGGCGGCGCTGCACAGACAAAGGCCATGAAACAGGTTGCAGGGACCCTCAGGCTTGACCTGGCGCAGTTCAGGGAAATGGCGGCGTTTGCCCAATTTGGGTCTGACCTCGATAAAGCAACGCTCCAACAAATAGAGCGGGGCAAGAGAATGGTTGAGCTCCTGAAGCAGGGCCAGTATGTTCCAATGACGATGCAGGACCAGGTAATTGTTCTATTTGCCGGTACCCAGGGATACCTCGATGACATACCGGTTGAAGCCATTAAGAAATTTGAAGAGGAATTCTTGAAATACATGCGTGGAACAAAGGACGATATTCGCTCGGAAATTGCGGAGAAAAAGGTAATCGATGACAACCTTAAAGCAAGACTGGCTAAGGCAATAGAAGAATTTAAAAAAGGATTTCAAGCATAAAATCGTAGGGTCGACCCGCCGGGTCGACCCTACATTACAGAGGATAAATGGCTACCTTAAGAGATATAAAGACAAGAATAAAGGCTGTTCAAAATACCCAGAAGATAACAAAGGCCATGAAAATGGTCTCTGCCTCAAAGCTGAGAAAGGTGCAGAGCCGGATGCTGGATCTGAGACCTTATGCAGACAAGATGCGTGATGTTCTAATGAGCCTTGCCAAAGGCGCTGACAGGGAATCGCATCCGTTGCTTGCATTCAGGCCGAGAAAGACCGTGGAAGTTGTAGTAGTTACTTCCGACAGGGGGCTCTGCGGGGCCTTTAATACAAATATCCTTAAGGCAGCGCAAAAATATATTGACAATTGCAAAAAAGAAGGGTTTGAAGTAAGCATAAGCACCGTCGGCAAAAAAGCAAGGGATTACTTTAAAAGAAGAGGGGTACCCATGCGAAATTCGCGGACAGGCATTTCAGGGAACATACGTTTTTCAAATGCCGAGGAAATTGCCAACGACATCAGGGAAAATTATATAAATGAGACAATAGATGAAGTGACTGTGGTATATAATGCATTTAAATCAATGGCGACGCAGACAGTTACAGTAGCAAAGCTTCTTCCATTAGCCCCCATAGAAGAGGGGAAAGAAGGGTCTGCCCCTGAATCCACGGCATCTGATTTTATTTATGAACCTTCCATGGAGGCAATTTTTGACAGACTTATACCACGAAATGTTGATATACAGATTTACAGGGCGCTCCTTGAAAGCTCGGCTGCTGAAGAGGCTGCGAGGATGAGCGCCATGGAAAATGCAACAAAGAGCTGTAATGAAATGGTAGACAAGCTCTCGCTTCAGTACAACAAGGCCAGACAGTCATCCATCACAGGTGAGTTAATGGACATCGTAGGCGGTGTTGAGGCGTTAAAAGGATAAAGAATAAGTTGTTAGTTGTCAGTTTTTAGACTAACAACTGACAACTGAAAACTAACAACTTTTTGAATTTTGATTTTTAATAATGGAGGTCATAGATCATGAATGAAGGTAAAGTTGCTCAGGTCATCGGCGCAGTTGTTGATGTTGAATTTGAAGATAAAATGCCTGGAATTTTAAATGCGCTTAAGATTGCACAGCCGGGGGATAAGGAAAAAGGCATACCCGATATCAATATAACACTTGAGGTGGCAGCTCACCTTGGTGATAACATGGTGAGGACTGTTGCAATGTCGGCAACCGACGGACTTGTAAGAGGTACCCGGGTTGTTGATACAGGACAACCGATCACAGTTCCTGTCGGAGCTAAAACGCTCGGGAGGATCATGAACGTTATCGGAGAATCCGTTGACCAGTTGGGGCCTATAGATACAAAGGAGAGATTGCCGATTCACAGGCCGTCCCCTGAATTTACCGAGCAGGATACTTCGACACAGGTTTTTGAGACAGGCGTTAAAGTTTTTGACCTCCTTGTTCCCTTTGTTAAAGGCGGAAAGATGGGAATGTTCGGTGGCGCCGGCGTCGGCAAGACAGTTGTTATTATGGAGATGATCCACAATATTGCCATGGTTCACGGCGGCGTGTCGGTATTTGCAGGTGTTGGTGAGAGAACAAGAGAAGGAAATGACCTCTACCTTGAAATGAAGGAAGGAGGCGTTCTCGAAA
>CAYMUX010000056.1:0-23323 GCA_964393845.1 uncultured Nitrospiraceae bacterium
TGACGACCACGCCGTCGTAAAATTCATGCGCGGCCCGACTGCTAAAATTATACCGCTATCTTGTAGGGGCACGGCGTGCCGTGCCCCTACGGATATACCCGTTAAAAAACTTTGTTCGGAGAAATTCTCCGGCTCAAATGTTTCAGACAGAAGCCACCGGAGAATGTCCATTTCCCCCAGCTCTATCTGTAGGGGCACGGCGCGCCGTGCCCCTACTTCTATATTAAAGCAGTATTCGGTTTCAATATCTTTAATTGCTGATGAAATTCTCTGCTTTGCAATTGACAGCAGCTCATTTTTTCTTGCTGCGGATAAGGCCGGGGTCCTATAAAAATGCATTAAGTCCATTTAATTTCTCCAAGGGGATAAGCTCAGCAGACGCTATTGTATCATTTTTAAAAAACCTCTGTCATTAACAACAATTTCAGCTAAAGCTTACTGTCATATATGCCGATAAGTAGATTAAGGAAACAGGATAAAGGAAAGAGGTAAATTATGTATAACTTTATGGTGTTAAATATGTCGGGAAGGAAATTGTACAGGGACTTTTTAGCGTATTACAAGCGGAATCCGGACGATGAACTTTATTATGTTTCTATCAATAATCCTAAGCTATTACAATACCTCGAAGAGTTTATCGAAAGAAGAATAAATTAGGGACAGCCAAAGCAATTATTCCGTAACTTCCGTTATGGCCTCAGCAGTGATCCTGGTGAGGCTTTTTAGTTCCTGATGGGAGATGCTTAACGGCGGCATTAAGACTATGACATTGCCAAGGGGTCTGATAATCAGTCCTTTTTCTCTTGCCTCATAACATACTTTCCAGCCGGTTTTCTCTTCAGGCAAATAAGGTCTCCTTGTTTGCTTATCTTTCACAAGTTCGATCCCAACCATAAATCCCTTCTGCCTTATGTCACCGACATGACGACATTCTGATATTTTATTCAGTTCCCTTTTTAATAATTCAATCTTTTTTTGCATCTTATACAGCGTCTTTTCCTTCTTGAATACGCTTAAGTTTGCTATGGCTGCCGCACAGGCAAGCTGGTTCCCTGTATAAGTGTGTCCGTGAAAAAACGTCTTTAGCTCCGTGTAATCACCCAGAAATGCCCTGTAAATCTTTTCTGATGTGATGGTTGCAGCAAGCGGCAGATAGCCGCCTGTGATTCCTTTTGCAAGGCACAGGATATCCGGGCTGACATTTTCATGCTCACAGGCAAACATCTTTCCCGTTCTTCCAAAACCAGTGGCGACTTCATCCGCAATCATGAGGATATCGTATTTGTTGCATAATCTTTTAATCCCTTTTAAATATCCCGGTGGAGAAGCGATCATGCCGCCTGCCCCCTGCATAAGCGGTTCAATAATTAACGCCGCTATCTCTCTGTTATTTTTTTTAATTATCTTTTCTGCTTCTTTAAGACAATAAAGCCTGCATGACGAATATTTTTTCTCCAACTCACAGCGATAACAATATGGAGAGGATATTTTATATGACTTGAAAAGCAGAGGAGAGAATATGTTATGAAACAAATCGATCCCGCCTACGCTGACCGCGCCTATAGTGTCCCCGTGGTACGCATTATTAAGACATATAAATTTTGTCTTACTCTTGTCCCCTTTGTGCTGCCAGTACTGGAATGCCATCTTAAGCGCTATTTCTACGGAGGTGGAGCCATTGTCAGAGTAAAAGACCCTGGAGAGCTCCTTCGGCGCTATTTTTACAAGCATCCCGGCAAGCTCTGCTGCAGGCGGATGGGTCAACCCGAGGAGAGTGGAGTGGCTGATCTTGTCTATCTGGCCTTTTATTGCATCGTCAATTTCTTTTTTTCTATGGCCGTGGACTGTTACCCATAGGGAAGATACCCCGTCAATATACCACTTACCATAAATGTCTTTTAGAAAAGACCCCCGGCCTTCGGTGATTATCAACGGGTTTTCTTCTATCCACTCCTTCATCTGGGTAAAGGGATGCCAGAGATGATTCTTATCAAGTTTCTCGATATGTCTTTTGTAAGATTGGATGTTCATAATTTAAAACAAACTAAACTTACCATTGAAAATCCAAAATGTCAAAGCGCCCCGGATAATTCATAAATTATTCATTTTAAACTTATATAATTATTAAGCTGTGTTATATTATATAGTTTACAAGGTCTTACAACAAAGGTATAATTTAAAAAAATGAAGAAAATTTCAATCTTTTTTTTAATAATAATTGCTTTAGTTGCAGGTTACATAATCGGTAATAGAATAGATATCCTATCAACTAAGTCATCGTCTCCTCCTTATACTTATAATCTTCAGCTTCCCAAAGAGCTTTCAGGAGAAAGTGCGGCATTCTCGGGCATAGTCCATGTTATAAGCCCTCTTGTGGTCAACATTTCAACTTCAAAAACTGTAGTAAATAAAGATTCTTCCTCTGATCCGCACTCATTTGGCGGACCCTTCAGCGATTTTTTCGAGTATAATTTACCGAAAAAATGGAAGGAACAGAGCCTCGGCTCAGGGGTCGTTGTATCTTCTGACGGATACATCATAACAAATAATCATGTCGTGGAAAAATCCGATGAAATTAAGGTGACTTTATATGACCAGCAAGATTATAAAGGTATAATCATTGGTACAGACCCCAAGACAGACATCGCTGTTATAAAAATATCCGCTAAGAACCTGCCGTCAATAAAATGGGGGAATTCAGATAATTTGCAGGTCGGCGAATTTGTTCTGGCATTTGGGAATCCATACAGCCTCGGTCATACGGTCACGATGGGTATAGTCAGCGCCCTTGGCAGGGCAAATGTCGGTATAGCAGATTATGAAGATTTCATCCAGACTGATGCCGCTATAAATCCGGGCAATTCCGGGGGTCCGCTTGTAAATATAAAAGGAGAGCTTGTGGGCATAAACACCGCCATCTTTTCAAGAACAGGAGGCTATCAGGGAATAGGTTTTGCGGTACCAAGCAATATGGCCAAGTCCGTTATGACCCAGCTCATAAACGAAGGTAAGGTTACCCGCGGATGGCTGGGTGTAACGATTCAAAATTTGACTCCTGAACTTGCCAGGGAATTCGGACTTAAGGAAACCACCGGGGCGCTTGTCACTGATATATTCAAGGGAAGCCCGGCCCAAAAGGCCGACATAAAAAGGGGGGATGTGATACTTGAGGTTAATGATAAAAAAACCAGGAATGTCGAATCTCTAAGGAATATAGTGGCCCAGAGTAAGGTCGGAAGTAAGATTAAATTGAAAATCCTGCGGGACAGCAATACGTTGATTGTCAACATAGATGTTACGGAATTTCCACAGGATATGGCTCAAGCTGCGCCTGATGAACCTTCAGACGATCTGCTCACTAAGGAGAAGGCTCTGACCGGTCTTAGCGTAATGGAGCTGACGCGCGATATTGCCAAACAGCTGGGGCTTTCAAATAATGAAAAGGGTGTTGTAATCGTAAAGGTTGACCACGGCAGCTCTGCTGAGGATTCCGGACTGAAAAAAGGCGATGTAATTCAGGAAATTAATAAAAAGAAGATCAAAGATTTAAATGACTTTAATAAAATACTCCCCGGCATCAAGGAAGGAGATACTGTTTTAATGTTCATTAACAGGGGCGGAAATAAATTTTACATTACCTTAAAAACATATTCTTAAAGAAACAGAGGTCAGAAAAATGTTACACAGAGTTATATTTTTCCTTGTATTTGTAGCAGGCGGATACATTATCGGATTGAGAGAGGGTATAAACTTTCAGGGTATATTCTGGGGCGCCGGAGTCGGTACTATTGCCCTCATCCTGGAGTATGTTTTAACGATGGTTGGTTTTGGCACTGTGGTCGGAGGGTTGATTGGATTATCAGTAGGGCTTCTATTCGCAAAATTAATCTATCTGCCTTTAAAATCAATTTTTACGAGTATGGACGGGACTTACATTGCTGTTATGTTTAACTCTGTATTCGGGTACAGCGGCCTTCTTCTGGGATTGAGAGCGGGCAAGGACTTTACTCTCACAAATATCGTGAATGCCTTCAGGAGCAGGGTGGAAGAAGGGCATGCCAAGGTTATTGATACAAGCGTGATTATAGACGGCAGAATAGTGGATGTCTGTGAGGCAGGGTTTATCGAAGGGACTTTTATCATCCCTCAGTTCATCTTGCAGGAACTCCAGCATATTGCAGATTCAACGGATTCCTTAAGAAGGGCTCGCGGAAGAAGAGGGCTTGATATCCTGCATAAGATCCAGAAGATAAATAATATCACGGTAAAGATTGTAGACGAAGATTTTCCAAAGATTAAAGAAGTCGACGCCAAATTAGTGGCCCTGGCCAGAGTGATGGGAGCCAAGATAATCACAAACGACTTCAACCTGAACAAGGTAGCAGAACTGCAGGGAGTTACCGTGCTCAATCTCAATGAGCTTGCAAACGCATTAAAACCCGTTGTGCTTCCCGGCGAGAGAATGAATATCTTTATTGCCAAAGAAGGCAAAGAATCCAGTCAGGGTGTCGGTTATCTTGATGACGGAACAATGGTAGTTGTAGATAATGCAAGAAAGAAAATAAATCAGCAGATGGATGTCGTTGTTACAAGCGTCTTGCAGACAACTGCGGGTAGAATGATATTTGCCAAACTCAAGGATGATGCAGACAGAGAAGAACTGAAGATGGCCCGTCATTAATGAATAAAGCGCTGATTGCTATAGTTCCGTCTGCGGGTCTCGGTACAAGGTTTGATGCATCCAGAAGAAAAACATTTATCAAAATAGGCGGTACCCCTCTTCTGATCTATACCTTAAAACGGCTCCACAGTGAAAACTCAATAGCGGAAATAATCCCTGTCCTCCGGCAGGAAGATATCGACATGGGATTTGAAATGCTAAAAGAATATAAACTGGACAAGATCAAACGGATCGCCCCGGGAGGGCCTGAAAGACAGGACTCCATATATAATGCATTGAGACTTATTGAGGATGATGGAATTGATTCTTACAGTAATAATTATGTTTTAATTCATGACGGTGTCAGGCCGTATATCCCGGATGGCATGATTGAAAAACTTGTTGATGAGATAAAAGGCGTTGACGGAGTTATACCAGGCATCCCTGTGAAGGATACTATTAAAGAGATTGATTCAGAAGGGATTGTCGTTTCTACTTTAAACCGTGTGAAGGTCCGGGCTGTACAGACGCCCCAGTTCTTCTCTTTCAAGGTAATCAAAAAAGCTTATGACAAAGCCTTTGAAGATGGATTTTATGCAACAGACGATGCAGCTCTTGTTGAGAGGATCGGGGGCAAGGTCAGGATTATCGCAGGCAGTCCTCTTAATATTAAGGTTACAACACCTGAAGACCTTGAGATAGTAGAATATATGCTCAAAAAGGAGCAGCATTTATCATGAGAATCGGTATAGGTTTCGACTCACACAGGCTGGTTGAAGGAAGAAAACTTATTATCGGTGGAGTGGATATTCCGTTTGATAAAGGACTCGCCGGACATTCGGATGCCGATGTATTGTGCCATGCAATAATAGATGCGATATTGGGGGCGCTCGGAATGGGAGATATCGGCAAGCATTTCCCTGACACGGACAATAAGTGGAAAGACGCCTCAAGCATTACTTTGCTTTCAAATGTCGTAGAGCTTATGAAACAGCAAAGCTTTGAGATATCATGGATAGACTCAATTGTCATAGCGGAGAAACCAAAACTTCAACCGCATATTGAGGGAATGAAAAAAAATATTTCAAGCTCCGGCATACCGTCAAGCGCAATTAATATAAAGGCCAAGACCAATGAAGGCATGGGGTTCGTCGGGAAAGGTGAGGGTATAGCGGCCCAGGCAGTATGTCTTCTGAAATCCGTATAATTTTATTTGTAAGAAATTAAAGGTTATAATATATACCGCTTTCATATTATTTACATAATCAATATTTAGAATAATTTCAATCAAGACACGTTGGAGGTTTTTACATGAAATACAAAGGACCTATTTTGATAATAATCATCGCGATTGGGGCAGCGCTTTTATTTCTTCTTCCTGAAACAAAGGATTATGAAGAAATCGCCTCAGTCGGAAAACCGGCCCCTGAATTTGAATACCCTGATTCCAACGGCAAGATGTGGAAACTCTCCGATCTTCGGGGAAAGGTGGTGTTTATAAGTTTCTGGGCCACCTGGTGCGCGACCTGCGAAACAGAAATGCCTACAAAAGAAGTCCTTTTCCAAAAGATGCAGGGCAAACCCTTCCAGATGCTCGGCATGCTTTTCAGGGATGATCCCGCAAATCTGATCCCTTATAAAAGAACACATATCGTCAACCTCCCTACTCTCATAAGCCCTGAAAATGAGGCTGCAAAAAAGTATGGAATAACCGGCGTCCCTGAGACCTTTATTATTGATAAAGAAGGAATTATCAGAGAAAAGTTAGTTGGCCCGAAAGAATGGGACAGTCAGGAGCAGATCGCCCTGATTGAGAAGTGGTTATAGACTGATGTATGAAGAATTACAGGCAATCGCACGTTCATCAGGGGCAACTGCATTCGGCGTCGCACAGATAGAGGACCTCAGGCCTCATTTTGATGCCCTGCCATTGGACCAGACCGAAGGGTTGTCCTTCGGGATCACAATCGGATCAAGGGTATCTGCTGCTGTATTGAAGGGCTGTATCATAGGACCGACCCGCCACTACCTGCACAACTACAGGATGATCAACTGGCTGCTGGACCAGACAGCAGCAAAACTGGCTGTCATGATTCAAAACGAAGGCTACAATGCCATGCCCATCCCGGCAAGCCAGATTGTGGACTGGGATGCACAGACAGCGCATCTCTCTCATAAAATGATTGCCCTTCGCGCTGGTATTGGATGGATCGGCAGAAACAATCTGCTGGTGCACCCCGAATACGGCTCGAAGATCAGGCTTGCAACGATCCTTACCGACATGCCGCTTAAAACGGATTCTCCTGTTGAAAGGGACTGCGGTGAATGTAAAAAGTGCATTGAGATATGTCCGGTTAATGCAATAAAAGAATCTCACAAGGATTGGAACAAGGTGGCCTGTCTGGAAAAACTGAAATACTTTGCCAAGGCGCATAACGTAGGGCAGTATATCTGCGGGCTTTGTGTGAAGGCATGTCAGCCTTAATTATTAATCAGAGAAAAATCAGTTGTTCCTGTCTTAAATAAATACCTCCTTATTTTAATTTATAACTGTGCAGTTTAGACTGTAGATTCCCTGCCAAAACGTGCACTTCTGGAATATTATTAAAAGGGTATTTTTTCAGGATGTGCTAATTAAAAAAGGGCTTGAACAATCCAAGCCCTTTTCCTGCTTTTACAAATCGAAATTTCTATATACTATTTTTTCTTGTGTGAGGCACAGAATTTTGATTTGCCAGTTGCGGTATTTTTACAACTTTTTCCTTCTTTAGTTTTCGCAGCACACTTTGCCATATTCCCTCCTTTTTAGTTAGTAGGTTTATAATGCAATGTTAGTATAAACACATGTAATTTTATTCGCAAGAACTTTTTTGTTTATTTCAATCCGTAATGCTCAATTTGCCAATCTCCTCAAGTTGGGGAGAGATATCATAAAACGTATAAAAGGACTGAAGATCAGAAGATCGATAACAATAGTTTTTATGACAAAGTGAAATCCTTCATGTAGAATATAAAAAAAGTAAAAGGATGTTGTGATGGCCGCATCTGCCGCTAAAAAAATTAGTCCTGCTTTTTAATCTCGATATTGCCACTATTCAAGATATATAAACTATGGGAAAAATAATTGAACCACATCCTGTCAAGCTGTTCATCGGCATGCTGTCGCATGATCTATTCCTGATTGAGCAATTAACCGACAACCTTCGTAATACATTCGGACCGGTTGATCTGGCAAGTCCTGTCTGGCCCTGGGAACATACGACGTATTATGAAAAAGAAATGGGTGAGCGTCTGACACGGAAGTTTATCTTTTTTGAAAAACTGATTAACCCTGGAGCAATCGCTGACATTAAATTGAAAACCATCGAGCTTGAAAAACAGTATCTTAATGTAAATGGCGGAAGGAAAATAAATCTTGATCCCGGTTATTTAGACGCAGCGAAAATCGTCCTCGTTTCGACAAAAGATTTTTCCCACAGGATTTATCTCGGCAGCGGCATATACGGAGAAGTCACCCTTTATTATTCGGGGAAAAACTATCAAATATTGCCCTACACGTTTCCAGACTTCAGGACCGAAGAATATTTTGAGGTCTTTAAGAAGGCACGGGAGTTATACAAAACTAACCCGAAAATTTAATCCCCGATTCGCATTCCTTCAATAACACAAATAAAAGCCTGTCCATTTCATCTATTAATTCCTTGAACATCCCACCGTGGCTCTTTGAGTCGGAGAAGAGTTCTGACCTTATCTTTTGTATTTCGGGATCATCACACTTTTCATATGTTATATGTCCCTTCTGCAGGGCATGGCGTTCAAGTATCAGAAGGCGTCTGGCTTTCTCGATGAAGGGAAGCAATAAATCTTTTATGTTTCCCGTTGTAGGGGCGTTGCATACAACGCCCTTACGTTCAATAATCTCCGATATCTCTTTCATCATGATGAACAGCGTGTTATATTCAAGCCCCCTGACACCGCGCCTCCATTGCAACAGCATGGGATTTCTCCAAAACCAGAGGAAATTTCGCTCCCCAAGAGCGATTAAATCATCACAAATCTGTAGGGGCACGGCGCGCCGTGCCCCTACACCGGTGGTAACGATGTTCTTAACTATAGACTTTTTGAAATCCGTCTTTTGTTCCGCAAGATATTCCCACAAATTCACTACCACTTGCTGTCCCTTGTCATCTTCAGGGGTATCAAAATGCACAAGGGATAAAATGACTTTTCCTTTGCCATAAGTGCCTTCAATGACAGCCGGTTCATTGTTAAGTCTTTTGGGATTCAGGTTTATTTGATAAACTTTTTCAAGCTCTTCCCAGCGGCTGTCAGATTTGACATCTCCGACATTAATGTCGGAGCTGAAGGCGTCCGGCAGGGCCTCGCCATACGTTGCGAGTATCTTTATGCTTTTATCTTCGACTATAAATTGGGAGGGCCACCATGCGTGGAATATTGTAGGGGCAAGGCGTGCCTTGCCCTCTCTCCACAAAGGATGCTCGTTAATATTAAGACATATCCTTCCGCTGAAGCTCGGTACCCTTTCTTTTGTCGGTCTTCGCTTTATATTCAACAAACCGATGCCGTCTTTGCCTGTCGTCGCCAAACCCGCACCGCCGCAAAACCCCAGATAACTGCCGCCGTCAGAGACGAAATTCCTGATAGCCATTACGCCGATTTCCCCGAGTGCCTTGATTTTATTGGATGCCCACCCGCCCGGCACAAAAAGCATCTCATAGTCATTCAAATTTCCCGCCCTTATATCCTCTGCCCTTATAAGATCAAAGGGAAGGCCGAGATTCTTTAATGCCTTGTAAGCCATGAGTCCCCAGAGAAAAGACTCATCCCAGAGCAGCGCAACATTTCGTGTAGGAGCGAGGCGGCGCCTTGCCCTTACGTCAGATTTTGTATTTTCTGTCATATCCCCTCGGCGTCACCATCCAACCTTGCCAAGTGAACGTGTTTAAGTTGCCGATGATAACTGTGCTCTGCATGTCTATTTCGTTATCGAGCATGTTTTGCAAATCCGTTATGGCTACTGTTTCATTCTCTCTTGTCGCGGCCTTTACAATCCCGACAGGCGTATCCGGACTCCTATGCTTTAGAATAATGTCCCTCGCCTTTTTAATATGGTCCTGCCTGCCTTTGCTCTTCGGATTATAGATGACTATTACAAAATCGGCGGAAGCAGCAGCTTCAAGCCTTTTTTCTATAAGTTCCCAAGGCGTCAGGAGATCACTTAAACTTATCGAAGCAAAATCGTGCATCAAAGGAGCCCCGAGCCTGGCAGCGCATGCGGAAAGCGCGGGAATGCCGGGGATTATCTCAATATCTACAGACGGTAGGGGCACGGCGCGCCGTGCCCCTACAACCTTATGCTGACCATGTACTATCTCAAACACCAGCCCTGCCATTGCATAAATCCCCGGATCACCGCTGCAGATCACAGCAACTTTTTTACCTGCCAAAGCAAGCTCCACGGCCTTTGCGCACCTGTCCACTTCCTGCCGCATACCTGAAGACATCACTTCTTTGTCCCTGATCAAGTCCTGGATCAGATCAAGATACGTTTTATAGCCGACAATAATACCTGCGTCTTCGATTGCCTTTTTTGCAGCAGGAGTAATATGGTCTGGACTGCCCGGTCCTATTCCTACAACGTAAATTTTGCCTTTGCTATTGCTAATGTTACATTCCCCCTTTTTACTTTTGGAATAATGATATCGACTCTGTCAGATACCTGTCTCGCTGCCAATACTGCAGCGGGCTCAGACACTGCAACCGTACCGGTCGCGGCCCTGACCTGTTTCGATCCTTTAATGCCGAGTTCATCCGCCACTGCATTCAGCGCGTCTCCAGGGAAAAACCGGATTGGCAGACCATTATCATCAGCAAACTCAAGCAGCCCCTCTTCATCATTTTTCAGATCTATGGAGGCAATGCCTGCTATGGAATGAGATGACAGCCTGTTTTTTTTAAGGAGCGATGTGAATTCATTCTGGATTTCATCTTTTGTAGTACCCCTGTTGCAGCCTATACCTGCAAAAAGATTCCCTGGTCTCAGGTAAAGGACCTTCCTTTTATAAAGTTCTTCAGAAATTATTATTTCAGCGTTATCCGATGATCCAACGATGTTAAATTCGTCCGGCACTTCCGGCAGGACAATGGAATTGCCTGTATACACCTTTACGCTTTTACCGTTTACGATCTTCGCGCTCAGCCGTTTCAGCCTCTCATAATCCTCCACATAAAGGCCTTTCTCATTTGCCCAGATATCCAGCGCTATCCTGCCCTGCACATCCGAAGCAGTTGTGATCACTGCCTGCGCGCCCAGTAAGTCCGCTATTTCTCCTGCCAGTTTATTCGCCCCGCCAAGATGCCCGCTCAGGAGACTGATGGCATACCGCCCCTTTTCATCAAGGACGATTACCGCAGGATCGGTCCTTTTATCTTTAAGCAGCGGTGCAATTGTTCTCACGACAATTCCTGTTGCCATGATAAAGATGAGGTTTTTGCATTCACGCCATTGTAGGGGCACGGCGCGCCGTGCCCCTACGGATGTAAATTTGACAATCTGCGCGTCAGAATAAAACCTGTTCAGCTTATTCGCTATAGTCAACCCATTATTTGTAATGTAGAAGATGGTCGTCTTCTTGTCTTTTTTAACTTCTGATTTCTGACTTCTGACTTCTGACTTACTTTCTGTACCCATGCTTAAAATCCTTATGATAAAGCTTCGATTCCTTCCCCAGTTTTTCTTCAGACGCCCTGAGAGCTTCACCGACATATATTAATGCGGTCTTATTGATCCCGGCTTCTTTAACCTTTTCTGCAATATCCTGAAGAGTTCCCCTGACTATTTTTTCGTCAGGCCATGATACCTTTTCAATAACCACAACAGGCGTCTCTTCGGGGTATCCGTTCAACAGCTCATCTCTGACTTTTTCTATCATGCCCGCGCTTAAAAATATCACCATTGAGGCCCTGTGCTTTGCCAGAGCGGACAGCTTCTCCTTCTCAGGCACTGGGGTCCTTCCCTCTATCCGGGTAAAAATCACCGTCTGGCTTATGTCCGGGATTGTCAGCTCCTGGCCCAGCGCTGCCGCTCCTGCCATGGCCGAAGAGACCCCTGGAATAATTTCGTATGGAATATCCAGTTCACGAAGTCTTTCTATCTGTTCTGATATTGCGCCATAAAAAGAAGGATCGCCTGTATGGAGCCTGACAACAAGCCTGCCCCGTACATAGGATTCTTTGACAGCGCCGATTATCTCATCCAGCGTCATACCGGCTGAATCATGGACCTCAGCTTTGATACCGTCAAGCAGCGCAGGGTTAACAAGACTTCCCGCGTAAATAACCACATCAGCCGCATCGAGGAGTTTCCTGCCTTTAACAGTGATCAACTCCGGGTCTCCAGCGCCGGCCCCTATAAAATAGACCTTAGTCCTGTTCATCATTTGCCAGCCTCTCTGATATATATTCCTTCAAAACCGCTGCAGCAGACCGTATATCGTCCTTTTTGGGCAGTTTGTCTATCAAAATATTTATACAGTTACGCTCCTGCAGCAACCTGATAGAATCATTAAAATGCATATCATACACCCATGACAATTGCATCAACTTGAAATCGTTCTCCGTTCTGATATTTGAATATGAAGCAACATGTTTATTCATAATACATGCAAGCATGACCTTTGAATATTCAGGAGTATCAGGAACACCAAAGGCCGTTGCCGAGGCCTTCCCTTCCCGGGGACTCTCGAAATATTCAATAAAAACACGAAAAATATCCACCTTGTCTGCATCGCGGATTAACTGCAGAAATAAAACTGCATCGCCAGTCAGCACAGAAGGTATTGCAAAGGCGCCATGAAATTTTACTGTCTGAGTTATTAATTTCCGTTCATTGTCCGAAAGGTCGCGAAGGACGTTTTCTCTAATCAGCGTCTTTGCGCCAAGAAGACCATGATTAACAGAAATAGCGTCCCTGAATGTTTTGTATTCAGCATATTGCGCAAATCTTCCTAGATCGTGGAAAAGAGCTATTGCCTCCGCCACCCTTATCCGGTTCTCGCCGAAAGATGCGCCCCTGGCAATTTCGACTATATTCCTGCATACATTGTCTGTATGCACTACCTTGAGCATAATGTTCTTCTGGTCTTCCACGTCCGTTGAATAATATTTTTTCGTGTAATCAGAAAACCAGCGTTTGAAAAAATCTAAATCATCTTTCGTCATTTTCTTACAATCACCATTGAAAAATAATTCAATCCTTCTTTATTTATTTTCGTTATGTCTCTGTAAATCTTTTCATCTTCCATTCCAGCCCTTGAAACGCAGACTGCATTGCCGATGAGATTCATTTCCGCAAGCAGTTTTACTATTTCATCCAGAACCTTGTTGACCTTCATGAGCACCACGGTATCAAACATCTCCAGAGTCGTCTTCAGGTTGTCCAGATAATTTGCCGGGAGAACGGCGATCTTGTCATTCCCCAGGCCGAGAGAAATATTCGCACTGGCCGCTGAAGCATTTATAGAAGAAACTCCCGGTATTATTTCAATGTTCAGCCCGGGATGCAATTCAAGCAGTTTGCCGTATAAATAAAAAAACGTGCTGTAGATCGTGGGGTCGCCAAGTGTGAGAAAGGCGACATCGGTTCCTTTTCTGAGCTTGCTCAAGATTGTCTCGGCTATTTCATTCCATTTTGCATCGAGTAGGGGCACGGCGCGCCGTGCCCCTACATTCCCCAGGCTTTCCCTCGTTTTCCTCATCGGGAAATGCGCCTCAATTATCTCTTTGCCGTCGAGACTCACGGCTTTCTGAACGATAGACAGGGCAAGGCTGCTGCCTTCCTCCCTGCCTTTCGGGACGCAAAGCACGGGCGACTCCTTGATGATCCTTACAGCTTTTAGGGTCAAAAGCTCCGGGTCTCCGGGGCCTATGCCGATGACACTCAGTTTACCTGTCATCTATGTTTTTCTCCGGCTATTATAAATATGGGATTCAAAGCGCTCATGTGTTTTTTCCCGTTGATTGTTTTTGATCTCGAAACTGAGAGCTCTGAAACATCAACCTTAAATCCATTTCTCTCAAGAGATTGCACCGCTTCATTCAATGTCTCGATTGTCGCTGCGTTTATAACTGCAATTCCTGAAGGCATCTTCTCAGTAATATAATCCACAATATCATTTAACCTGCCGCTGCTGCCGCCGATGAAGACCCTGTCGGGCGCAGGCAGGTGCATGAGTGCGTCAGGGGCATGGCCGCTGACAATTTCGATATTTCCCGCCGCATACCTGCTTTTATTCTCTCTGATATTGAGCAGTTGATCTTCATCTTTTTCAATTGCAAATATTTTTAAATCAGGGTAGATGATCGCCGCTTCGATTGACACAGAACCTGACCCTGCACCGATGTCCCACATCACACCTGTTCGAGGCAACCGTAATTTATGAATTGCCACAGCCCGGACTTCATCTTTTGTGATCAGTCCTCTTGAATGCAGGATCTCGTCTTCTTTGAGACCGAAAACAGGTAGGGGCATGGCGCGCCATGCCCCTACGATAATCACAACATTCGGATGCCCGAAAGACATCTTTGAAATTTCTTCAGGCGTCCCTTCAGTAACCTTCTCATCATCATAACCGAGTTTTTCGCATACGTACATTTTCAATCCTGAATGTAAGGGCGAGGTGACCTCGCCCCTACAAATCGTTTCTGCTATTTTTTCAGGACTGTTGACCTTATCAGTCAATATCGCAATCTTGCTGTGCCTTTTAAGAAGCTCCGGCAAGTCCGCAAGCTCATACTCAAGCTTCCTTCTCTTTTCTGGATCAGGCCCCCCGTGCAGGCTTATTAAAAGCGCGTTGTTTGAGGTCTCTCTTATTCTTGAAAAGGCGGCCTGGATACTAGAAATATCCGGATATACTTCTACCGCGTCTTTTCCTAATCTCTCCACGACCAGCCGGCCTATGCCGAAAAACATGGGATCGCCGGCAGCCAGCAGCGCTAATTTCTTCGCCTGATAATTGTCCGCAATATAATCAAGCATTTCATAGACATTGCCGTGGGCAATGATCTTATGCTTAACAGATTCATACTCACTGTATCTTTTAAAAACCTCAATGAGCCTGTTGTTGGCAAGCACGACATCGGATTTATGCACAACATAACTCGCCTTTTCCCCAAGAGGCCTGAAGCCAATTCCTATGACGTATACTTTACTCACTTGCGGCTATTATCTCCCCTTCATATGATACAAGATAAGTCACGACAGGTGTTTCGCCTGTTATTCCTTCTGCATATTTTTTGGCAGCATTGCATACCTTTTGTAGGGGCAAGGCGCGCCTTGCCCCTACATTGCGGTTTGATAACATCCAGTCAAAAATCTCTCGCGCCGTATTAAACTCATAACTCTTAACTCTTAACTCTAAACTCAGATTTTGTAAAAAATCTACCGCCTTCTTAATATCAATCGCCCCGAATTTTACATGTGTCTGCGGTGTCGCCATTGCTATTTTAACCATCTTGGCCCATTGTGCACAAAGATGGATTTTTTTAAATCTGTGTGCCACTGCTTCTTTCAGGGAATATTCAAGATGATCTCCTATGAGAACATATACTTCTTCCGGCAACTGAAATTTCTTCATGTGCGCCTTTTCCGAGGTGCGTCCTGCGGAAACAACTATCTCTTTATGCCCCATTGCCTTTGCAACGTCCATGGATGATGCAATAGTTGCTGTCCACGCCTCGGTTGAAACCGGTTTGACAATGCCTGTAGTGCCGAGGATTGAAATTCCGCCAACAATGCCTAGTCTGTAATTCAGAGTCTTCTTAGCTAATTCTTCGCCGTTTGGCACTGATATTGTCACCTCAATTGTAGGGGCAAGGAGCGCCTTGCCCCTACCGTAAGGGCGAGGTGACCTCGCCCCTACGGCTTCCATCACCGCCTCTTTGATCATATGTCTCGGCACAGGATTAATCGCAGGCTCACCGATTGGGATGGGGAGCCCGGGTTTTGTAACTGTGCCAACGCCTTTGCCGCCCTTGATGTCAATCTGTAGGGGCAATTCATGAATTGCCCCTACGTCAGTCGCTTGCACCATCCTTGCTTCCGCCACAATCTCCGCTCCATGCGTAACATCAGGATCATCGCCTGCGTCCTTGATAACGGATGCCCGCGCAGTAAGTTGAGAGTCATGAGTTATGAGTTTCGAGTTATGAATTTCAAATTTCACTCTGCTGCCGTCAGGAAAAGGTATCTCAACTTGCTTGATTTTTTCCGGACTCCGTACGGGCGAGGTCACCTCGCCCCTACATAACTCTAATACTGCCGCTTTGGCTGCCGCCGCCGCGCATGCTCCTGTCGTATATCCTGATCTGAGATTTTTTGTCACGCCCCTTGCGTTCCCGTAGGGGCGTTGCATGCAACGCCCCTACGCCTTTCAGTATTGATACTCATAAACCATCTGGTCCATCGAATCATCACGCAACAAATACTTGACGTTATCTTCGGCAATCATCTTAAAGGCATGTACGATTATCTCCTTATAGAAATCACAGAACACGGCCTTCTTGTTGATATTGCCTCGCGCATACATCTCTGCCGGGCACGGTGAGCCGCAGATGTGCCTGAAGTCACAGGTATTGCATTCATCGATATTTTCTACCATCCTAGCCCTGATAGCTTTAAAGGGTTTTGACTCCATCGCCTTGGCGATTGAAGTCTTGAATATGTTTCCGCCTGAGAATTCCTTGAATCCGATGAATTCCCCGCACGGTACCATCGCGCCATCCGCAGTGACAGTAAGAAATGTCCTGCCGCCTCCGCAGGGAGAAATATCGCACATCATGCGCCTTGCAGTCGGTGATATGATCGCAAGCAAGACGTTGGCAAAGTTGCCGATCACTATCTGTCGTTTGGTCTTCTTTGTAAGCGCCATCGCAGTATCAACGGCCTTTATCAGGTTTTGCGCATATACCTTATCATCAGGTTTCACCTGTTCAGAACGTTTCTGTGTAAGACGGACAGGATTGAGCAGGACCATCGGCACCTTCTTCTTGTGGAGAAATTCAACAAGGTCGGAAAGTTTATCCACGTTGTATTTATTAACAGTACAGATCACATTCAATCCTGCATACCCTTCAAACCAGTCCAGCGCCTGCACAGCCTTCTTGAAATTCCCCTCACCCTTCCTTGATACACGTGATAGATTATTGACTTCGGCAGTAGACGCGTCAAGTGAAATTCCGATGCCTACGCGATACTTCTTTATGAAATCAACGTCTTCCTTTTCAAGCAGCAGGGCATTTGTCTGTATGCCGAAGAGCATCTTTTTGTGATACTTCTTAATTGCGCCAAAGAGAAGGTCCTTTACAAGCAGGGGCTCGGCAGCATGAAATACGATTACGGGTTTCTTCTTCGTGCCTTTAAAGTGGTCCAGGATTTTGCTGAGCGCTGTATCGAGCTGTTCAGCAGTCATCTGTGTCCCCTGCTGCCTTATCTTTGAAGGGATGTAACAGTAAGGGCAGTTGGCATTGCACCTGTCGGTAGGGTCAATGTATACGCAGTTTAACGGTTCATTAAACCTGAAATTATGCATTTCCTCATCAAGGTGTTTCATTTCCTTCTTATAAAGATCGATCATATTCTGGGGGAGCATGAAGTCGCCGTTTTCCCTCGGCATGATACTCCAGAACATATTGTCGGCGTCGAGGGCCAGTTTCCAGTTGTCGTCAACATTGGAAAAGGAAAGACCCCTTTCAATAGCGCCTTGTGAACATCCGCATTTGCATCCTTTACTCATTATTATCAATCTCCTTTTTATCTTAAAAGATTTATTATTAAATGTAGCCGTCTAATAGAAGGCCGAGGCTACAGCCGGTCTTATTTTTTAGGGCAGGCAGGCGATTTATGCAACCGCCTGCCTGTACACTTCATTGACTACAGAGGCATTTTCTTCTTTGGGATATCACCGTACATCACGAAATGTGTAAGTCCGTTTGCTGTCTTTGCGCATTTCATGTGATAGGAAATAGCCGCTTTCGTATTTTTCTTCTCAACCTTTGTTGCTCTTTTCAAGAGTTCACCTCCTCTTCAATGACGTTTCGAGAGATTTCAGTATCTCCCGTCTTGCCTCACCAATGGTGAGCGGTATACGTTCAAAGTCCAGTTTGTCTTCATGTTTCAGCCTGTAAATCAACTCAGCTATATGGGGCAGCCGGAGCTTGATATGGGCCATATCTTCAGGCGCGTTAAAGACCTCTTCAGGGGTACCGCCCCTTGTAATCTTTCCCTTGCTTAAAATATAAAGTTTATCGAGGAAGAGCGGGACCAGGTCAACGCTGTGAGTCGCCATTACAATCGTTACACCATTTTCTCTGTTGAGCCTTTGAAGCAGGCCCATCATTTTATATTCACCCATTGGGTCAAGCCCAGCGGTCGGCTCATCAAGCAAAAGCATTTCATGCCCCATAGCGAGGAGTCCGGCAATGCATGCCCTCTTCCTCTGGCCGAAGCTCAGGTTGTGAACGGATTTCTTTTCAAGGCCCTTCAATTCAACCTCATTCAGGGCGCTCATTACCCGCTTTTCAACTTCATTTGCTGCAAATCCCATATTCGTCGGTCCAAAGGCAACATCCTCAAATAGGGTCGGCGCAAACAATTGGTCATCGGGGTTCTGAAACACAAGCCCTACTTTTTTATAAATCTCTTTTGGTGATAGAGTTCGGATATCTGCCCCGTCCAAATATATACTGCCGTCAACTCCCTTAAGGAGCTTGTCCATGGCCCTCAGCAGGGTTGTCTTGCCTGACCCGTTAGCTCCCAGCAGGCCTATAAATTCGCACTTCTTCACCTCGAGACTTATATCGGACAGCGCATGTGTGCCGTCAGGATATTTGTAAGAAACATTTCTGACGCTGTACATCAGATCATTATTCTCTATCTGCGTTCTGTGCTCTGTGTTCTGTGCTCTTCCTAAATCATCCACACCGCACCCCCGGAGACTACTATGAAAACTGCTACAGCAAGTTCTATGGTCCTTAATGGCTTTCCTTTGAGCAAAGGCATATCACCCGTGTAGCCCCTCTGAATCATTGCATCAGCCGTCTTCTGACTCTGTTCAAAACCGCGCAAAACAAGCGACCCTGTCAGAACTCCGAAAGAACTTAATCCTTTTCTGATTCCCGAATAACCGAGTCGGTTTTTCTGGGCGCTGTAAATAGTAGTTGCGTCCTCAAGAAACATAAAGACATATCTGTATGCAAACATCATTATTTCGATGAAGGACTTAGGAACCCTCAGCCACGAAAGCGCTGCCATAAATTCAATAAAAGGAGTTGCAAACCCAACTGCTGCTAAAAGTGAAACCCCTCCCAATATCCTGGATGTTATCAGCAGACCTTCCATGAGCCCGTCTTTATGACCGGCCAATTCCATCCCGAATAGATTAAATGAAAACAGGATATCCTCCCCTGAAAAGAAAAACTTCAATAACAGTACTGCAAATGCCATAAGAACAGGCTGCGCCAATCTAAGGAGCAGGATTCGCACAGGTATGCGCATCTTCAGGCAAAGGATAATGGATATCGCAGCTATGACCAATGGAAACATTGTCCCTTTATAACTTAAAACCATTCCCAGGAGCGCAAGGGTGACAATCAGTTTTGCCCTTGCATCTACTTTAGAAAGGAAATGTTCTGTTTTGAAATGTTCCGAAAATACATCCATAACCTTACTCCTTTTTAATCCCCCCAAGTCCCCCTTTGGTAAAGAGGGATTTAGGGGGATTTTACTTTTTTTAACTCATTCTGTATGTGCTCTGTGTCCGGAAACTCCGGGATTCTCTGTTCTGTTTTCAGTTAGAGTTCTCCAGTAGTATCCTCCGATAAACCCTCCAACAGCGCCTGCAAGCAGGAAAACAAAGAGAAGCAGGTCTCCCTGGTCTGTGTTAATTAATGGCTCCCTTGCTTCTCTACCTTGTTCTTTCGCATATTTCTCCACGACTGATTCGTCAACACCACCCCACTTCTCCGAAGCAGCAGCAGTGTTAGTGAATAGTGAATAGTGAACAGTGAACAGCACAAAAATTGCCAGAAAAAAGATTCCACAACTTTGAACTTTGAATCTTGAATTTTGAATTTTCATATTGCCGCCTCCTCTGGCTTTAATACCTTCATCTTCACAAGCAAGTCAGGCCTCTTCTTATAAAGCAGTACGACCATGCCTGCTGTCATTGCACCTTCAAGGATTCCAAGTGGAAGCTGTGTCGGTATAAAGGCTATTAGGATTTTCCAGAAAAGAGGCATGAATGGTGAATCTCCCCTTATGCCTGATGCAAGTTCAATGGATGTAGTGGTGTATGTTGCCCAGTCTGCAAGAATACCTGCCATGAAGCCTGCAATCCAAAGATTGGCCTTTAATGCCCTCAATCCCCTGAATGTAAGATATCCTGCAAACGATCCTACCACGCCCATTGATACTATATCCGCCCCCCATGTACTTAATCCGCCGTGAGCAAGAAAGAGCGCCTGAATGAGCAGCGCTACTGCTGTAACAAGTATGCTTATCGTCGGTCCAACAAGTATCCCTGATATTCCTGTTCCTGCAGGATGAGAGCACGTGCCAGCAGTAGGCACAGGTACGGGCATGCAGGAAATTACAAACACTATCGCAGCCATTAATCCTACGAGAGGCTTGATCGACAGATCGGTCTTTGAAAGGATTTTGAGCCTCCTTATTCCATATGCAACAAATGGTAAAGCGACAAGAAACCACAGGGCCGCCCAGTTGAATGGCAATATGCCTTCCGAAATGTGCATGGCATGCGCGTCAGATGAGGTGAACAGTGAACAGTGAATAGTGAATAGCGTTAAAACAATAAATTTAAATTTTGGATATTGAATTTTCATTAAAACCTCCCCGTCATTCCGGCAAGGATTGTATAGTCAGTTTCGGTTTTATTAAGTCCGCCCTTGACGCCAAAGTCTATGTCAAAGTTTTCCGAAACAGAATAAATCAATCCGCCAAGGATAAAGGCAGGGTTTGTATTCGATTCTTTGTCGGAATTCCTCTCCTTCCCGATATTTGCAACTGCCGTGAGATTTTCAACAACCTGCATCTCGGAAGCAAGCGATACATGCCAGATATTTTTTCTATTAGCTTCATCATCTGCCTCAAGTTTATATTCATTGTGCGTGTATCCGAGATTAAAGTGGAAAGTAAGTGGAGCTGCTTCTTTTGTCGTTATGAATACAAGGCCATAAGACGCCCTGCCGTTGCCGAGGCCTTTCTCTTCATCGCCCGCGGGCAGCGTGATACCTGGTTTCAATGCAAAGCTCAACCCGTCCTTTTCATAAAAACGCCATTTTGTTTCAATTGACATATCAGAAATTCCGTCTTCATCAACCGTCTCTTCCGAATCTTTTGTCCTTACATACTGATATGGGATGCCGAGAACGATATCTGTGCTTTCGTTTATTCCATAGGATAATGTCGTTGCCAGCTCAGTAACCTCTTCTGTGAGTTCGTCTTCTTCCTCATGTCCATATTCCCCGTTGATTTCAACTTGAGACTTTCCGGCGCCTTGAGTACCTGTGTCATCTGTTATAAGCGGATGTGCGGCAAATGCCGCTCCGTACCACAATACGACTACAATAATTGTAAAGACTTTCTTAATCATTTCTTTCTCTCTCCTTTTCATCGAGGTTTTGGGAATGAGAGGTCTTCCGGCTCAGGGCAGCCTACTCACCCGCCTTCCCATGCCGACGCTTCGGCACAGTGGCTTTCCGGGTTTTCGTTCCCTTTACGGCTGCGTGACAGCAGGGGATTCACACCCCTTTCCACTTCATCATTCCGTAAATTATAATTTCTTTACTTCTCACTTCCTACTTCTGATCATCACCTCCCTCCGCCATTTTTAATAATGCATTCACAATTGCCACTGCAACTGTGGAACCGCCCTTTCTGCTCAGATTTGTAATGAAAGGGAATTCCTGTTTGGCAAGAAGGGCCTTTGATTCCAGTGCCTTCACAAAACCAACCGGAACGCCGACAACCAGTGATGAGTTATGAGTTATGAGTGATGAGTTATTGAACAACTCAATCACTTTCAACAATGCAGTCGGCGCATTTCCGATTGCAACAATGCCGATGTTGCTGTTTTCTTTTAATGCTTCTTCAATACCGGCCTCGGCCCTTGTTTTTTCTCCTGACCCCTGACTCCTGACTCCTGACTCCTGTATTTTACAAACAACTTTCCCGCCCCATTTCTCAAGAAGCTTCTTATTGATCCCTGTCCTTACCATTTCAACATCGGTAAGGATGTCTTTGCCGGATTTAATCGCATCAATGCCTGCCTTCACCGCATCAGGATGAAACACGAGACTGCTTTTGAATTCAAAATCCGCGGTGGTATGAATTACGCGTTTGACTATCGGCTTCCTTTCTTCAGGGATGTCGCCCAGGTCAATTTCCCCGGAGATCAGCTCAAAACTCCTTTTCTCAATTTCTTCAGGCTTCAGTCCGGTGAAAGCACTTATCCTTTCAAGGACAACCTCCGCCATCTTGTTATGGATGCCGAGCGGCTCGGTATATACAAATTCAACGCCGTTATATTTCCCCCGGGCTTCTCCTATGATTCCCGGAATGTCCGTCGTGACATGCATGCCACTGCTTAGAAAGTAGGGATGGATAATTATTTTTTTAGCTCCGTCCTTCACGCAGTCTGTAATTGCCTGCATTATATCGGGTGCGGCAAACTGCAAGTATGCAACTCTCACACAATCATCATTGCATCCGGGATGGATCATGTTGTGCAATAAAGCGGCTACCTGCTCAATGTTATTTGCGTCCTTTTTAGGACTACCGTGTCCTGCTATAATGATCTTTTCCATGACACTCCTTTATGAAATCAATAATGCTCTCTGCTGTGGATGGATTACTTCCGAAATGAATGTGAATATAACTGCCAAGGGTGTTTTTAACCTTGAACCCTTCGTCATGAAGGTCATTGCCTGAGCCGTCTTTGACGGAATAAATACTGGTGCAATGCAAGGGCGAGATGACCTCGCCCCTACACATTTCCGTACTATCCAATACTTCTGAATAATGAAACTCATGCCCTCTGACCACGTCTCCTTTTTTACCAAGGAGTGATCGTTCCTTTAAAACCGCTTCTCTGTAACCCAGTTTTGACCTGCCTTTTTTCATTCTTGTCTTAAACGGAAATACTCCGGCCATTGGATAAAAGGCATCATCAAAATTATATATTCCCTCCGTGAGATACATAAAGCCGCCGCATTCCGCATATATCGGTTTACCCTCATCCGACCATTTTTTTACAGATTCAAGCATAGGCTTATTGGCAGATAATTTTTCCGCATGCAGCTCAGGATATCCGCCGCCGATATAAAGGGCGTCCGCGTCATCCGGGATATTGCTGTCTGAAATGGGACTGAATGTCACGATCTCAGCGCCTGCCTCTCTTAGCAGATCAAGATTATCCTGATAGTAAAAGCAGAAAGCTTTGTCATAAGCAACGGCGATCTTGATTATGGATGTCATGTAGGGGCGAGGTGACCTCGCCTCTACAGTTCCCGCACTTTCGCTCTTTCGCAATATCAAATCAACATCAAAATTCATCAACACACCATCTC
>CAYMUX010000057.1:0-22624 GCA_964393845.1 uncultured Nitrospiraceae bacterium
TGCATTGGCGGGAATGGATATTGGAACGGCCTTTGGCGGCATGGGGTCAAGCCGCGAGATGACAATAGCTTCATTGGCCGAACCTGCCATGCTCATGGCGATCTTTACCGTATCACTGGCCAGCAAGTCAACCTCACTGTCGGAGATGGTGCATGTAATTTACAGCGGGCAATCGATTTTAAGGCCTTCTATTGCATTTGCGCTGTTTGCCTTTGTATTGATCGCACTCGCTGAAACAGGCAGGATACCTGTTGATAATCCGGCCACGCACCTTGAGCTTACCATGATACATGAGGCCATGATACTTGAATATTCAGGAAGGCATCTTGCGCTTATAGAATGGGCGGGCATGATGAAGCTCTTTCTTTTTGTCATGCTCGGAGTTGCCGTCTTTGCTCCGTGGGGTATTGCGGAATCCGGCGATCTTATTGCTATCTCCGCCGCGTTTCTGTTTATGATATTAAAACTTATACTTGTGGGAATTGTGCTTGTAATGATAGAGACAGGGCTTGCAAAGATGAGGATATTCCGCCTGACCGAATTCCTCGGGTCCGCGTTTTTGCTGGCGACACTCGGTATGCTGTCTTATTTTATTCTGGAGTGAAAGGAAAAGAAGAATTAACCACAGAGAACACAGAGGTTACGGAGAAAAGACATGAGAGGATGAGAAAAGCCTGCATAATTTTTCATCTTATAGTAACGGCAATAAATAACTTAAGTTAAAATATGATATTTCCTTTATATTACAGCTAATTAAATGCTTAAGATGTATTTTAATTTAATGCCGTTACTATAGCTTCTTATTTTTTATTTTTTCTCTGTGCCCTCTGTGGTGAAAAATTTTTAAATAATATGGATTTAAACATTGCTGCTCAGATAAACAGTTTTCTTGCCGCATTTGTGCTGCTTACAGCGTTCGGTATGCTGGTGCAGAGGAGGATGTACGGGCTTGTGAACCTGTTTGCATGGCAGGGACTCTTTCTTTCAATTAATACCGCTGTTGTCGGGTTTGTTGCCGGAAAACATCACCTTTATATATCATCTATTCTGACTTTGTCTTTGAAAGTTATCCTGCTTCCTTATATCCTGCATGTGCTCATCCGGCGTCTTAAAGTCCACAAAGAGGTGGAAGTAGTTGAAAACATCCCGATGACAATGTTGATGGGGATAGCCCTTGTCATATTCTCTTATTATTTGATGTCCCCGGTCAGTCAGCTTTCCACGCTTGTAACTCGTTCAACGCTCGCGGTTGCGCTTGCCACTGTCATGATCGGACTGCTGATGATGATAACAAGAAAACACGCGGTCACTCAGATAATAGGCTTTCTTGCTATGGAAAACGGACTTTTATTTGCCGCCACCAGCGCGACATACGGGATGCCGCTTGTAGTGGAATTGGGAGTCGCGCTTGATATTTTGATTGCGGCGTTCATCTTCGGGATATTCTTTTTTCATATACACACTACCTTTGACAGCCTGGACGTGGACCAAATGGCAAGGTTGAAGGATGAGGATTGACAATTAAAATGGAGCAAATATAATGTTACTGGTTTTATTGATTGTCCCGCTTTTTGCCGCGGTGGCTCTGGCATTTGTCGGTGACAGGAAATTTGCGCCGGAGATAAACATCGCCGGGTCTGCCGCGACATTCGTCGCCGGCGCGGGTCTTGCGCTGCAGGTTTATGAGCAGGGGCCGATGCTGGCAGGAGGAAAGTTTTTCTTTGTCGACGCCTTCAATGTCTATCTGTCGGTCCTTACATCCTTTGTCTCCATGACAAGAGCAATCTTCAGCAGGAGATATATGAGGAGGGAAAGGGAACACAGGCGGATAGGCCCTACAAGGATACGCTTTTATCATGCCATGTTCCAGCTTTTTATCTTTGCAATGCTTCTCTGTCTTTTAACAAATAATATCGGCGTGCTATGGATCGCTATGGAGCTTGCCACATTGTCTACAGTATTGCTCGTTTCTTTATACAGGACACCGACTGCAATTGAGGCGGCATGGAAATATTTCATACTCTGCGGCGTGGGCATTGCACAGGCGCTCTTTGGAACAGTGCTCCTGTATTTCGCCGCCGAGAAGGTCCTTGGTGAAGGCGGTGAGGCACTGCTCTGGACCAACCTGAACCAGGTCAGCGGAAGCCTTGAACCTACAGTCCTTTCGCTCGCCTTTGTCTTTCTTATGGTCGGTTACGGAACAAAGGTAGGTCTTGTCCCTCTCCATAACTGGCTTCCCGACGCACACAGCGAAGGCCCCACTCCCGTCTCCGCGGTGCTTTCGGGCTTACTGTTGAATGTTGCGCTTTATGCACTGGTGAGGTGCAAGGTGCTTGTTGACGGCTCAACACATACACACCATGCAGGCAATATAATGATGGGCTTCGGCCTGCTCTCGATACTGGTGGCCGCTTTTTCGCTCCTGAGGCAGAAGGACATAAAACGCATGTTCTCGTATTCATCCATTGAGCATATGGGGATAGCGACCTTTGCCTTCGGACTCGGAGGGCCTATCGCTACATTCGGCGCGCTCTTGCACATGCTCGTACACAGTCTGGCAAAGTCATCCATATTTTTTACAGTAGGCCATGCCTCGCAGATGCACCGGACACAGGAGATGGATAAAATCAAAGGTCTTTTCAAAGGCAATCCGCTTGTCGGATGGGGGATGATGTTAGGGGTAATGGCAATTGCGGGCATGCCGCCGTTCGGCGTATTTACCAGCGAATTTCTGATATTGACGGCTACAATTAAGGACGCGCCTCTGCTGACACCGTTTCTTCTGTTAGGACTTGCAGTGGCCTTTGCAGCGCTTTTCAGGAGGGTCCAGCCGATGGTTTCAGGTGATGTGCCTTCTTATCAGAAGTTCATGAAGGTTGCGCATGTGCCTGTAATGCTGCATATGGTATTGGTTTTTATTCTCGGTATTTACATGCCGGATTTTCTTAATAACTGGTTTCATACCGCTGTGGAGTTATTGAAATGAGTGTATTAATAGATGCCATAACCCCGCTGCTCGGACCGGATACAAGATATGACGGAGGCCAATATCCGTCTTCCATAACTTCCTGTATCGTGTTGAGGGGAAAATTTGTCGAGGCCGCAAAGGCCATGAAAAAGGTCCATGCCCTGCTGGTTGCAGAATGGGCCGCTGATGAAACGCCGTTTGGCAGGGGTTTCGGAATTTACGCCTGTTACAGGTGGGGTTCGGAATACCTGATTGTAAAGGCAGAGGCGCCCTTTGAAGAGCCGATCTTTCCAACCATTACAAAAAAATATTTGTCGGCATACCGCTTTGAAAGGCAGATTAGAAGTCTTATGGGCGTTATCCCTGTCGGACATCCGGACTCAAGACCCTGGATAAAGTTTGAAGACTGGCCTGAAGACGCATGGCCGCTCAGGAAATCTTTTGACGCGTCAAAGACGATGCCGCGTGTTCCCGGTGAATATAAATTTGTCAGGGCAGAGGGGGAGGGCGTTTATGAGATACCGGTCGGTCCTGTCCATGCAGGGATTATTGAACCTGGGCATTTCCGCTTTCAGGCGGTCGGTGAGGACATTCTCAATCTTGAGGAGAGGCTTGGATACGTTCACAAAGGGATAGAGAAAAGATTTGAAGCGCTTTCATGGCAGGACGGTTCAATGCTTGCAGGCCGCGTGTCAGGAGATACAACCGTTGCCCATAGTCTTGCTTATTGCATGGCCCTGGAATCCATGACCGGCTGCGTTGTGCCTGAACGGGCGCATTGGCTGCGTGCGCTTTTTCTTGAAAGGGAACGCATAGCCAACCACCTTGGAGATATAGGCGCTATCTGCAATGACGCCGCCTTTGCGTTCATGCTTTACCAGATGTCGAGGCTCAAAGAGATAATGCTGTGCACAAATCATAAACTCTTCGGCCACAGGTTCATCATGGACCGTATAATACCCGGCGGGGTATCGGTTGACATTGATTCGGACGGTAAGGAATTGATACTGTCGGAGTTGAAGAAGCTATTAAAGGAATTTAACAGGCTTGTGGCCATATACGATGAAAATTCATCCCTTGAGGACAGGGTGCGGGACACGGGTATTCTCATCCCCGAAAAGGCGAGAGATATCTGCGCCGTGGGGATCGTCGCAAGGGCCAGCGGAATGAACCTCGACTGCCGCGTTCAAAATCCTTTCCCGCCATATGACCGCATCGGGGTGAATGTGCCGGTGCTTATTTACGGCGATGTAAATGCGAGGGTCTATGTCAGGATTAAAGAGGTGAGAGAGTCCATACGGATTATACGGGAGATACTTGAGACGCTTCCAACCAGTAAAATATCCGCTGACTGTGGCATTCCTGCGCCCGATACATCGGGTTTTTCTGCCATCGAAGGATGGCGCGGAGAGATTGTTTACTGGCTTCAGTCAGGTCCTGGGAGCGAGATCAACAGGTGCATGGTCAGGGACCCATCCAGCGTCAACTGGCTGGGACTTGAGCAGGCCGTACTCGGCAATATTGTGCCTGACTTTCCGCTTTGTAACAAAAGCTTTAATCAGTCTTATTCGGGGCATGATTTGTGAAATATGTCTTATAAGTCTTATATGACCCATACGACCTATAAAGGATTAAAATGAAAATTCTCAATCAGATACTCAGGACAGGAATTGTAACGGAGCCGCTTCCGCCGGAAGCTGCCGCCGAGATCAAGGATGTCGGGGTAAAACTGGAAGATGCAATCAGGAAGCGTTTCAGGAGGAGTCTTACGATAAGGCAGGTGGACGCGGGTTCGTGCAACGGATGCGAGCTTGAGATCCACGCCATAAATAATCCGATTTATAACTGCGAGAGATACGGAATTCACTTCACCGCCTCACCAAGATTTGCAGACATGCTGCTGGTTACAGGGCCTGTGACAAGGAACATGGAGATAGCCCTTCGCAGGACCTACAATGCAACGCCTCCTCCAAAACTTGTCGTTGCAGTCGGCGATTGCGGTTGTAACGGAGGCATATTCGGAGAAAGTTATGCATCTCTCGGCGGTATTGATAAGGTTATTCCGGTAGATGTCATTATCCCCGGCTGCCCGCCTACGCCGGTGGCATTGCTGAATGGGATACTCAGGGCGGTGGGCAGTATATAAACCGAATTACTTTACTTCCAGCATCCTGTCGAGGGCTCTCTTGGCGGAGATTCTTATTTCTTCAGGAACTTTTATTTTGTATGTTTCTGTTTCAAGTGCATGGAGTACGCTTTGAAGTGAAGTCTTCTTCATATTCGGACACACCATGTCCTTTCTTAATGGATAAAATATCTTGTCAGGATTTTGTTTCCTGAGCCCGTACATTAATCCTGTTTCAGTCCCGACTACAAATTCTTTTGCATCAGACTCTTTTGCAAATCTGAGCATCCCTGAAGTGCTGGTTACGTGGTCTGCCTTTTCAAGGACTTCCATCCTGCACTCAGGATGCGCAAGCACTAACGCATTTGGATGTTCCTGCCTCGCCTTTTCCACATCGCCTGCCGTGACCCTATCGTGCACGTGACAGAAGCCGTCCCATGCAATTACCTTTGTTTTTGTGTTTTTTGCAATCCAGGCCGAAAGGTTTCTGTCAGGCACGCATATCACTTTGTCGGTTTTAAGCGATTCGACGATTTTTACTCCATTGGCGGATGTACAGCAAATGTCACTTTCGGCTTTGACGTCTGCCGTTGTATTAACATATGTGACTACCGGCACACCGGGATGGAGCTTTTTAATATCTCTTAAGGTGAATTCAGCGGGATATTTGTATCCTCCTGTATATTCGAAGCCGGGGAAATAATTTTTAAGATTTCTTGATCCGCTGACTGTTATCATATCCGCCATCGGACAGCAGGCCTTGATTTCAGGCAGGAGAACGGTTTTTTCCGGTGAAAGGATTGAGGCGCTTTCCGCCATAAAATTTACTCCGCAAAACACAATTACATCACAGTCATTGGATGCTGCTATGCGTGAAAGCTCCAGGGAATCACCTGTATGGTCGGCAATGTCCTGCACTTCCTCACGCTGGTAATTGTGAGCGAGAATAATGGCGTTTTTCTTTTTTTTAAGATACAGTATCTTTTCACGCAGGATTTCAGTGTCTGTCATAGGGATAATATTTTAGATGATTTGTCAGAATTTTGAAAGCTTGCGTTGACTGTAAGACGAGGTGTTTGTATAAAGGATTGTTCCGTCGTCATAAGTTACCTTGTATATTTGTGTCTGATTATTAATGTTGGCGCCCTTATAAATTTTATTTACATTTTTCACATATCTGGTTGTCTCGCTTATTGCCGGGATGCCTCCGGATTCTTCTACTCTTGCAGGACCTGCATTGTATGCCGCAAGCGCAAGATCAAGGTCCCCGTTAAATCTGTTAAGGAGATACCTCAGATATTTTGTGCCGCCTTCGATATTTTCTTCTGGATCAAAAGGGTTGCTGACTTGCATATCTTCCGCTGTTGTGGGCATAAGCTGCATTAACCCTATAGCGCCTTTGTGTGAGATGGCTTTGGGGTCCCAGTTGGATTCTGCAGTTATTACTGCTTTAATAACGGCGGGTTCAATATTATATTTTAATGACTTATTACTTATTATATGATCGTAATCATCGTACTCTCTTTTTAAGTGAGGCTTATTTTCAGTTATGATTCTCGTATAGCCTTTGCCCGAGGGAATGTTTGTGAAATGTATTACACCTTTTTCATCTGTATATTTGTAAATGTCGGCATGAGATGCTAATCCCATAGAAATAATGATGACCAAAATAATTGCGCTGATTAAAATGGTTTTTCTCATTAATAAATGATAACACGCGTTTATTATGGCGGTCAAATTAAAAAATGGGGTCACAAATGAGGCTTTGAGTAATATTTTTTAAATCATATCACTCATACCTGCTTTCTTGAAAGCAGCATTGTGTTATAATTAAGTGCGTAAGAATAATATGTTTTGTCATTCCGCTCCACCTTAATATAAAATTTGACAGGAATATAATGGGAAAAGCGATTGTTGCAATTGTGGGCAGGCCAAATGTCGGCAAGTCTACTTTATTTAACAGGATAATAAAGAAAAGACGCGCCGTTATCGAAGATTTTCCCGGTGTCACAAGAGACAGGCTTTACGGTGAGGCGACCTGGGAAGGCAAGTCTTTTTTAGTTGTGGATACGGGGGGATTTCAGCATGAGGCTGATGGGGAGTTTGCCGGGGAAGTAAAAAAACAGCTGCTTATTGCGGTTGAAGAAGCTGACATTATTCTCTTATTATTGGATGGTGAAAGCGGCCTTCTGCCATTGGATACTGAATTGATTGCTGAACTGAGGAAATACGGCAAGAGAGTTTTTTATGCAGTAAATAAAATCGATGGGCCCAATAAAGAGAAGAATCTCCTTAATGATTTCTATTCTCTTGGTGTTGATATATTCCCTGTCTCCGCACTTAGCGGATATGGCTTTGAGGAATTGATGGAGGGCATGTCTCCGTTATTAACAACCGGGGAGGAAGAAAAATCGGAATATCCCAAAATAGCAATTGTTGGAAGGCCTAATGTCGGGAAGTCAACTCTTGTAAATTCCCTGCTCGGCAAGGAAAGAATGATTGTCAGCTCAACCCCCGGCACAACAAGAGATGCCGTGGATTCAGTATGTTCGTATTATAAAAAGAAATATATTATTGTTGATACGGCCGGTATCCGCAGGAAAGGCAAGATGGCACAAACGGTTGAGAGATATTCATTTATGAGGACATTGAGGAATGTCGAGGATTGCAACATTGCCTTGATAGTCCTTGATGCATCCGAAGGGGTTGTGGAACTGGACCAGAAAATAGCGGGGGCCGTAATTTCCGCTAAAAAGGGGGCTGTCATAATATATAATAAATGGGACCTTGTGAATAAAGATTCTTTATCTATGGATGATGTTAAAGAACGGATATATGAAAAACTCTGGTTTATGAGGCATGTCCCGATTCTGACCATTTCGGCATTAAGCAAACAACGATTGACGAAGGTTTTCTCTTTAATTGACAAAATCATTGCTGAAAGTTCAAAGAGGATCACTACTCATAATCTGAATACCTTCATGAGGAAAGTACTTTTAATGCCGGAACCTCCCATGTATCGCAGCAGGCGCGTGAAAATATATTATATTACCCAGGTCAAGACTACACCTCCGGGGTTTACAATATTTACAAACCAGAAGGACGGAATTAAAGAGCAATATAAAAGATTCCTGGAAAAACAGTTACGGGATCACTTTAAATTTGAAGGGGTCCCCATAGAAATTTACGTCAGGCAGAGGAAGCAGAGAGAGATAGATAAAAAAAGGAAATAGACGATATTGAAGAGAAAGAAATATAAACCGATTAATAATAATTAGAATATGTATTTAATTAAAACTTTCGGCAACAGTTTAACGTCTTTTTTCAGGGATGAGTGTTTGTATCTCGCGGCGTCAATTGCCTACTTTCTCATCGTGTCAATGGTCCCTTTAAGTCTCTTGCTTGTTGCCCTCTTCGGTTACATGCTGGGAGGCAACCAGGATCTGTATCATTTCCTGCTTTCCAAGCTGACTATTTTTTTCCCTGCCGTCACCTCAGGGATTACCAATGAAATCAGGAATCTCATTACCTATAAGAGTATAAGTTATATAACATTAATTGTTTATGGTTTTCTGGCACTTCAGCTTTTTTATTCAGTGGAGCGCGCAATGGATGTTATATTTAAAGTTCCGAAGAAGAGACATTTTCTTCTTTCACTTTTCTGGACAATTCTTATAGTGACACTCGTGATATTTTTCTGGTTAATTTCGTTTACAGTCAGTTCCGTTGCCGGTTTATTCCGGGGACACCCTATGAATTTTTTCGGGGTGGAGGTAAGTTATACAGCAGGCATATTATTAAGGTATGTGGGGCCGTCTGTTCTGGCCCTGTTAACATTTACTACTGTTTATAAGATTGTGCCGCATGCAAAGGTACATACAAAAGATGCTTTTGCCGGCGCTTTACTCGTAACAGTATTGTCGGAGCTGGCAAAGCATTTATTTACATGGGCTGTAAGAAATGTAGCATATATCGGTACAGTCTATGGATCATTAACTACTTTTATTCTATTCCTCCTGTGGATGTACTATTTATCGTGCATATTTCTTTTAGGCGGAGAGTTTGTAAATAGTTTAAGCAGGAAATCGTGATGCAGGAATTAACAGGCAAAGAAGTTGAAGTCACCACATTTGACACTGTTTACAGGGGGATTTTAATTGAGGTTGGAGAAGTCGATGTGCATCTTCAGTCGGAAAGCGGGTGGATTGTTATCCCGGTTGAAAAGATTGTGGATATTAAGGCAGTGGTGTAGGGGCGAGGTTTTCTCGCCCTTTCAGACATAAAAAAGTTCCTCCCATTTTTAATTTATAAAACATTGAGGGTCCTGGGCGAGTAAATCACCCCGGCCCTGTGCATTTGAATATGCATATGCAATGGCCCTGCAGCCCCTGCAATGTGCCCATTTTTGACAGGACCCGCATTTCCCTTTATATCTGCTGCGGTCGCGCAGGGCATTCAAGACCTCTGACGATGCCCACACCTCCCGCAGAGAGTCCCTTTTTATATTGCCGATTGGAAGGGGCAGTCTCCGGCAGGGCAAAAGCGTGCCGTCCGGCAGGATAGTAAGCCCGGATATCCCTGCTGCACATCCGCCCAGAGCGATATCTCCATCGTCAATGTCCTCATGTTTCCTCCTTGACTGTGATGCGACAGGATCTCCTGTAACAATTTTTAGCCCGTTCATATCAATGGAAAAAATTTTCTCATAGAGGTTTTTCACAGCTTCTGTTCTCAACATTTCCTTAACCAGTGCCTTGCCTCTTCCGGATGGGACGAGCCTGGAAAAACCGAGTTTCTGCACACCAAGGTCTGAAGACAACCGGAACAGGTCCATAAAATAACCGGCGTTTAAAGAAGACAATGTAACATTCAAGGTTACTTCCAGGCCGGCGTCAAGGAGGTTTCTAACTCCGTGCAGAGAATTTCCAAAACTGTTCCTGCCCCTGATTGATTCATGTATTTTTTCCGGGCCTTCAATGCTGACCTGTACCCCCTTGACATTAAGGGCAGACAATCTTTTTGCCCTGTTTGTATCTATAAGAGTGCCGTTCGTCAGTAAGTATATTTCAAACCTCCTGATGTGAAACTCATGGAGGACTTCGAAAATATCTTTTCGCAGAAAGGGCTCTCCACCGGTTATATTCACACTTGGAGTAAAATTTATTCCATAGGTGTTCATCCATATGCTGAGGGTGTCCGATATTTCATTTATCGTATCTTTTATCTCCGGCAGTGTCATCTCATCCATTTTCTTTCCTGTCTGGTAGCAGTGTGTGCAGTGAAGATTACATTTCTCTGTGAGATGCCATTGTATAAAAAAATCAAATGCATTATTAATTGACATAGTAGTTGCTTTTGTAAATTATGATGTTTAAATAATCAGAGCCGGGTTCAAAAAAAAGATATGGCAGAAACCTTTGCAAGTTGTGTGCACTTACAGGCGCTGCCATATCTGTGTCTTTGTTGCTTGACCAGCAACTATTCGCTCTTTCAACCCTTTCATTTGAGGCATACATTCCCAGGATTCTCTTTTGCCGTCTCTTTAAGTCTACCCCAGAAAGCGGCCTCCTTCAAAAGGGCCTTTTTGCTCAAAGGTTTCATAATCCTGTATCACCTCCTTTCATTCCAATAGATCACATTAAATGAGGCAAGATTATTTATGCCTATAGGTTCATGATAGCAGGTCAGGAAAACTTGTCAAGGACATAAACTATGTCATAATTAGTAATGGCAGAAAAAGAGGAGATTATTAAAGGGAAGACTTATTCACTTTACAGTGACAATACCGGAGCGGGGCCATACTATCTTACTATCAGGAAGTTAGCGGATTTATTTTTACAGAGGTGTCCCGATGGAAAAAGTCTCCTGTCACAGGTCCGGAAAGCGGGCAGCAGCAGGTCTTTTACGAGTAAACTGTCAGGCAGTAGCGCCGATAAGTCACTCATCCCCTTTGTTAAAAAAACATTAAAGGAGTCTCTTGCGGTATATACCCCAGGAGTGAAACAGCACCTGAGGACACTGCCTCTCTCAAAGAGGTTTGACGATACATTGCGGACCAGGGAAGAACAGTACCATTTGTATATGCTTGAAATCGAGCTTGTCAACAGGATTTACCGGGATGCTTTTAAACAGAGCGAATACAAGTTTGCGCTCATGCCTCATTGCCTGCGTGATTTCAGGCCGGAATGCCGCGCTGTTTCAGGCGAGATTGAATCCGTTTGCAAGGGATGTACAAAAGATTGTTTTATAAATATCGGGAGTCATTTATTAAAGAAGTACAATATTCATCCGTATATTTCCGTATCCATGGATCTCGATAAGCTGTTCAGGAAACTCAAATCAGAACATCCGGATATCGGCGCATTGGGAATTGCCTGCGTTCCGGAGCTTGCTATGGGAATGAGGTTATGCAATAAATTAGATATTAATCCAGTCGGCATTCCGCTTGATGCTAATCGTTGTGCAAGATGGATGAAGCAGTGCCGGGAAAGTTCTTTTAGTCTGAATGAACTGGAGACGTTGATAAGGTAATTCGTTAGGGTGTTGCCATAAATTGTGTTTTTGTCACTTTTCTGTCACTTGCCGGCCATTTTCCCAATTTAATAATTCTTAAATTTCAACCGGTTGCTGCATGGCATTGATATTGCGTTACTACTGACTTGATATAAACTCCCGTATTACTAATCCACATATTTGGAGGAAAATACATGACAGAAAATTACAATAGCAAGCGCTGGACAGTCCTGGCCGGTGCCCTGATTGTCCAGATCATTCTCGGTACTGTTTATGCATTCAGCGTATTTATTGAACCATTGGAGATGGAATTCGGTTGGGACCGCACGACGACGCAGTGGGCCTTTTCCATCGCCTTGCTGACTTTTGCCGCTGTCATGATTCCCGCAGGCAGGTTGCAGGATAGAATCGGGCCGAGAAAAGTGGCTTCTATCGGAGGCATCCTGCTGGGTTTGTCGTTCCTGCTTGGCTCGGTATTGGTTGCAGAAAGTCGGCCGTGGTCTTTGTACTTAACTTACGGTGTAATTGGAGGCGCGGGGATTGGATTTGCATATGTTTGCCCGATCGCTGCTGCAATGAAGTGGTTTCCGGATAAGAAAGGTTTGGTAACGGGTCTGTCCGTGGCAGGCTTCGGCGCAGGGGCTCTTTTTTTTGCAGGCCCTGCTTCAACGCTTCTCTTACCACCTGGGCCTGGGAGCGAATCGATGGGCCTTTCGCAGATTCTCCTCGTCGCTTTAGGCATTACTCAGGGAAGCGGGTTCGGAATCGGGTGGAAGATGTTTTTTATCCTGCACGGTATAACCAGCGCTGTTGCTGTACTTCTTGGCGCCACACTTCTCAGAAACCCTGAACCGGGATGGCGGCCTCCGGCATGGAAGGCTAGCCGGGCTCAAAACACGGCGCATACCGACACTGAATGGCATGAGATGCTGAACACGCCGCTTGCGTGTATGATGTGGATTACTTTTATTTTCGGGGCCACATCAGGACTCATGGCAATCGGGCAGTGGAAACCTTTAACGAGCGCTATTATGAATGGAAAGACCTTTGCCCCCGCCTGGATGGGCGGATTCGGACGCTTTATGGAACCAGTCGGTATACTTGCCATTTTTAATGCCATTGGCAGAATCTTCTGGGGTAAAGTCAGCGACCTTATCGACAGGCCGCGCGCCATGATGATCATGTTTCTCTTCCAGGGGATGGCCTTTATGCTTCTTGTCAATATTAACTCGCCCATAGCTGTTTTTATCGCATCTGCATGGGTAGGGCTTAATTTCGGAGGTATCTTTTCCCTCTTTCCATCAGCAACTGCCGACTACTTCGGCACAAAAAATTTTGGGATAAACTACGGCTGGATATTTACAGCTTACGGAGTTGCCGGGATATTGGGCCCTGTCGTGGGGGGAGTGCTTTATGACGCAACACATGCTTATGTAATAGCCTTCGTCTTTGCCGGCATCCTGTGCTTTGTTGCCGCCGGCTGCTCCGTTGTAATATGGAGTCTTGCAAGGAACAGGGACAATACTTTGTTGCATGGCAGTGAAATAGCGGCCCTGCAGGAAATGCAGCATCTCTGGATGATAGATGAAACTGAGGCGGTCCCATCCACTCTTAACAAAGAGTGTGTTACACAAAACATGTAAATACAATACGGGGAATATTCGTTTGCCCTTGCAATCTTTATTAATCCCTCGCAATGTGGTATTGATGAATGGCCCCAAGAATTTCCTTCAATTTTATGATTGAAAAGCTTATAATATTAAGCAGGGTTCTTTTTAATCAAATTTTTCCGGGAAACTGATGAATTTATATAAATTCAGGGAAAATAAATTTAAAACCATAGGTATATTATAACGCCTGGAAATAAAGGTCAGAAACCATATCTCAATGTTAAGGAGAATACATTATGTTAAGTGAGAGAAGGAAGTTTAATCGGTTTGACATTTCTCTTGATATAGCATTTAATGATTCAAAAAAATCAAGAGCGCATTTTACCGGAGTAACAAAAAACTTTTCCCGCAGCGGATTATGCTTTGAGTCAGATACTGTTGGCCATGCATTAAGTTCACTCATGGAACTGAAAGTTAAACTGCCTGATCAGGATACATTCATTCCTGTCTCAGGTAATGTTGCCTGGAAGGCTCAGGTTAAGGACAAATGCTGGGTTGGACTTGAGTTTAGCGAAATAAATAAAGAGGATAAAAGCCGGATTTTAGATTATGCCTATGATCTATGGGTAGAAGAAAACAGGAAGCTGAAATCTAAAGGGCAAGGATAATTCAAGTTCTATCCAATGTCTCCCAGTTCATATTGAATAATACTTATAGCCGTTATTGGTGCTGTTTCAGTACGGAGGATTCTCGGGCCTAAGGAGACTTCGATAAATCTTTTTTCAACTGCTTCGGTTACTTCTTCTTTAGAAAATCCACGTTCATTATTTTGATTGTGCTGAATGCCAAGTCATGAAAATATTTATTTTCTCATGTCGTTATCTTTATGCTTATAATGTTCTTTAATAATTTAAAATGTTTGTCCGCTGTATAGATTTCACAATCATTTTGTTTAGCATTTTGGGCTATTATTAAGTCGGGAATACTAACTCCGTTTGCGCCTTTTTTTAAACATTGCACCTGATACTCAATAATCTCTTCCCATTTAATATGTAGTGGAAGTTTATTAATATTGTTCAGCAACTCTATAATATTTTTTTGTTTTCTAATTTTCAGAAATGGTATTAATTCTGCAAGGATTAAGTCGTTGGTAACCACTAAGTTTTCATCTATTATAAAATCAAGCTTTTCAAAACTATTCCCATTTCTGAAATATTCTATCCAGACAGAAGTATCAACTAGTACCGACATTGACGGCCCCTAACAATGTCCAAGTCAATGTCTAAATCTACTTTTCCTTTAAATTTTTTCAATTTAGTGATTTTTGATTTTCTTATTAGCTCTTCCAGGGCTGTAATAATAACTTTGGTTTTTGTTTGAATGTGAGTGGTCTTCATTGCTTCTTCAAGTAAATTTTCTGGTAAATCAAGTGTTGTTCTCATGACTGACCTCCTTATGCATTAATTTAGCATGTTATGCATAATGTGTCAATTGCTTACACCGAACGCCCTGATGACTGACGAGTGCCACCGTAAGACATGAGAAAGGAAAAAGACGGTTTGAGAACTGAAAATATCCTCAGCCTAAAAAGCGTCCTGTGGCACTCGTTCACATGCATCTGGTTGTTATCCGTTCTTGCTCTATGTTGTCCGATACTCTTGAAGAATATCTGTCTTATTTCTTCGTCTTTATTTTTCTTTGGGGGCTTGTCGTCTGTGAAGATATGAACTGAACCCTGTTTGATTATCCCCGTTCTTTCGTCAAAATAGTTTATTGCATGCCCTACGTTCTTGTCCAGAACTTTCTTGATGTCCGCCCTCCCATTATTTCAGCCGTCAACTGCTCGATGACTTTCGCTTTTCCTGCTTACCGCCTTCTTGCTGTAAGACTAATGATTTACAACTGTTCGCTGTCCGTAAAGTCTTTTGCTTTCAAACTGTCAAAGTTGAGGCGATACATTTAATGTTTGGGGAAAAATATTCATAAGAATTAATTAATCAAGTTATCCCATATCCCCCAGTTCATATTGAATAATACTTATAGCTGTTATTGGTGCTGTTTCAGTCCGTAGGATTCTCGGGCCTAAGGAGACTTCGATAAATCCTTTTTCAACAGCCACAGTTACTTCTTCTTTAGAAAATCCGCCTTCGGGGCCGACCAAAAGAGTGATCTGTTTAATGTCCTGGAACCCGGTTAAAACCTGTTTGAGATTTCTTTCTTCTTTGCTTTCAGAGAAGATTATTCCTTTAGTGGAAAATCCCCCCTCGTATACCTTTTCCAAAGCAGGGTATAGAAACTCCTTAAAACTAATGGGCTTATCAATTTGAGGCACCTTATCTCTTCCTGACTGTTGTGAAGCTGAGAGCGCTATCTTCCGCCATCGCTCGATCTTTTCCGTATGCCGTACCTGTGACCGTTTGGTAATCAATGGAATTATTTTATTGACGCCAAGCTCCGTTGACTTCTGAATAATAAAATCCATTTTCTCTCCCTTTGCAATTCCCTGAGCAAGAGTTATTGAAACATCGGATTCGACAGAGTAGGGCTCCTTCTTTATCTTTTTTGCTATTACTTCTTTTTTATGAACGTGCACTACTTTGCATGAGTATTTAAATCCATTGCCGTCAAATATCGTGAGTGGTTCATCAGGCTTCACTCTTAGAACCAGGGAAAGATGCCGCGCATGATCGCCTGTGATAACGATTTGCTCTGAAGCAAGTATTTCAGGAGGAAGGAATATGCGTGTCATAAGAAAGTTTACTTTATCTGGTGGTTCGCTGTCACCTTTGAGAGCGGTTATTAATGGGTGCCTCCCATGCCTTTAATGGGTAGCGTTTGAAATTAGTGCCAAAGCTGTAGCAAGTGTATCACGAGGTATAGAGCTTCTCGCTGACGTGTGCAAGGAACCATGCCTTACCCGAAGGGATAACAATCAGGAAAGTAAATGAAACAGTCAGAGTCTGGACGAGCTATTTTTACTATGGCAATTGCAGCACTTTTCGGCTGATATAATAAAAGAAGAAGTAACTTTTTAAACAACTAAAAAAATATGGCGGTACACGAATCCTGCATCCTCTGAATCCTAATATGATGACATTGCACTTGATAAAAAAAGGGAATACAGAATAATCGGTGTAGTGATAGAGAGCATCAGAAGATACAGGTAAGATGAATTTTTCATAGGAATATTAAACAAGATATGATAAAGTTACATATCAACTAAAAGAGACATCCGAAATGATATACACACGGACCATAATAAAAAGAGAGAAGGAAGGTATTGATCGGCTGCGAACCGAGGCACGTGCCGGCGCCAGGAAAGTGGCCGAACTTCTTAAAAATAAATACGGCGCCAAAAGGGTGATATTGTTTGGTTCACTTGTCAGCAAAGAATATCTGCATAAGAGGAGTGATATAGATTTGTTGGTTGAGGGAATAGAGAAAGATGATTTTCTGCGTGCCGGATTTGATGCATCAGTAATTGCAAAACCGTTTGAAGTAGATATCATTCCAATAGAAACTGCTGATAAAGAAATTTTAGAGAGAGCAAAAAGAGAAGGGGTTGATTTATGAATGGATTTAAAATACTGAAAGCGCAGATTGCAAGTGAATTGAAAAATCTGTGGGGTCTTGTTGAAGAAGCAGCGGATATTACACAAAGGGAAGAATCCAATATCAATGTGCGTGCCGGCGGTTCTATCCTGCATGATTTTTATAGCGGGGTAGAAAATATATTCCATGCTATTGCGAGCGATATAGATGAAAAAATCCCGGCAGGAATGAGCTGGCATATAGAGCTTCTGAACCAGATGACATTAGATGTGGAGGGCGTCAGATCAGCCATTGTAACGAAAGATACGGCAAGAATGCTTGAGGAGTACCTAAGGTTCAGACACCTGTTCAGAAAGCGTTATGGTTTTGAACTCGACTGGAAAAGCATTAAGAAACTTTTGAAAGGTTTGCAGAAAACCTGCAGGGCTATAGAAAAAGATTTAAATACATCTCTCAAAGGCAGTGATTCTTGACAGTCAACCCGATCATCTTTTCTTTTATAAGGACAATCAACCTATTGCCTCTGCTAAAAATTGATTGCTGACTGCTACAGCTATTTCGCTTCTTTATAATGAGTATGAAACATGTCTTTTATTTTATCCATAAACCCTTTAGAGACATCATCACCGCTGATTTCTGCAAACTCCCGCAGCAATTCGTTCTGTCTCGGTGAGAGTTTCTTAGGCACATCTATAAATACGGAAACATACTGATCACCTTTTCCATAACCGCCTAATTTTGGGACACCCTTTCCCCTTAAATGAAAAACTTTTCCGGAAGGTGTTCCTGCAGGAATTTTAATTGTTGATTCGCCGTCAATTGTCGGGACTTGAATTTCACTGCCGAGCGTTGCCTGTACAAAAGAGATCGGCACTTCACACAGCAGGTCGTTGTCTTTCCGTTTAAAGAAAGGATGTGGCTCGACATGAATAGCGACATACAGGTCGCCGTGCGGCCCTCCGTGACTTCCTGCCTCGCCTTCACCTGTAACCTTCAATCTTATGCCGGTGTCTACGCCGACCGGAATCTTTAGAGATACAGTACGTTCCCTTCTTGTCTTGCCTTGACCTTTGCATTTGGTACATGGATCGGTAATAATCTTGCCCTCGCCTCTGCATGTCCCGCACGTTCTTGCAATTGTAAAAAAGCCCTGCTGGAGTTTGGTCTGCCCTGTCCCTTTACAGGTTTGACAGACAGTAGGTCCTTTCCCCGGCTTTGCACCTGTTCCATCACAGGCAGAGCAGTTTTCCCACCTCGGTATGTTGATTTTTTTCTCAGTGCCGAAAACTGCGTCCTTGAGATTTATCTCAAGATCGTAACGAAGATCAGGGCCTTTTGCAGGCCGGGTTCTCCTTCTTCCCGAAAAATCTCCAAATATATTTCCGAATACATCTTCAAATATATCGCCAAAGTTTGAATTGAAGTCACCGAAACCGCCGCTGAAACCACCAAACCCGGAACCGGCGCCTTCAGCACTCCCGAACTGATCATAGTTGGATTTCTTCTGGGGATCACTAAGACATGTGTAGGCTTCATTGAGTTCCTTGAATTTATCTTCAGCTGCCTTATCGTTGGGGTTCCTGTCGGGATGATACTTTAGTGCAAGCCTCCTGTAGGCCTTTTTTATTTCAGCATCGGGTGTGTTTCTGTCTACTTCTAATATTTGATAATAATCCTTTGCCATTTTTCAGTTGTCAAATTTCAGGTATTGGAGGGCATTTGTAAAATATTTTTCTGAATCTTGAACCCTGGTCCCTGATATTTGTATTTACTCCTTTTTGTTCTGATCTGCATCTTCGAATTCAGCTTCGACAACATCTTCTTTATCTTTTTGGGCTTCTTCTGTTCCGCCTGCTCCGGCTTTTGCCTGCTGTGCGCCGGCTTCGGCACCGGCCGCTCCGGTTTTATACATTTCCTCGGCAATTTTATGCGAAGCTGTAGTTAATTGTTCAATAGCCTTTTTAAGTTCATCCGGATCATTGGTTGTGTCTTTCAGGTTTTTGCATTTTTCTAAAGCTGAGTTGATTTTTTGCTTCTCATCGTCTGTTATTTTATCCCCATAGTCTTTTAGAGATTTTTCAACAGAATATATTAGTGTGTCTGCTTCATTTTTTGCTTCTGCAAGCTGGCGTCGTTTCTTGTCCTCTGCAGCGTGAGACTCCGCGTCTGTAGTCATCTTTTTGATCTCTTGTTCTGAAAGGCCACTGGATGCGGTTATTCTTATTGACTGTTCTTTTCCGGTACCCTTGTCTTTAGCAGATACATGCAGAATGCCGTTTGCATCGATATCAAATGTTACCTCTATTTGAGGAACACCCCTTGGTGCAGGTGGAATTCCAACTAACTCGAAGTTGCCCAGCATTTTATTGTCAGCGGCCATCTCTCTTTCGCCCTGACATATTTTGATAGAAACAGCGGACTGGTTATCCGCAGCCGTGGAAAATATCTGGCTTTTCTTAACTGGTATTGTTGTATTTTTTTCAATGAGCTTGGTAAAGATTCCTCCCAGGGTCTCGATACCGAGTGAAAGTGGAGTAACATCGAGGAGGAGTACGTCTTTGACTTCACCTTTCAGTACACCTGCCTGAATTGCGGCACCGTCAGCAACCACTTCGTCCGGGTTAACTTCCTTTGAAGGTTCTTTCCCGAAAAATTCTCTTACAATCTGCTGGATCCTGGGTGTCCTGGTTTGTCCTCCTACGAGTATTACTTCATGAATATCGGACGCGCTTAATCCCGCATCTGCCAATGCTGTTTTGCAGGGTCCGATGGTCCTGTTCATAAGGTCTTCGGTAAGCTGCTCGAATTTGGCGCGAGAAAGCTTCACGACCAGATGTTTAGGCCCGGTAGCATCAGCGGTAATGAACGGCAGATTAATCTCCGTCTCCATAGCGGACGACAATTCTATCTTTGCCTTTTCCGCGCTTTCCTTTAATCGTTGCAGGGCCATTTTATCATTACGAAGATTGATTCCGTTGTCTTTTTTAAATTCATCAACCAGCCAATCCATTATTATAATGTCGAAGTCGTCGCCGCCGAGGTAAGTATCACCATTGGTAGATTTAACTTCAACGACACCTTCCCCAATTTCCAGGATAGAAATATCAAAAGTTCCGCCTCCGAGGTCATATACCGCTATTTTCTCTTCTTTCTTTTTATCCATGCCGTAAGAAAGAGAAGCTGCGGTTGGCTCATTAATTATTCTCAGAACATTCAATCCGGCAATCTTGCCGGCGTCTTTTGTCGCCTGGCGCTGGTTGTCATCGAAATATGCCGGAACAGTTATAACTGCGTCGGTTACCGGCTCTCCGAGATAGTCCTCTGCAGCCTGTTTAAGTTTCTGGAGGATCATGGCGGAAATTTCGGGTGGAGAATAAGCCTTTCCATGAGCCTCTATATGTGCGTCTCCATTGGAAGCGCTGACAATTTTATAAGGAAGCTTTTTCTTCGCCTCGTTAGCTTCAGCGGAATTATATTTTCTCCCCATCAATCTCTTGATAGAGAAAACCGTATTTTCAGGGTTTGTTATTGCCTGTCTCTTGGCAATCTGCCCGACTAATCTTTCCCCTTTGTCAGTAAAGGCGACTACTGATGGAGTAGTCCTTGTCCCCTCCTGATTTGCTATAACAGTCGGTTCACCACCCTCCATTACGGATACACATGAGTTGGTGGTCCCGAGATCAATGCCAATTACTCTTCCCATAAGTCTGTTCCTCCTGTTTAAATTCTACTATATATAAATCTGTTATTCGTCAGATGTAACTGCCTGGTTTTCAGTGTTCTCGGACTCTGAGTTACCGGATTGAGACGGTTTTATAGCAACCCCTACAAGGGCAGCCCTTAAAACTCTCTCCCGTAACACATAACCTTTGCGAAACTCTTTAACGACAGTGTTTTCTCCTGCATCTTCCGATTCTATCCGGGACATCGCATGATGTACAGAAGGATCAAAATTTTTCCCTAATGCATCTATAGTTACTAATCCATATTTTTCTAGTACATTCTTTAATTCCTTTAAAGTAAGCCGAACCCCTTCGGCAAGAGAGTTTGAAGTTTCATTTCCAGGGGAGTGTTGAAGCGCCAATTCCAGATGGTCAATCACGGTAAGGATATCAGTAATTAAATCTTCGTTTGCATATTTTAGCAACTCTTCTTTATTCCTGGCTGCTATTTTTTTATAATTTTCAAAATCAGCGTAAAGCCTGACATATTTATCGTTTGATTCATTGAGAGACCTCTTTAGTTCTTCAGTATTATCAATTTTAATGCCGGTTACATCTGAAGTTTCTTGTTTGATGTCCTTCTGCTGCGTATCTTTAGAAAGATCATTCTTACTTTCTTCTGTCATATATATAATATCCCTTTAGAACTTTTTACGCATATTATGTTTCAGATAATATCTGAGTTAGCGCTTTTGCAGTATGATCGACAATCGAAATCATTTCTTTGTAATTCATCCTTGTCGGTCCGATTATTCCTACGGCTCCGCTTACGAATTTATTATTACTGTAAGTAGATATGACCATGCTTAGTTCTCTCATCGCGGGGAAGATATTCTCCATCCCGACAAATACTTGAGTCCCTTGAGATTCACTTACGTGTTGAAGTAATTTTAGCATAAAACGTTTGTCTTCAATAGCTCTTAAAATTGCTTTAATCTGGTTCATAGTTGCAAAGTCAGGGAGGTTGGATGTGCCGGAAAGCCCGTTTAAAGAGAATTCATCATTTTCCGGTGGTATAATGTCTTTACAGAAATAGAGTAAGTTAGCTATCAACTGATCACAAACTGTTTTTTCCTTGTACAGTTGATAGGCTATTTTTTCTCTTACTTTTTTTATTGTTAATCCGCTGAATTTGCTGTTCATTTGATTAGATACCATGTCAAGTTGTTTCTGGGTATATATTTTATCCAGTTCAATAATCTTGTTTTTGACTACCCCTTTGTCTGAAATAATCACAACGAGAACCTTATTATTTTCATATTTAATAAATTTGATACGTTTCAACAATATATCTTCTATTTTTGGAGGCGTCGCTATTGCAAGATAACGGGAGAATGATGAAAGGGTTCTTGCAGCTTCTTTAATCAGGGAAGCATTGTCTTTCCTGATAATGCTGAGCCTGTTGGATAACTCTTTTGTTATATCTGAATTAATAGACAATGTCTGTTCTCCCATGAGTGTATCAACATAGAACCTGTAACCTTTTTCTGTAGGTACCCTTCCTGCTGACGTATGAGGCTGAGTGATATATCCCATCTCTTCTAACTTAACCATTGTATTTCGTATGGTAGCCGGGGATAAACCGACAGGAAATCGCTGAGTAATTAACATTGATCCTATAGGAATATTAAGGTCAATATGACTTTGTATTATTGCCCAGAGTATTTCTTTCCGTCTTGTGTCAAGTTTATTCATCTTAAATAGCACTCTCAAGTGTAAAGTGCTATTACTATAGCAACAAGAATAAGTGTGTGTCAAGAATTCGAAATTTGTACATAATTATCATTTTTTAAGAGGTATTTTAGCTGAAAAAAACGTGATAAGTACAGCAGTTATCGATACGTAAGTGATAGTGATTGTATTCAACTTTCTGAAATGATTTATGGCGTCAAAAAGAAAAATATTTAAATATCTTAGAATATCTGAGATATTTGGAGATATATTGAGTGAAATTAGTGTATTTACTTAAAATAAGAAATATAGATTGATTTTAGGGTATTGACTGTGTCAATCTTTTGTGGTAAAAATATCATGCTTAAAGCTTGATAACATTTGTCGTAAGAGGTAATCTTATTAGGTTATGATATAGTAACGGCAATAAATAACTTAAGTTAAAATATGATATTTCCTTTAT
>CAYMUX010000058.1:0-21959 GCA_964393845.1 uncultured Nitrospiraceae bacterium
ATCAGACGCCACCTTATGGGCATGGGGAAGTAACGGATCCGGCCAGCTTGGAGACGGAACGACAACCCAAAGAAATTTCCCTGTTCAGATAGGGACAAACAATAACTGGGTCTCTGTTTCTGCTGGAGGGTCTCATACCATAGCCATTAAATCAGACAACACGCTTTGGGCATGGGGACGGAATGCTTCTGGCCAGCTTGGAGACTGCACGACAACGCAAAGAAATTATCCAGTCGTGGTGGTCAATAACTGCACTGACAGGGATGGCGACGGTTATACAATAAACTCCGGTGACTGCGATGACAATAACCCGGCAATTCATCCCGGCGCTATTGAAATCTGTGATGGCAGAGACAATGACTGCGACGGGCAGACTGATGAGGGCTTTGACAATGACAGTGATGGTTATACGACCTGCAACGGCGATTGCGCTGACGGGGATGCGGCCATTCATCCCGGCGCTGTGGAAATCTGCGACGGCCTGGACAACAACTGTAACGGAAATGTTGATGAAGGTTTTGACGCTGACGGTGATACGTACACAACTTGCAACGGCGACTGCAATGACAGTAATCCGGCCATTAATCCTAATGCTGTGGAAGTATGCGACGGCATAGACAACAACTGTGACGGAAATATTGATGAAGGTTTTGATGCTGACGGTGATACTTACACAACTTGCAACGGCGACTGCGATGACAATGATCCTGCTGTCAACCCCGGAGCTGCCGAAATTTCAAACAATGGTATTGACGATAACTGTAATGGACAGGTTGATGAAAATGCCACATGCACGGACAATGACGGTGACAGCTATGCCATTGAAGGCGGCGCTTGTGGAGCGGTTGACTGTGATGACAATAACCCTGCTGTCAACCCCGGAGCTGCCGAGATTTCGGGAAACGGCATTGACGATAACTGTAATGGACAGGTTGATGAAAATCCCACATGTAATATCCCTGATGCAAACTTAAAAGCAGCTGTAGAGGCGGCGCTCGGTGTAACCAATCCAACTCCGGCTGATATGCTCAACCTGACATCCCTTGAGGCGCCTTACAGCGGAATAGTTGACCTTACCGGGCTTGAGTGTGCTGTAAATCTGACAGGGCTGGAGTTAAGCAGCAACCAGATCAGCGATATCTCTGCATTGTCGGGATTGACTAATCTGCAGCAGCTTAACTTATGGGGCAACCAGATCAGCGACATCTCCGCATTGTCGGGATTAGTTAATCTGCAGTTCCTTGAGTTGTTCGATAACCAGATCAGCGATATCTCTGCATTGTCGGGATTGACTAATCTGACATCTCTGAATTTAGGCAACAACCAGATCAGCGATATCTCTGCATTGTCAGGATTAGTTAATCTGCAGGGGCTTTTTTCATCCTTCAACCAGATCAGCGACATCTCCGCATTGTCGGGATTAGTTAATCTGCAGTCCCTTGATTTATCCTACAACCAAATCAGCGACTTCTCTGCATTGTCAGGATTGACTAATCTGGCATATCTGAATTTAAGCAGCAACCAAATCATCAACATCTCTGCATTGATCTCTGCATTGTCTGGATTAGTTAATCTGCAGTCCCTTGATTTATCCTTCAACCAGATCAGCGACATCTCTGCATTGTCGGGATTGACTAATCTGACACAACTGGGGTTATACTACAACCAAATTAGCGACATCTCTGTATTGTCAGGATTGACTAATCTGACATTTCTGGGGTTAAGCGGTAACCAGATCAGCAATATCTCTGCATTGTCGGGATTGACTAATCTGGCAGAGCTTTATTTATCCAACAACCCACTAAATCAAGATGCTTACTGCACTCAACTGCCGATTATACAATCTAATAATCCGGGGATTTATCTTAGCTATGATCCAAACCCTTATCAGCAGAGTACCTATTACAGAGATGCTGACAGTGACGGTTACGGCGATCCGAATGTGACGGTCCCGGATGTTTGTGCTCCGGCAGGCTATGTGACAGACAATACCGACTGCAATGACAACGCCTTCGCCGTCAACCCCGGAGCTGCCGAGATACTTAACAACGGCATAGATGATGACTGCAATGCTGCAACGCCGGTACTTGCCGCTTCGGGAGCAGGATATAATTATCCCGCGCCGCTTTTCAAGGCGAGTTTGACATTGAATGTAAATGCTTCCAGTTTGGCAACAGGCTGGCTCAAATACTCATTCAAGAGGATGTCCCTTTCCAGCACATCCATTACAAACATATCCGTGACAAATGGAACGGCAACCATTACAGGTATCGGCACGGTAAACGGCGCACTGAACTATACATTTACAGCAACGGTGAAAGAGGGCAGCCCTGATTCAATGGGTATAGAGATTCGCAAGCCCGACAATACGATTTATTCTAATGCAGCCCTTGCGCCGATAAGCAGCGGAAATTACAACGTAGCAGGGCAGTAGTTTGGGAGTTTATAGAGTAAAGAGAGTTAAGAGTAAAAAATATAGCAGAGAAAAAGGAGGATTTGAAAATGAAGTTTAAGAAACTTTTCATCACAGCAGTGTTTGCGGCAAGCATGTTAATGATTTCAGCAATGGCGTTTGCAACACCATACGCAAGCATTCTCTATCAGGAGACAAATTTGGGAGGCAGCCTCTGGCAGTATGACTACATATTCCAGAACAACTCCAACGCCGGAGAGTATTTGTATAAAGTGAACATGGACTTCGGGCTATTGCTGGATGTCACCGGAGACCCTCTTCCTTCAGGCTGGACTGCAACGATGTGGGAAGGAACAAATAATACTTCTTATGTGGACGCATTTACCACCGATACGAGTTTCGATATAGCTCCGGGCAATAGTCAGTCCGGATTCAGATTTACCGTCGGTCAACAGGTCGGAAGCCTTGCATACACCGCCGAATTTGACGATTATCAGGGTAATCAATATGCAATTGCCGGCAACACTGCCGTGGTCCCTGAACCGGTAAGCTCGATTCTGTTTCTTGCCGGAAGTGTGATGCTTGGTGGACGGGCCTACTGGAATAAAAGAAAACGCGCATAAGATCCGTATTGCTTGTAAAACATACAAAGGGCTTGGGTAATTCCAGGCCCTTTTGCTATTTAATATATACTGGTATGTTATAATTTCAAAATGCAATGTTGCTTCAACAAGAGGAGATAATTTGAAGTTTCAGAGGATCACTGTCAATCCTGAAATATTTTCAGGCAAGCCCTGTATAAGAGGCATGAGATTTCCAGTATCCCGCCTTCTTGGGCTTCTGGCATCAGGAGAAACAAAGGAGTCAATTCTCAAGGCATATCCTTATCTTGAATCAGAGGATATAGACGAAGCATTAAAGTACGCAGCATATCTGGCAGATGAGGAAGTTTTCGAGTTCGCATGAGTTTTCTTGTTGACAAATAAAACATATGAAACATTCGGAATCCAAAAAAGAGGATTTTGAACTAAAAAGTGAATATGATTTCTCCAAAGGAGTCAGGGGGAGGTTTTACAGACCTAAAAAAGTTTCAACTACGATCAGGCTTGATAACGATGTATTATTATTTTTTAAAAAACTTGCCACAGAGAAAAAATCTGCATATCAAACCCTCATGAATGATGCCTTGCGGGAGTACATCAGAAAAACAAGATGTGTATAAGTTGGAGTGCTTGTATCGAACTATATGAATATAAATTTTAACATCATAGACCCTATCCTTCTTAATGCCCTGCACGAAGACATCGGCAACGGTGATGTAACAACATCATCTTTAATCCGTGCAGAGGATGTCTCAGAGGCGATATTGATAGCTAAAGGGGATTTGATCCTTGCGGGACTGCCCTTTACAGAAAGAGTGTTTCAATTAATTGATAACAGTCTTAAATTCACAACTCTCAAAAGAGAGGGAAGCCAGGTCAAGGCGGGCAGTGTTATCGCAAGAATCAAGGGGAGGACAGGGAGTCTCCTGATCGCTGAAAGGACTGCCCTTAACATCCTTCAGAGAATGTCCGGCATTGCAACTCTTACATACGATTATGTCAAGGCTGTCAAGGGATTTAAGGTTAAGATCGCTGATACCAGAAAGACCGCCCCGGGCCTCAGATTTTTTGATAAGTATGCTGTGAGAACTGGAGGAGGACATAACCATCGTTACGGGCTTTATGACGGTGTTTTGATTAAAGACAACCATATAGCCGCAGTGGGAGGGATATACAAGGCTGTAAGACTTGCAAGATCCGGAGTACATCATTTATTGAAGGTGGAGGTCGAAGTTGGAAATATCTCTGAGGTAAATGAGGCATTGAAAGCCGGCGCAGATTCTATCATGCTTGATAATATGTCATCGGAGAACATGAAAAAAGCGGTGAACGTTATCCGGGCCCATAACCCTGATGTCATAATAGAGGCCTCGGGCAACATAAATCTGGAAAATGTACGAGAGATTGCCGGTACAGGAGTAGATATAATCTCCGTAGGGGCGCTGACCCATTCTGCTCATGCTGCTGATTTAAGTTTGGAATTCAAGTCTACATGATGGCTGATTGGTTTGACAATCAGCTTATGCACTCCTTATAATTTAAAGTCTATTCTGATTCAGAAAAGCTTTGATATGCGGCTAAATATTTTTGATATTCCCGATGACGGGCTTCAGCAGGAATTAGTTCTGCCCATTGCAATAAATGACAGCGCTAAGCCTGATATGGCACATGTTTTTTTGAAGGTTTTCAGATTCGGCAAAAAGATATTGGTTGAAGGCACTCTGAAGATTTCCGTATCGTTGAATTGCAGCCGTTGTTTAAGAGACTTTTCATATCCTGCGGATACGGCCTTTAGGGACGAGTATGAACCTGCTGAGGAAATTAAAGGGGAGGACGATCAGGAATTAACAGAACAGGAATTGGATCTCAGCTTTTATAGTAATGATGAGCTGGATATCCCGGAAATAATAAAGGAGCAGGTAATCCTGTCTATTCCCATGAAACCTCTCTGTAACACAGACTGTCAGGGGATATGTCCAAAATGCGGGAAGGATTTAAATGATGGAGCATGCGGATGTAAAGAAGAGGGGATAGACCCGAGATTGGCCCCGCTCAATAAATTGAAAGAATTGATGAAAGACTGCGGGACATCCTGATAACAGGGTGTCTGATCGAAGTTTGAATATATTAATGATGCAAAGAAGAAATAATCCGTGTTATAGTCTTAAAAAATCTATTTAATCAAATATACCAGGAGGAAAAGATGCCAAATCCAACATCAAAACACACAAGGTCCAGGCGGGACAAAAGACGTGCAAACTGGAAGCTTACTGCACCAAGCGTATCTCTGTGTCCGGATTGCCAGGAACCGAAACTTCCGCACAGGATATGCATGAGTTGTGGAAGTTATAACGGTAAAAAGATATTAGAGGTTGTTGAAAAAGAAACTGCATGAGAATAGCACTTGATGCAATGGGGGGGGATTACGCCCCTGTTTCAACTGTGGAAGGCGCGATTGAAGCCCTTAATGAATACAAGGACCTTTCAGTCATACTTGTCGGTAATGAATCGGAAATAAAGGCCGAACTCGATAAAAAAGCCTGTTCCGGCATGCCGATAAGCATACATCATGCTTCTCAAGTAGTGGGAATGGATGAATCTCCGCTTGCGGCGCTGAGACGAAAGAAGGATTCTTCAATAAGGGTAGCCATCGATCTAGTGAAGGCCGACGGCGCCGACGCAATGGTCAGCGCAGGCAATTCCGGCGTCGTAATGGCTACAGCCCTTTACGTCCTCGGCAAACTGCCCGGGGTCGAGAGACCTGCAATAGCTGCCATAATGCCCAGCCTGAAAGACCACTTTATATTGCTGGATGCAGGGGCAAACGTGGATTGTAAGCCGCTTCACCTGTATCAATTTGCCATTATGGGAGAAGCCTATGCGAAATTCATTTTTGACATTGAAAAACCGAGGATCGGGCTGCTGGGAATCGGGGAAGAGGATGCAAAGGGCAATGATCTGACCAGGGAGGCGTTTAAACTTATAAAAAGCTCTCATGTTAATTTCATAGGAAATATAGAGGGACAGGATATTTTTTCGAGTGAGGCCGATGTTGTTGTTTGTGATGGTTTTGTAGGTAATATTGCCCTTAAAGTCAGTGAGGGATTAGCAGAGACAATAGCAAAGATGTTTAAAAGGGAGATTGTGGAAAAAGCAAAAGCATCAGGTAAAGTCGGCTCATTGTTTTTTAAAGATGCATTCAAGAGCTTCAGAAAAAAGATGGATTATTCCGAATATGGCGGAGCGCCGCTTTTAGGAATCAGTAAACCGTGCATAATATGTCACGGCCGTTCTTCTTCAAATGCAATAAAGAATGCCATCAGGGTTGCAGACGTTTTCCATAGTAAGAGAATCCCGGACATTATATCAAAGGAACTTAAAGAAGGTCTGTCCCGGAGGGAATCAGTTGCCGCTGAAGAGTAGGATAACCGGCACAGGCTCTTATGTCCCCGATAAGGTACTTAATAATTTTGAGATCGGGAAGAAGGTAGACACGTCTGACGAATGGATTACGGAAAGAACAGGCATTAAGGAACGAAGAATTGTTAAGACCGGCCAAACTAATTCGGACCTGTGTTTAGAGGCTTCAAAGAGGGCGCTGCAGGCAGCAGGTTTAAAACCCAGAGAATTAGACTTGATAATTGTCGCGACCATGAGCGGTGATATGCCCATGCCTTCCACCGCAGCGATCCTTCAGCACAAACTGGGCGCGAAAAATGCCGCGGCGTTCGACATTAACGCGGCATGCAGCGGTTTTTTGTATGGCCTTTCAGTTGCGGACAAGTTTATTAAAACCGGGGCGTCCCGTAAACTGCTTCTTGTAGGAGCGGAAGTCAATTCAAGATTCCTTGACTGGAAAGACAGGGCGACATGTGTTCTGTTCGGCGACGGCGCAGGCGCTGTAGTGCTTGAGCCCGCAACCGGGAAAAGGGGCATATTGTCCACACATCTTCATACCGACGGCAGCCTGTGGGATTTTATTTGTTTGCCGGGAGGAGGGTCGCAGCATCCTCCTTCATCAAAGACAATAAAGGACGGGATGCATTTTATAAAGATGAAAGGTAATGAGACATTCAAGGTTGCTGTAAGGACACTTGAAAGGCTTGCTGTTGATACGCTGAAGGCAAATAAAGTGGACCCCTCTGAACTTGCAATGCTGATTCCCCATCAAGCGAATTTGAGAATAATAACCGCGATTGCCAATAGACTGAATATACCCATGTACAAGGTTGCGGTTAATCTTGATAAATATGGGAACACGTCAAGCGCATCAATACCTATCACCCTTGATGAAGTAGTAAGAGAAGGAAGAATCAAAAAAGGCGATTACATTCTTCTTGAGGCATTCGGCAGCGGACTGACATGGGCATCGGCGCTAATTAAATGGTAAGTAAATATTTAGTCACTTACAAGCAATAACTTGATATGATAAATATGTTGCTGAAAGTAATTTTGTTATTCGTTATACGTTAATCGTTGTACGTTAATAACTAATAACATTTTCTGGGAGGATTTGATGGATTATTTCTTGAATGAAGAACAGTTAATGATAAGAGATTTAGCCCGGCAGATAGCTGACGAAAAGGTCATGCCTGTCAGGGCTGAGCTGGATGAGAAGGAAGAATTCCCCTGGGATATTATGCATGCGCTGGCACAGTCGGATTTTTTCGGGATTTATATCCCCGAGGAGTACGGAGGATTAGGCAAGGGAGGGTTTGAACTGATATTAGCTATTGAGGAATTAAGCAGGGCATGTCTCGGGGTATCGACGACGTTTGCAGCAAATGCCCTTGGAACTTATCCCTTACTTCTGTATGGTTCGGAAGAACAGAAGAAAAAATATCTCCCCGACATTGCTTCGGGTAAAAATCTTGTGGCATTCGCGCTTACGGAAGCAAATGCCGGCAGTGATGCGGCGGGTGTGCAGACTATAGCGAAGCTCGAAGGCAGCGAATATGTTCTTAACGGCACGAAGCAATGGATAACCAACGGCGGAGATGCCAATATCTATACCATAATTGCAATGACGGACAAAACTAAAGGGGCAAGGGGGGCATCTGCCTTCGTTGTAGAAAAAGGCACTCCCGGTTTTAGCTTCGGCAAGAAAGAACATAAAATGGGCATAAGGTCGTCATCTACAAGAGAGCTCATATTTGAAAATTGCCGGATACCTAAAGAAAATTTAATCGGGAAACAGGGGATGGGTTTTATCGTGGCAATGAAGACCCTTGACAGTTCGAGGACCGGAGTCGGCGCCCAGGGCGTCGGCGTTGCGCAGGGCGCATTTGAATCCGCGGTGTCTTACGCTACAGAGAGACATCAGTTTGGAAAGCCGATAATCAGTATCCAGGCCGTGCAGCATATGCTTGCAGACATGGCCACTCAGATTGAAGCCGCAAGGGCGCTGGTATATTCAGTTGCAAAATTTGTAGATTCCGGGGCGAAAGACGTATCCAAAGAATCCGCAATGGCAAAGTTATTTGCCACGGATGTTGCAATGAAAGTTACTGTAGATGCGGTGCAGGTAATGGGAGGGGCCGGCTATATGAGAGAGTACCCTGTTGAAAAGATGATGCGTGATGCAAAAATCCTGCAGATTTTTGAGGGTACAAACCAGATACAGAGGAATGTTATCGGCCAGGCTTTAATAAAGGAATCTGCTAAGAAGAAGCAGTGAATGTAATAATTATGACTGTTAGAAGTGTATTTATATTATTGAGCATCACAGTCTTAATCGGACTGCAAGGTTGTTCTCAGTTATTTTTGAGCGAGGGCAAGTTTGTTCATGTAGAACATAATAACGAGATGATTAAGGATTGTAAATACATTAGTACAGTCAGCGGAACATCTTCATTTGGATTGAGTGAAAACCAGAAAATCGAATACGCATTCAATGAAGTCAGAAACAAGGCAGCGCTTCTGGGGGCAAATACTGTTTTAATAGTCAGTATGGATTCCATGTTTAAAGGGACTGCCGTCAGAGGTAATGCATATGACTGCCCCGAAGAAAATAAAAATATACCCATTGGCCCGCATCTGATATTCTCACCAGGCGATTCACAATAACCTGATTCTTATTATTTTTATCAAAAGAATTCCCCGAAGCTCTGCTGACGCTTAGAGCTATTTCCTCATTTATAAATTTATTAGAATTTTAAAATAGACAGCGAATATTGTGATAGGACAACATATAACATGGAAAAAAGAGCTTTTGAGAGAATACCTGTTTGTGTTGATGTAGAATTAGACTGCTGTCATAAAGTCCGTGGGACCGTGATAAATATCTCTGAAAAAGGTATGTTTATAAGCATAAAAGAGATGTGCTTTCCTTTTGATTCACGAATAAAGGTAGGTATACCTTTTAATGAAGATATATTGCATGTTCCCGTCAAACTCAGGAGGATAGAAATGTCCCCTGATTCCCATGACGGCATAGGAGTAGAGCTTTCAGGTCCATCCGAAGAATACTTTAAATTAGTAGATAATCTCCGATCTTCTTCATAAGTACATTTTTATCAATTTTACCAGGAATTCCCCCGGATAATTGAAGTTAAGCAATCATTCAAAAACATGCTCCAAACGGTCAAGCGGTTTAAATGTATCTTCATCAAATTTAAAATTCATGTTGAAGAACGGACCGCGCGCCCTGTAGCTTGCGCCGGAAAGATCGCGGTCATCCATTTCGGATGAATTATATCCGGCTTCGACATTGAAATTCTTCGCCGGCCTGTAGCCCGTTTTTATAATCGCGCCTGTTGAGCGCATCTTTGTCTGATACTGGCTCATGAGTTTTACCGAGACCCCTGTATACCATTTATCAGTAATGTCGTATAACAGGCCTGCGAGGATGAGGTCTGTGTATGATTTAAATTTCTTGTCGCCGACGTCTTCCCAACTGTACTTGCCGGCATATTTCCCAAGCAATGTCCACTGCGGATTCACTTTATATGAAAGCTCCGTTGAGGAGACAATCTTTTTTGTCTTATCTCTTGTGACGGAAGTCCCCATGCTGTCGTGCTTGTACCTGAGAGTGCTCAATAAGTAAATGGAATTCTTGCCTGGCGGTCTGTATGCAATTCCGCCAAGCCCGTCAAATATGACATCCGTTCCTGCGTCTCTCTTTTTGTTCCAGAGACTCATTTTGGAAAGCAGCGATACGCTTCTGTTGATCCTCGAGGCGATTCCTAATGTATAAAGATTTGTGGTCTCGTCGTCTGCGAATCTCAGCTCATATCGTCCCGTGGTCTTGAAATCCTTACGAGGCAAATATTCCGCCGACAACGCAAGCGCCGTATTGTCGCCGCCTTCGCCTTTTACTTCCTGAATGCGCTCCGCCGTTGTATTCAGTGTAAGCCCTTTCATTATCTCCCACTTATTATTCATTCCGATGCTTGCCTGCGCGCGGTATCCCGAGACGGTGTTTTCAATAAGATATTTGGATGTGAGGGTCGTATTTTCAGTAACCCTGCTGTCAATGCCGAATGTAGTCGTATCCCTTCTCGTTTCTTCGCCTTCCTGAAATTCCTGCGTCAGGTGCGCCGCTGTATTAGTGGTAAATTTATAGTCGAACTTTAATGCGGTCTTTGTCTGATAATCTTCAATCTCATCGGATGAAATCACCTGGTCCCTTCTCAGAGATGCGCTCAGCCTGTCGGTAATGCTTCCACTCACGCCTGCGAACGCGATCTGAGATGTCTTAATATCTTCCCCGCCTGCTTCGCTGCGTTCCTCTCGCAAGTGCGCATAACCTGATTCTACGGAGAAACGCGTCAAGCTATGTTTAATGCCGATGGAGCTTTTTTGCAATTTAGCCTGCTCGATTTCATTGTCCTGAACAAAACTCTCTGCGGAAATAATGGTCTTTTCCGCTGCCTTATAACCGGCCTCCGCCCCGTATTTTCCCGTGCCGGCTTCGCTGCCGGACATGGAGGGATTGTGGAATTCCTCTCCGACATTCCTGTAATAAACCTTAACGTTTAACTTATCGGACATTTCCGTTGTCACTTCAGCCTTCCATGCCTCGTCTTTCTTTTTTTCAAAAGTATCGCTCTGTGCCGCCTCTGCCTTCAGCAAGGTCTTATCGGTTATCTTTACTGCTGCGTCAACACCGTATAAGGTCGTGTCTTTGAGATCATTTTCCGCAACAATGCCTGTAACTCCAAGCTCCGAACCGCTCTCTGTGCGAAAGCCCGCCCTGCCGCCGTAGATGTAATGTTTGTCTCCGGGATCGTCGCTTTCATACGTGACGATAATGAAGACAGGATTCAAATTATCATCCACCGACGAGACAGGCTTGTTGAAAAGAATCGTGCCGCCGATGTAGTTGATGGTATAATCCGTATTCCTTGCCTTATCAATTGTCGATATGATCCTTTCCGGATGATAGCGGTCTCGCACCTCGAGGCGCACGGTTTCGCTGTTTTCAATGACAGGGCTTTTGCTCAGGAAATAGAAACCCGACGTGCCGTTTCCTCTTATCTCATCACGCGTAATGGTTTGACTTGTTGATGCGCCGAAGGCCTTCACGGTAACGTGTTTAGTCTCAATATCCGCCTTTACGCCGTTAAACGTCCTCGTGTATTTCGTAAATTCATTATTTGTTAAATCGGTATGGTAATCGCCATACATGATTGAAGACCTGCCGCTTTCGATTTTGACATACAACTGTCCCTGCGATTCAGCCTCATATCCTATTTCACTTGAATCACCGTAAACAGGATAATACCTGTCAGGCTCTACCTTCTGAAACAGCTCGTCTTCGTTTTTTTCTTTTTTACTGTCATATGCGGCGGTCAGGAGATACTTGCCTAATATCTTGCCCTTTGCAAAAAATGCAAGCCTCCCCTCATGGTATATGCCCTCTTCAAAGTCGTCCGTCTCTGTTATATTTTCCACGTGTCCTTTAATATCTCTGTCCCCTGCCGTGTATGAGCCGACGCCTACAATTATCCAGTCTCTCATCTCCGGCGTGAAATATATGTCTGCGCCGCCTTCCAGCATACTTCCAGGCAAAACCTTTATCTTGTCGAGACCTGTCTTTTCAGTTGATTTAAGCCTGAACTTGGCAATGCCGTTCTGCGCCTTGATCTGATGCCCCGGCTCTGACGGATCAAGGTCATCGTCAAGTATCACGCCCTTTTCCGTTATCACTGTTATGATGTGTTCTTCAAGTGAAGGCATATTCCATCGGTCAAGCAGCTTCACCGTGAATGGAAGTACTGTCTTCCCATCTGCCGGTATTTCGGCTTTGTCCGGATTGATAACAATCTTTTCCGGCGAACCGGGGACAAGGACTTCAATCTTGTTCGTCTCTTTATGACCGTCGGGTGTTTCCGTTCCGAGGGTAATTTCATTCCGTCCGGCCTCGAGATTTATTCCCACATATTGGTAAATGAGTATCTTTCTTTCCGTCTCATGAATGGTCTTGCCGATATTTTTTTGGGGAATCGAAACGCCGTTTACCATGAGCGAATAATCTGATCCTTCAGGAATTCTGATGACGATGTCGCTCCATGCCTTTGTGAGAGTTTTTCCGTTTTCAGGCTCAAGAATCTCAGGCGCGGCAGGCATGGTCTGTATCTGTTGTTCGAGTGGAATTGAAGCGGGATTTAATTCAGATCCGAAGGTGTACTGCTTCTTTTTCTGTGCGGGAGTTTCTTTTTCAATTGTCGCCGCTGCTTCTTTGTCTATAGGCGCGAGAGCAAAATCACCTCGCGCGGGACCGCCGAAAGGCACGGAAATGAATCTTGAATTGCCGTCGCCTGCAAAAGAGCTGTCGAGAGCCACGGTCTCATATCCAGCGGGAATGGTCGTCTTATCAATCTTCAGCGCATGCTCTCCTGCTCGAACGCCGTATATCGAGAACTTGCCGTCTCCGTCTGTAATTACGTAAGCGCCGTCTTCAAGATAAAGTCTCACGCCCTTGATTCCGGGTTCATCCTCATCAGGCATCTTGTCCCTGTTTAAATCCACAAAGACCCGGCCTAATATTATCGCCTTGCTGTTTAATACACCCTCTTTTATTTTCACCTTTGCGTTTGCAGTACCGGCATTGAGATTATTGCCTCCGGGGCTTTTACCGCTGACAACGGCGCTGTTTATGCCGTTGCCCAGCGGAGCGTCAATCGAGATGATGGTCCTGTATGTGAGCGTCTTGCTGTTTCCCGGCGTTATCGAGCCTATATTCCACCTCAACACCGTTCCCTTCTCCGGATCATGGAATTCATTACCATCGAGCGCAGCGCTTTTTTTCAGATACCTGAATCCCTGCGGCAGGTTATCAATAACAGTGACATCATGAGCGGTCATCTTCTCGCTGACATTTTTTACCCCGACTGTGTAAACGATGTAGTCTCCTATCTCCGCTACCTCATGATTTGCGGTCTTTGTAATTCGCAGTGGGCTCTCTACTACCGTTAAAGTCGCGGTGTTTGATGATTCACCTGCCGGTATTTGATCGCTGGTAATAGTAATTGTGTTTCCAATATTCGTATCGGAAGGCATATCCGGATTGATCCTCGCCTTGAAGCTTATCGCGCCGGCATAGCCTGCGGGAACAGAAGGGATGGCCCATGTAATCGTTCTCGCAACCGGATTATACGTAATGACATTCCCTGAAATTCCTCCGGGCCCAGATGCGCTTCCATCGATGTAAATGAGATTCGGATCGAGCGGATCGGTGATTGCCACATTGGTTGCGGGAATACTTCCGGCATTGCCGAAGGTATTTGTGTAAGTGATAATACTGCCCTGCGTCAGTTGTCCCGGCGGGTCCACTGTCTTTTCGAGAGGGTCCCAGAACTTTGCAGCCAATATTGTGAGTTTGTCGGTAACGCTGCTCTTTACCGCAGGGTCAACACTTGAAGCGGCGGTAAGGGTCGTCTCATCGATTTGCCCGTCTGACAGATTCTCCGGCGCTGAAAGTTTCTCCACAATATCAATGCTCCCGCCTATCGCGAGAATGCCGGTGTCAACCTTCCCATCCGAATCCGTGTCTGTCAGCGGCGTAACGCCGTCAGAGGCGAACAGTTCAATAGTTAATCCGAGCGTGCTCGCTGCTTCAAGGTCAATTGTGTCGGCGCTATTGCTGTTGTTTGTTATGGTGTGTGAAAGGTTAATAGACTTACCCGCTTGAAGGTATTCCGTATGCGGGGGATTGATTGTGATATTCATAACGCTGTTGACCGTGACGGTTGTCTGGTTGGATGATGACGTCCTGTTCTCTATATTGAATACAAAGTCAACAGGCGCAACATTTTGTATCTGTGTTCCTGCAGGGGTGGATGCCTTTGCTATCACGGGAAAAAACAAAAGGATTCCCATTATCAATGCCATAAGCATTAAAAGGAACACTTGCTTCTTTCCTGTATTTTTTTGTCGCCTGTTCAAGGCAATCCCCCTATCATTTGATTTTTTATCTCATTAGATAATAAACTTCCTCAGTTTGAGATATTAATCAACGGTCACCTGAAAACAGACATATACGGTTGAGCTTACTGCTAGGCTGCCCCCGGTAGATTCGTCAGCTGAGTTGCCGAGATAGGCGGTTAAATTCCCGCTGCCGTCAAAATTTCCAGCCCCGCAGGCGTCAGTTCCGCAGGCGGAATCACCTGAGCTGGTATCGGTCTTAAGCGCATTTGAAGCACAGGTTGTGCTGCTGCCTATCCTGAGATTGCCGGCTTTATACGTTGTGTTTGTATGGTCGCTGTCGGTCAGCACTACGCTCGTCGCCGTTACGGACCCGCCGTTTGTGACCTGTATGCGGTATTCAAGAGTGTTTCCGGGATCGGCTGTTGCAGTGGTATTGAAACTTTCCGAAGCCGTAACGTTCCTCACATTTTTGGTGATGCTCAATACAGGCGCCTGTGCGGTTGTCGTGACTGTATCGCTGGTGTCATCGCCCGCTCCGGGATCGCCGCTTCCGGTAACTGTAAGCACGGAGTCGTCAGTCTGTCCGTTCGCCGTGTTTGCGGGTATCGTGACTGCGACGAAGAATTTGTATGTTGCGTCCTGTGCTATTGAGCCGGTGGAGCTTGTTACATTAGTTTCGCCGGACTGGTGAACGCCGTCATTTGCGGTTCCGCCTCCGAAGCCGTCATCGGCATACAATGTCGCTGTCCACGTATTGCCGCCTCCGCCTGATGCGGCGCTGAGGGCAAAGGTGTTTGAAGAGTTACCCGTGTTTGTAACGGTGTACGCATAGTAGACGATTGTATTGGAATTTCCCGACTGGTTGGCGGGGGCATTCACAGACACCGTATAAACGGAAGTTACCGTTGTTGTTACTGTGTTGGAATTTGCCGAATAACTGTTGCTGCTTGCGTCCTGATACGCTGCCGACGCCTGATTCGTAATATTTGTTCCTGCCGGCGTGCCTGTGGCATAAACGGCAGCTGCAAACATTATCAGGATGAATGCCGTCAGAAGCATCATCCCTGCAAAACCTATACTTCTTTTTCGTGACATTTTGATTGGTCTCTTTTTCATGTTTTTATTTAACCCTCACCTTGAAACTCAAGGTTCCCGAATCTCCCGGCATGACAGGCTTTAAAAGCTTCCACCTGATCTGCTTATACATATCGGGAGTCGCTATATACTCCGCTTCTGTTCCGTCAGGCTGTTTAACTTTGTACTTGAGCAGAGGAGGGGATTGAAAAATCTTTCCGTCAATGCTGAATATAATCTCCGAATCCTTGCCTTCTGCGCTGCTGCTGATATACGATGTGCCTTCCGGAACCGGATCATTTATCACAGCATCTTTCGCTTCTGTCTTACCTTTGTTGGCGTAAAGGATCGTGTATCTCAGTATGTCGCCGGGATTTGTGTCTTTAACTTCCTGATAGACGGTCTTTGTCCTGCCGGTATCATCTTTTACGAGAACTTCCTTTTCCGCCGTGAGACTGAGGGCCATATCCGGCTTATTGTCAGCTGCTGAAACAGATGATGAACATGCGAGAAGAAAAACCGCAATGATCATGGATATACGCTTGAAATGCATCACCTTCACCTCCTTTCATTTGGACAGGACATGCCCTGTCCCTGCAATTCATTTCACCCTCACAATAAAACCTGTGCTGACATTTGTATCTGACGGCATATTCCCCGTCATCGTCCATTTAATATTTGTTACACAATAGTCATATCCCGAAGGCGCTGAACATCCGCTGCTTGCTGGAGTGTATGTCCATGTAGAGCCGTTGTCGTTTGAGTAACTTATTGCAGCAGTCAGTGTTGATGTGCCTGAGTTGAACGTTGCGCTTCCAACCTTGAAGCCGGTGTAAGTCGGAACCGGATCGGTCATTACAATGCTTGATGCGTTTGTCAGTCCCGAACCATTTGCAGCGGCAACCGAATAGGTTATCTCCTCTCCCGGATTTGCATTTGCCTTGTCTGCGTTTTTCAACAACGTGAGATTGGCTGACGTTGAAGAAGTTACTGTCTTTACCTGATCTATCTTTGCGCCGTCATTTGATGAGGTTGCCGTGACAAAGACGTTGTATGATGTGCCTCCCGCAACCGGCGACGGCTTTCCGGATGGCGTTGCATTTACAGTCCATACCTTGTTTGCGCCGGATGCTATGCTGCTGATTGTATAACCTGCTCCTGTTACAGCAGCCGTGCGGTCTGTTGAGGCATCGTCAAGATACTGCACGGTGAAGCCTGATCCATTGCCAGTGCCGGTAACGATAATGCTATCTGTTGTTACGCTGTCGTTTTGAAACTGGACATTGTATGACGCAGTCGAGCCGCTCAATACTCCCGATGATTTGGATTGGGCAGACGCCGTTGTTTCATATACGTTGTCGGTCAGATACGAGCCGCCGCCTTCGGAGGGAAGCTTGATAAGAGAATCCACCTGATATGAAAACCAGTCAACATTATTGCCGCTGTTTACGGAGCTTGCAGGATTGACGGGCTTTTTGGAAGCGTCAGAACCCGAGGCGTCAGAGTCTTGAACACTGACATAGCTGATTAATTTGCTTGCTGTTGAGGATAAATTTAAATTCCATCTCGTGCCGGGACTTGACGAAGCAAGACTCAGCAGTTGTCCCGATGCGCCCTGTAATGTCGCTGTCCCTGTTATTGTTGTTGCGGAACCCGCAGCAAACGTCAGCGTCCGCGCGGTTGTAATGGTCTTGGTCAGATTGTAAAAGGTGGAAGAGCCGCTGATGGACTGATTTGTGCCGATTAGATTGATTGTTGAACTGCCTGCCGTAAATGCGCCTCCGTTTTTTGTCCAGTTACCGCCTATGTTCCAGGTGGAGCCACCCGCGCTGAAGGTTGAGCCGCTATTCATAGTTACATTGCCGGACACTGTCCAGGTAGATGCGCCGCTTCCTGAAGCGCCATCCAACTGGCCGCTGTTTCGGACAATCACAGAGCCGAACTGATAGTTCGCAGAACGAGCGATTAGCTTGCCAGTAAAGGCAGCCGCATCCCATTGATCTGCTATTTCTAAAATGCCTGTAGAAACAACGGGAATGTTTGAAGGATTATCTAAAATTCCAAAGGAACTGCCAATCTGCCCCTTATCCCAGAGGGATAGATTCTTACTGCCCAAATTAAGGCTTGCTCCGCCGCCTAAAGCCGCCACAGCGCCTGCTGCGCCAGCTACGCCTACATCACAATTATAGGTGCGTGCTGTAACAGGAGCTGCCGTACTTCCGCTTATTGCATTGTAGATAAACCATCCACCACCACTTATCGTCCCGGTCGTTGAAATATGGCTGCTGCCGTCACTGATAAAATGATAGAACTTGGTATTAATAGCTAACGTGGCTCCTGAACTAATGGTTAGATTTCCGGCGCCGCTGGATTGAGAATGAAATGTGTGAGTATTCAGAGTCAGAGTAGCATTATTCGCAAGAGTTATATCATTTGCGATATCAAAAACACCGCCGGTATGCGTAACGCTTGCTCCGGTATCTATGGTAAGGTTATATAACCGGGTTGCCCAACCGCCTGCAGGCTTAAGAGTCTTGCCTGTCCCCGTCATCTTAAGCGTGCTTGTATTATAATTAAACGTCCCGGCAGATGAATCCCAGTTGCCGCTGACAGTAATGATATAACTTTGGGCCGTAAGGGTTCCTCCGCCGACAACAGTAATATTGTTGCAGGCGGCATCAGCCGTTAAAGTTACAGTGCCGGAATCAATAGTAACATCATCGCCGGACCCGGGATAATCGACGCCTTCGCTACAGGAGGCCGCACAAGCGCCCCCCCACGTGGTACCAATGTTCCAGACTCCGTTAGCTGCATCATTAAATGTTGCAGCATCAGCAGCGGTGATAAAAGAAAAAAAGGCAAGAAAGATAATGGCTGAAGAAAGGATTGTTTTACAATAAGAGAAAAATTGACCGGGATGGGTCAATAGGTCTCCCATAAAAAAAATTGATACACGTATCCTGTGCTCCCCCATAACAAATATAACGGTATAAATAACGCATTTCTAAAATAAGGAAAGAAACAATAAAATGCTTAGTCCCCCTTTGAAAAAGGGGGATGAAGGGGGATTTTGAAATAAAAACATTAATCAAAAAATCTCCCCTTGCCCCTCTTTTTCAAAGAGGGGAATCATCCACCCTCCTGTAACTGAGGGGTTACGGAACTCTTGCTTTTTTACTTTTCTTTACCTATACAAACCCGATATCGTATAATATCTACTCGATTTTGGCCGTAATTTTCTCTCTTCAGGATTTCAGGAGGAATGAGTCTTAGTGAATATTATTGTTTGCATAAAACAGGTGCCGGATACGGCAGAGATCAAGATCAATCCCGAGACAAATACTCTTATGAGAGAAGGGGTGCCCAGTATTATTAATCCCTTTGATCTGCATGCCCTTGAAGCGGCAATACGGATCAGGGAACAACTGGGAGGAAAGGTTGTTGCTTTGACAATGGGACCGCCGCAGGCAGAGACTTCTCTAAGAGAGGCTATTTCTATGGGGGTTGATGAAGCAGTGCTGCTTTCCGACAGGGCCTTTGCAGGTTCCGACACGTGGGCCACGTCATATACTCTTGCAAAGGCCATTAAAAAACTCGGTGCCGATATAGTTTTCTGCGGCAAGCAGGCGATAGATGGAGATACGGCACAGGTAGGGCCTGAGACAGCTGAATTTCTTAATATTCCTCATATTTCATATATACGAAAAATAGAGGAAGTAAAGGATGATTATATAAGAGTGGAACGACTCATGGATGAAGGATATGATATTGTCGAATCATCTCTGCCTGTTCTTCTTACCGTGGTTAGAGAATTGAATCAACCCAGGATGCCGTCATTAAAAGGGAAGATGGCTGCTAAAAAAGCCGAGATAAAAAAGATGGGTATGGCGGATATCGAAGCCGATGAAAACAGTCTGGGACTAAAAGGATCTCCTACTCAGGTAAAAAATATTTTTGCTCCGGAAGTTAAGGCAGAGAGAAAAATTATCGAAGGAACTCCGGAAGAACAGGTAGATAGTTTAGTTAAAGAGCTTAAGGATATTATATGCCTGTAATCGTTCAGACTGAAAAATGTTCGGGTTGTGAAACCTGCCTGGATTCCTGTCCGTTTGATGCGATCGAGTTTAAAGACGGTAAGGCCTATATAAACGAGTACTGTAATGCATGCATGAGCTGTTTGGCGGGATGCCCTGAAGGTGCGATAATCGAGATAGAAGATAATCCCCCCTCGCCCCCCTTTAGTAAAGGGGGGATGGGGGGATTTGAACACAGGCAAAAACTGGAAGATTATAAAGATGTGCTTATTTTCGCTGAACAAAGAGAAGGGAAGGTTGCATCTGTTGCATATGAACTTCTTGGTGTCGGCAGGAGACTCTCCGATGAATTAGGCGTTAAGTTGCTGGCAGCGCTCTTTGGCGCTGGAGAGTCGGAAGCGCAGGAACTTATAAGATGGGGAGCTGACAAAGTATTATTGTGCAGTGATTCCACACTGGAGCAATTCAATGACGACCCGTACAGTGAAGTCCTTGCAAAAATCATTAACGAATATAAGCCTTCAATTGTCCTTGCCGGCGCCACACCTATTGGGAGGTCTTTTATTCCAAGGGTGGCGGCCAGACTGAGAACAGGCTTGACGGCAGACTGCACGTCACTGGAGATAGATAAAGAAACGAAAAATCTCCTTCAGGTAAGACCCGCATTCGGCGGCAATATCATGGCTACTATCCTTTGTCCCGATTACAGGCCGCAGATGGCAACTGTCAGACCGAGGGTCATGAAAAAAGGGGAGTATAATGCGGATAGAACCGGAGAGATTATTAATATAAATATCGATAACGCAGGTTCAAGGACAAAGGTGCTTGATTTTATAAAAGAAGTCTCTGAGGTCAGCGTGAATCTTCATGAGGCAGATATTATAGTTGCAGGCGGCAGAGGCATTGGCGGTGAAAAAGGTTATAAAATGCTTGAAGAACTTGCAGAGGTATTGGGCGGAGCTGTCGGAGCCTCAAGGGCTGCGGTCGATGAGGGATGGATTCCTTACAGCCACCAGGTCGGTCAAACCGGTAAAACCGTGAATCCCAAAGTGTATTTTGCCTGTGGCATTTCCGGCGCTGTTCAGCACCTTGTCGGGATGCAATCGTCAGATATAATTATTGCAATCAATAAAAACCCCGAAGCGCCGATCTTCAATGTTGCAACTTATGGAATAGTCGGTGACTTGTTTGAAATAGTCCCGAAGCTTACCAAAAAGATAAAGCAAATCAAAGGAATTTAAATGAAGATCGCTTTTGTTTTCCCTGGTCAGGGTTCGCAATATGTAGGCATGGGAAAAGACCTCTATGATAATTTTGAAGAGGTCAAAGACATATATAAAAACGTGTCCGGTGCGCTTGGATATGACCTTGCTGATCTGAGTTTTAACGGGCCGCCGGATGAACTGAATAAAACATTCAGAACGCAGCCATGTTTATTGACTGCAAGCTATTCAGCTTTCAGGGTCCTTTTATCGAAGGGCGTAACGCCGGTATATGTGGCAGGTCATAGTCTCGGAGAATATTCTGCAATTACCGCATCAGGAGTTATATCAATTACGGATGCTGTCAGGCTTACGGAAAACAGGGGCCGGTTTATGCAGGATGCAGTTCCTGAAGGCAGGGGGCTGATGGCCGCTGTTATTGGTCTTGACAGAGAAGCGATTAATAAAATATGCAGCTCCGTTATGTCAGGCTATGTTGCTCCAGCTAATTTTAATTGTCCCGGCCAGATAGTAATTGCCGGTGAAAGGGCCGCTGTTGAAGAGGCCATAAAACTTGCTGATGAGGCCGGGGCCAGAAGGGCCGTGCCTTTAGCCGTATCAGCTCCGTCTCATTGCATGTTGATGGAGCCCGCATCCAGGAAATTATCAGAACTGCTTGACAGCATTGAATTACATAATCCCAGGATACCGGTTGTCAATAATGCGGATGCAGCGTTTTTAAATAGTGTAGATTCAATTAAAGATTCACTTGTCCGCCAGCTCAACAATCCTCTTTTATGGGAAGATTCGATTAAGCTTATGGTTGAAAACGGAATAGATGCCTTTATAGAGGTCGGCCCCAAGACCGTCCTCACAGGCCTCATCAAGAGGATAGACAAGAACGTAAAGCTTTTTAATGTTGAAGATACAAAGAGTCTTGAAGAGACCCTGAAGGCGTTGTAGGATTAATTGAAATAAATGCGTCTTGCAAAGTGCCGATATGCTTATTGACACAGGCTATAAGTTCCTCAAAAAATTTTCAGCAGAACTTATGTGGAAAAAGGGCGCTGACAGCTGCATTCCTCTTACGATCGGGATTCCCCGAATGTTCTTCTACTATATATACCCCGATCTGTGGGAGACTTTTTTTAGCGAGTTGGGAATGAAACCAATAGTTTCCAGACCTTCAACTGGAAAAACGGTTGAGAAGGCCTCTCAGATATCAGAGACAGAACACTGTTTGCCTAACAAACTGTTTGATGCG
>CAYMUX010000059.1:0-21262 GCA_964393845.1 uncultured Nitrospiraceae bacterium
TATTGCTATCTGTTTATGTACTCACAATTGCCACCCGTCACTGAATGGTTACAAGGATTTCAAATATTTATTTTATCTATCCATGAGCTTTGTACTTAAAATATCGGAGAACGTGTTATTTATATAGTACTAATTGACGGTAACTGATAAAGAACAATAATTTATGGACTATTGCTTTTAGCGGCCAATTAGTTTTTTCTTTGATAAATAAGTTAAAACTAACAATAAGCAAGACTAATATTCATTGACAGTTGCCGTAGTTTTTGTGTATAAAATCTCAAATGCCTGGAACTTATATCCCATCAAATTACTTGCCGGTTGCCATAATTATTATCTTTGCCGCGCTGGTCGGCCTCGGCGCCATAGTGGCCGGTATGCTTGTACGGCCCCGCAGACCGTATGCCCAGAAGCTTTCTGCATACGAATCCGGCAACCTTCCTGTCGGAGAACCGAGATATAAATTCTCGGTCAAATTTTATATCATTGCCATGTTGTTCGTTGTGTTTGATGTTGAGGCAGTTTTTCTGTATCCTTGGGCGGTTGCTTACGACAAGCTTGGAATATTTGGTTTTGTTGAGATGATGCTGTTCATGTTTATCCTTTTGATCGGTTATATATATGTTTGGAAAAAAGGCGCATTTGAGTGGGAATAAATTTATGTAGGGGCGAGGTCACCTCGCCCTTACAAAATTAAAAGGACCAAATGATAATACCGGGAACGGATTTAATAGAGGTTGCAGAGGGGACGAAGATAGTCCCGGGTGGAAATACGATTATTACCACAGTGGACAAGCTTGTTAACTGGAGCAGGAAGAGTTCGATATGGCCGTTGTCTTTCGGTCTTGCCTGCTGCGCGATTGAAATGATGGCCTGCGGATCGAGCCATTATGACTTAGACCGTTTCGGGGTGGTCTTCCGCGCCTCTCCGAGACAGGCGGACGTTATTATACTTGCAGGCACCATAACCAAGAAAATGGCCCCTGTAATAAGAAGGGTCTATGACCAGATGCCGGAGCCCCGTTATGTAATAGCTTTGGGGAGCTGCGCGTGTTCGGGCGGGATATTTGATACGTATGCTGTTGTCCAGGGAGGCGACACCTTTTTACCTGTTGATGTTTATGTGCCCGGATGTCCTCCACGGCCTGAAGCGCTTTTTCAGGGAATAATGAAACTTCAAGAAAAAATAGAAAAGGAATATTTCAGATGGAGCCCCTGGAGATAGTAAAGAGACTAAAAGATAAGTTCCTTAACGAGATCGCGAATGTATCTGAATTCAGAGATCAGGTATTTGTCAGCGTTAATCGGAAGAGGATTTCAGACATATGCCGGTTCCTTCATGATGAGCCTGACATTTATATGGATTATCTCGTAGATTTATGCGGAGTTGACTACCCGGGAAGGCAGTATCGCTATGAGGTCGTTTACAATCTTTATTCTGTGAAACATAATCATCGCATTATGATTAAGGCATTGATACCGGAGGACAATCCAAGTGTAGACAGTGTTGTCCCTATATGGAGCGGGGCAAACTGGCATGAGCGGGAAGCCTGTGATATGTATGGTGTAGTGTTTAACGGTCATCCGGATTTAAGACGTATTCTAATGCCTGATGATTGGGAGGGATATCCATTAAGAAAGGATTATCCCTTGAAGGGACCCGATGATTCTGAATATAAAGGTTTTGAAGAGCTGAAAGACATTCACTCTCATGATAATGAGAGGACTATAAAGTAGGATTTTCTGAAGTAATAGAATAGATTATTCTTAGATTTTAAAATTGACCCTGAAATTATTGAGGGGAAGATGCAGGGTCATAAACAATGATGTAAAATTTTTTATAGACGCAAACGGGTTTTTTCTAAATGTCAATTGCTGTTCAGGCTATTTTATGAAAGAGACAAATAATAATCCGGACAACAACGGTCTTAGCGTAGCAACAAAAGAACTGACTCTCAGCATGGGCCCCCAGCATCCTGCTACGCATGGTGTTTTGAGGCTTGTCCTTGATCTTGAAGGTGAGACAATTGTTAAATGCACTCCCTATGTCGGCTATCTTCATAGGGGCGTTGAGAAACTCGCGGAGAACAGAAACTATATGCAGGTATTACCGCTTACCGACCGCCTTGATTATATATCTTGTATGTCAAACAACCTGGGTTATTGCGTGGCGGTGGAAAAGCTTTTCGGGATCGAGGTCCCTGAGAGGACTGAATACATAAGGACAATTGTTGGAGAAATGTCACGTATCGCCAACCATCTCCTGTGGCTTGCAACCCATGCCCTTGATATCGGCGCAATGACGGTGTTCTTATATTGTTTCAGGGAAAGAGAAGCGATCCTGGATTTATTTGAAAGGCTTTGCGGGGCCAGGCTTACGGTGACTTATCCGAGAATAGGCGGTTTGAAAAATGATGTCGATGCTAAATGGCTGGAAGATGTAAAGGCATTTACCGATGAATTCCCCATGAGGGTGGAGCAGTATGAAACGCTCATAAATCAGAACCGCATATGGCTGCGCCGCACCAAGGGGCTTGGTGTTATTTCGGCGGAAGAGGCCATAAACCTGGGGTTAACCGGGCCTGTTCTCAGGGGCTCCGGCGTTCCATATGATGTGAGAAAAGTTACGAAGTACGGTGTTTACGATAAAGTTAAATGGGAAGTATGCACCGGGAAAAATGGGGATATATATGACCGGTACCGCGTCAGGATGGACGAGTTTCGTCAGTCCAACTCAATTATCAGGCAATGTATTGATCAAATACCTGAAGGTCCGATAATGGCTGATGCCCCGAAATTTACCTTGCCGGCCAAGGACAAAGTGCTTACCGACATGGAACATCTTATTCATCATTTTGTGCTTATTACAAAGGGACCCCAAACTGCGCCTGAAGGGGAGTTGTATGTTGCAACGGAAGTGCCGAAAGGAGAACTCGGTTTTTTCTTTGTGAGTGATGGAACGGGGAAGCCATATCGCATGAGGATCAGAGCCCCGTCCTTTGTTCATGTAGCGGCTTTGCCAAGGCTTTGCGAAGGAGAGCTTATAGCAGATATTATCGCAAACATTGGAAGTATAGATATTGTTTTGGGAGAATGTGACAGGTAGGGAAAATGAAAGATTGACAAAATCCCCCTTAGTCCCCCTTTTACAAAGGGGGATATGTGGGAGTCCCCCCTCTTTGACAAAGAGGGGCGGGGGGAGATTTTTTAATAAATATGTTTAACGAAACTGTATTAAAAGAGATCGAAGAGATAAAGGCCAGATATCCTGACCGCAAGAGCGCCCTTTTGCCTTCATTATATGTCGCCCAGCGCGAGTTCGGCTGGCTGAGCCATGAGGCCATGGAGTGTGTCTCAAAGGCATTGAATGTTCCCGATGCCATGGTCAGAGGGACTGCGACTTTTTATTCAATGTATAAACACAGGCCGGTAGGAAGGCATCTCATTCAGTTGTGCACCAATGTATCATGCATGATACTGGGAGCGGAGAAACTGGTTGATTTTCTGAATGCCAGGTATGGCGTACACCCTAACGGCACAAGCCGGGACGGCAGGTTTTCACTCGTAATCATGGAATGCATCGGCGCATGCGGCACAGCGCCGGCCATGCTTGTAAATACGGATTTTCATGATAACCTTTCGGAGAAAAGGATAGAAGAGATACTGGAAAAATATAAATGATCGCGTAGGGGCGAACGGCCCGTTCGCCCTTACATAAATAACCATGGAAAAATATTTACTCAAAAACATAGAAAACCCCAATTCAGCGGATATCAATGAGTATATTAAAGTTGGGGGGTATAAAAGTTTATCAAAGGCCCTGGCACTCGATCCCAAGGACATTATGGAAGAAATCAAGAAGTCCGGGCTCAGGGGGCGGGGCGGGGCGGGTTTTCCTACTGGAATGAAGTGGAGCTTTGCAAAGGCTGATCCGAAATTCCCCAAGTATCTGTTATGCAATGCCGATGAAGGCGAACCCGGCACGTTTAAGGACCGGCCCATTCTTGAAAAGAACCCGCACTTATTGATAGAGGGCATGGTCATATCAGGATATGTCCTCGGTTCCGAATACGGGTACATATATTTAAGGGGCGAATATCCCGCTGCCAATGACATCCTGAATGCAGCAATCAAACAGGCATATGAAGCTAATTGCCTTGGAGATAACATCAACGGCAAGGGAGTAAAATTTCATCTTGCAGTACATCAGGGCGCAGGGGCATACATATGCGGTGAGGAAACAGCCCTTATTGAATCCATTGAAGGCAAGAAGGGCCAGCCCAGAAACAAGCCCCCATTCCCTGTGAATGTCGGCGCCTGGGGCATGCCGACTATTGTTAACAATGTCGAGACCCTTTCCAATATGCCGTATGTTATCGAAATCGGCGGAGAGGCGTATTCAAAAATAGGCAGCGCTGAGTGTCCCGGTCCCAAGCTGTTTTGCGTAAGCGGTCATGTCGAAAAACCCGGAGTGTATGAGCTGCCGATGGGCACGAGCCTTAAAGATATTATTTATAAGCATGCCGGTGGGATTAAAAACGGCGGAAAATTAAAGGCCGTAATTCCGGGCGGTATTTCAACGCCCGTCCTGCCTGCAGGCGGCATAGACTGTCCAATGGATTTTGTTGCAATGCCCAAAGCAGGAAGCATGCTCGGGTCCGGAGCGGTAATAGTTATGGATGATACTGTCTGCATGGTCAAGGTGGCGCACAGGGCGTTAAAATTTTTTGAACATGAATCCTGCGGCAAATGTGTTCCATGCAGAGAGGGGACGGACTGGCTCAGAAAGGTCCTCGAACGTATTGAAGATGGACACGGCAGAGAGGGAGATATCGAGCTTCTCTCCGATATTGCAGGGATTATGTCCGGAAGGACTTTCTGCCCTCTCGGAGACGGCGCTGCCGGGGTAGTGATGGGGATGAGAAAGCACTTCAGGAATGAATTTGAGGAACATATAAAAAATAAACAATGTATTTTAGCTAATAGCTGATAGCTTAAAAAACTAATGATAACTCTAACCATTAATAACAAAGAAGTAACCCTTGAGAAGCCGGTAAGTGTACTTGAAGCGGCCAGGCAGGCGGGAATAAAAATCCCCACCCTTTGCTATCACGAGGCGCTGAAACCGTATGGCGGGTGCAGGCTTTGCGTTGTTGAAGTTGAGAGGATGCCGAAATTACAGACCGCATGTACTTTAATGGCTGCGGACGGCATGGTGGTGAAAACCGAATCGGATGCTATTTCCAAAGTCCGGCGCGGGATACTCGAATTCCTGCTTATTAATCATCCGCTGGATTGCCCTTACTGCGACAAGGCTGGAGAATGTGAATTGCAGGACCTTGTCAATAAATACGGTCCGACCGTCGGCAGGTATAAAGAAGAAAAAAGAAAAGTTCCTGAAAGCCACAAGGACCAGATCCTTGCAAGGAATATGGAAAGATGCGTTGTATGTACAAGGTGCGTGAGAATGTGCAATGATCTGCAGGGCGCATCTGCCATTTCCATGATGGGCAGGGGAAACCACACGAGGATGGAGCCTTTTTCCGCCGCCTCTTTTAACTGTGAATATTGCGGCAACTGCCTTACCGTATGTCCTGTCGGAGCGATACTCAGCCGTCTGTATATGCACAGTTTCAGACCCTGGCAGGTGGATAATGAGGTGGAGACTATCTGTTCATATTGCGGCGTCGGATGTTCTCTTGTTGTGCAGGTCAGGGACGATTCCATTAAGCGGGTGATACCCAGGATAGGGCTCGGAGTCAATAAAGGGCTTTTGTGTTCAAGAGGCCGGTTCGGCTATGAATATATAAACAGCCGGGACAGACTGACGGCTCCGCTTATAAGGAGGAACGGCAATCTTGAGCAGAGCACATGGAGTGAGGCGTTAAATCTTGTGGCTGAAAAATTGTCAGAGATTAAAAAGGCAGAGGGCGGTTCCGCTATAGCCGGTATTGCATCAGCCCGATGCTCCAATGAGGACAATTATGCATTCCAGAAATTTATGCGGATGGCATGCGGCTCGAATAATATTGATTCGATATCGAGAACAGGATTTGCCGCTGCGCAGAAATATTTTGAAGAGCTGCTGGGTCAGGGCATAACGGCAAATATGATAGACGGCCTTAAGAATTCAGAAGTAATATTTGTTGTCGGCGGTGATCCGACGGCAGTCAATCCCATTCTCGGACTCGCTATAAGAGAGGCCGCAAAGCGGGGGGCGACAATAGCTGTCCTCGGCAATGCAAAGGGCCTTGAAAGATTCGGGAACTTGCGGGTTGTGCCTTCTGTATTTAAGGATGTGGACGTTCTTGAAGAACTTTTAGCCGGCGTTTCCAATATCAAGGGTCACCGCGGCGAAAAACTTGATATAGACAAGGGTATACGCGCACTTGCAGACAAATATTCAGGGGAGATGGATATTGAAGGTTTTCAGCAACTCAAACATGCGCTCGCGGACAGTCCTTCTACATCCATTGTTTTCGGCATGGATTTAGTGCAGCGCACCAGCGGACACAGGTCAATATTTGCTATAGCGGGGCTTACTTATTTACTCGAAGCCCGGCTATACCTGCTTTCAGACAGGCCGAATGAGCAGGGGCTTATTGATACCGGCTGCGTGCCTGATATGCTTCCCGGGGGAAGGCCGCTGAGCGTTCATGACTTTAAGAGAAAATTTGAGAGCGAGTGGGGAGGCACTGTCCCGGATGAAGACGGAATGACCCTGTTTGAAATTATTGAAGGCGCCAGGAATAAAAAAATAAAGGCGTTATATGTAATGGGGGACAATCCCTTATTTAATCTCCCTGACAGCCTTTCTATAAAAGACGCCTTGAAGTCCCTTGATTTTCTCGTTGTTCAGGACATATTACTTACCGAGACAGCGGAAATTGCCGATGTTGTTCTGCCTGCCCTTGGATGGACGGAGAAGACCGGTACATACACAAACCTGGAAAGAAGGATCCAACTGCAGAAGAAGGCGGTAAATTCATCGTCAGGCATGGAAGACTGGAAAATTATCTCGGAAGTTTCCAGTAAGATGGGATATAAAATGAATTACCCGGAAGCGGAAAACATCATGGATGAAATTGCAAAGGTCTCCCCTCTTTACAGGGACCTGACCTACAGAGAAATAGGCAGGGGAAATTGTTTGTGGCCTTATCACGGAGAGCCTCTTAGGGGAGAAATACACGAGTTGCCGGCAATGGCCGATGCAGCAAGCGAGTATAATGCGGATTTTTACATCGCCCTTGAGAAACCGCTTTTTCATTCGGGCACTCTTTCAAGAAGGTCTCAGGCCCTTATGAAAATCTGTCCGGAGCCAACGCTTAAAATCAATGGTGCGGCAGCCGAAAAACTGGGATTGCAGGAGGGAGACAGGGTCCGGGTTTCAACCGCGACAGGCGGCAGCGAGGTTGCGGTCTCAATTGATGAATCGATAAAAGACAATAAGGTTTTGTTAAGCAATAATTTTGAAGGAAAAGGATTGTTCAGTTTAATTACTTATAAACTTGACCCAGTTACAAAGGCGCCCGGCATAGAGGGGTGTGAAGTAACGATAAAGAAGATATAGGATGACATCATGAGTTTAGATGGAATATTATGGGCCTTAATTAAGACTGTCGGTGTTGTCGCTGTCTTTCTTATTCATGTGATGTTCGTTCAGTATTTCGAAAGAAAGGTGATCGGCCACATGCAGGCAAGGATGGGTCCCATGAGGGTCGGATGGCATGGTATCCTCCAGCCGATTGCGGACTCGATAAAATTGTTTTTTAAGGAAGACATTATCCCGTCAGGCGCGGACAAACCGATATTTTACATCGCGCCTATTATCGGTGTAATTGCGGCAGTGTCGTCGCTCGCCGTTATCCCGTTATGGAAGGACTTTTCAATCGCCGATCTTAACATAGGCATATTATATATTTTGGCTTTATCTTCGATAGGCTCCTACAGCGTAATACTCGGGGGCTGGGCCTCCAATTCAAAATATTCGTTCCTTGGCGGACTGAGGTCTTCAGCGCAGGTCATAAGTTATGAAATTGCAATGGGTTTAAGCCTCGTTGGTATAATGATGATGTCAGGCAGCACAAACCTTTCCGCCATAGTAAGCGCGCAATCAGGGGGCTGGTTCATAGTGCCTCAAATAATAGCCTTTGCCGTATTTTTTATATCAATGCTTGCCGAGACAAACAGGGTGCCGTTTGATCTGCCTAAGGCAGAAACCGAGCTTGTATCCGGTTTTGCCACTGAATACAGCGGAATGGGCTGGGCATTATTTTTCATGGCTGAATATGCGGGCATGTTTGTTATGTCCGGATTGGCGGTTGCATGCTTTTTAGGCGGCTGGAGCGGCCCTGCCTTTCTGCCCGGGATTGTGTGGTTTCTGTTGAAGGTTTATGGATTTATCTTTTTATTTTTCTGGATAAGGGCGACGCTGCCAAGATACAGATATGACCAGCTCATGTCATTGGGGTGGAAGCTTTTTATTCCATTGGCACTGGTGAATATTGTTTTAACGGGATTGATAAAAATTTTATGGAAATAAAGAAATTAAAAATCTCCCCTAACCCCTCTTTTACAAAGAGGGGGACATAGAGAAATTATGACAGTCAACGAATTAGTTAAAAAGGTATTATTTATAGAAATCCTGCAGGGAATGGCCCTTACTCTTAAGCATTTATTCACACCTTCTGTTACAAGGCAGTATCCTACAGAGCGGAGAGAGCCGGTACCCGGTTCGAGAGGTCTTCATGCACTGGTCAGGGATACTGAGACAGGGAAGGAAAAATGTGTAGGCTGCGGTCTCTGCGCCGCCATGTGTCCTTCTCAATGCATACATATTTATACGAGCGAAGGAGAGGACCACAAGAAGGTTGTCGACAGATATGAGATAGAGGTTTTACGCTGTGTGTTTTGCGCCTTATGTGTTGAAGCATGTCCATATGGCGCGTTGGCGCTTACGGACCATTTTGAATACTCGGGTTTTACGAGAGAAGAATTTTACTATAAAAAAGACCGTCTTTTAGAGAACTGGGACAAATATATGGCGGGAGACAAGGGCAGAGAATATTTTGAGAAATTCTGGAGGCCGAAATCCGTTGACTTCGGCACGCCTGCGCCGGCTAAATCAGAAGAGAGGAAAGCTGTATGACTTTACCGCAGTTCTTTTTTGCATATTTTGCAGCAGCAATGACAGTGCTGTCCCTGCTTGTCGTAACGAGGAAAAACCCTGTGCATAGTGTCATGTGGATGCTGGTCCTTTTTATTCATATAGCCACTCTTTATCTTTTCCTGAATGCGGAATTTCTGGCTGCAATACAGATAATTGTCTATGCGGGGGCAATCCTGGTGTTGTTTCTGTTTGTTATCATGATGCTCAATCTGAAAAATGAAGAAACAGTGAAAAAATACCAGAATCAGTGGCCGGTTGCTGCAGGGGTATGTGTAATAATGGCGATATTTTTTGTATCAATAGTCGGAACAATCACCGTGCTTCCCGCGCTGGGAGAATATTCGATAGAGGCGGTAAAATCCGAAGGCAGCATGATGACGATAGGAAAGGTTTTATATACGGAATTCCTTCTGCCTTTTGAAATAGCGTCTGTTATACTTTTAGTGGCTATTGTCGGAGCGGTAGTGCTTGCGAAGAAAAGAATTGAATAAGTTATAAGGAGGATTTAGTTGGTCCCGTTAAGCTGGTACATAGTTTTAAGCGCAGTGATGTTCAGCATCGGCGTCTTTGGTTTTCTTGCCAGGCGCAATCTGCTTATTGTTTTTCTGTCTATAGAGCTTATGCTGAATTCCGTTAACATCAGCCTGGTGGCCTTCAGTCATTATCTCCAGTCAATGAGGGGGCAGATACTGGTCTTTTTTGTGATAGCTGTTGCAGCTGCTGAGGCGGCAATCGGTCTGGCGATATTAATTGCATATTATAAAAACAATCCCACGATTAAGGTGGATGAGATTAACTTATTAAAAGGATAGATAGAGAGAGTTAATGTAGGGGCGAGGCGGCGACTCGCCCTTTACCAAGAGGAAAATATGCTGAAATATACACTTATACCATTGTTGCCGTTACTGTCATTCATCATCAATATTATATTCGGGCGCAATTTTATTAAGGACAAGGCGCACTGGATAGCCGTACCGGCTGTTTTGGGTTCATTTATCCTCGCTGTCAGCGCTTTTTTTGATGTATCGGGCGGTCATGATGTTAATGTAAATATTTACAGCTGGATTGTATCCGGTAATTTTAATGTTTCAGTAGGGTTCCTCATAGACCAGCTCTCTGCAATAATGCTTATTGTAGTCACGTCCATCAGTACTCTTATCTTTATTTACTCAATAGGCTACATGCATGGTGACGGAGGTTATTACCGTTTTTTTGCCTATATGAGCTTGTTCGTGTTTTCGATGCTCGTGCTTGTCATGGGTAATAATTTCCTGGTTATGTATTTTGGATGGGAGGCAGTCGGGCTGTGTTCATATTTCCTTATCGGTTTCTGGTTTCACAAGAAGTCCGCGGCAGATGCCGGAAAGAAGGCGTTTATTGTCAACAGGTTCGGAGACTTTGGTTTCGGCCTGGGTGTGATCCTTATTTTTCTCACATTCGGCAGCCTTGAATTTATGCAGGTTTTCGGTAAGGCGGGCAGTATTGCAGGGCAGACAATAAATTTACTCGGTTATGAGGTTGACCTCATTACTCTCATATGTCTGCTGCTTTTCTGCGGCGCTGTCGGGAAATCAGCCCAGTTGCCGCTTCATGTATGGCTCCCGGATGCTATGGAAGGCCCCACTCCTGTTTCTGCATTGATCCATGCTGCGACGATGGTCACGGCTGGAGTGTTTATGGTTGCACGCTGCAATCCTCTTTTTAGTATGTCTCCGGTTGCAATGAATACAGTTGCCGTGGTTGGAGGCGTAACCGCCATATTTGCGGCTACTATAGCGCTTGTACAAAACGATATAAAACGGGTCATAGCGTATTCCACTATAAGCCAGCTCGGATATATGTTCCTTGCACTCGGCGTGGGCGCATACTCTGCCGGGATATTTCATCTATATACTCATGCGTATTTCAAGGCCCTGCTCTTCCTCGGTTCGGGAAGTGTCATTCACGCGCTTCATCATGCCAAACATGGTGATGAGCAGAACATGCAAAAGATGGGCGGACTGAAAAAATATATGCCGATCACTTACAAGGTGTTCATCCTGGCCACGCTGAGCATCACCGGCATCCCGTTCTTTTCAGGCTTCTTCAGTAAGGACGAGATATTATGGAGGGCCTACCTTGGCGGAGACCTCGGCAAATTCCTCTGGTTCCTGGCCGCCCTTGCAGCGCTTTTGACTGCTTTCTATTCCTGGAGATTGATATTCCTCACATTCCACGGAACGTTCCGCGGGACTCATGAACAGGAACATCATATCCATGAATCACCACCGGTAATAACCGTTCCTTTGATGTTCCTTGCATTTGGCGCGGTGTTTGCGGGCTATGTCGGGATCCCCCCGATCTTCTGGGAACACGGAGACAAGATCGGAGAATTCCTTGCCCCTGTGCTCGGGCATCCGGAAGGTCACGGCACTCATGCCGAAGAAATATTTGTTATATTGGTTTCTATAGCAGTGGCAGTGACGGGATGGCTTATTGCGTATAAGATGTATATTAAGAATACTGAACTGCCTCAAAAACTGGAGGCCAGGTTCAAACCGATTCATACTCTTTTGTTCAATAAGTACTATATTGATGAACTTTACAGCAAGACTATTGTTCAGCCTATGCTTAAGGCATCGGATAAAATAATCCTTGCATTTGATACACACGTAATAGAAGGCATCGTTAACGGTGTACCTAACCTGATCGGCGCGTTCAGTAAAAGATTAAGAGGGATCCAGACCGGGATGCTGTCTAATTACGCCCTTGTTATGGCAATAGGCGCCGTCTGTATAGTGGGTGTATGGATTTTTCTGAGGTAATGATATGGAAAATGTAATTTACAACCAGCTTGACTATTCGATACTCAGTTGGACGGTATTCCTCCCCGTTATAGGCGCGCTGCTTCTCTTGTTTATAAGAAATGCGAACGCGATCAGATGGACCGCCCTGCTGGTTACTATTGCAACTTTCTTTGTGTCGTTCCCTCTTTTAAAGAATTTCGATAAGACTACTTACAAGATGCAGTTTGTGGAAAAGCATGACTGGATCCCGTCGTGGGGAATAAATTATTTTATCGGAATTGACGGAATCAGCATCCTGTTTCTTTTTCTTACAACTATACTGTCTATCCTCTGTGTCCTTGTTTCATGGAAGTCTATTGATAATAAAGTCAGAGAATTTCATATAGCGATTCTTACAATGGAGGCGGGGATGCTGGGGGTATTCGTGGCCCTGGATTTCTTCCTCTTTTATATTTTCTGGGAAGCAATGCTTATTCCAATGTTTTTATTAATAGGCGTATGGGGCGGACAGAACCGGGTTTATGCTGCAATCAAGTTCTTCCTTTATACGTTGGTTGGAAGCGTGCTCATGCTGGTCGGTATTGTTGTTTTATATTTTGCCGGCGGGAAAACTCTCGATATACTGGCCCTAAGCAATATGCAGCTCCCGTTTCAACTTCAGGTCTGGTTGTTCCTTGCATTTTTTGCGGCATTTGCAGTAAAGGTCCCCATGTTCCCCGTGCATACATGGCTTCCTGATGCGCATACGGAGGCACCGACGGCAGGCAGCGTAATACTTGCCGGCGTGCTGATTAAAATGGGGGCGTACGGTTTTTTGAGGTTCTCCATGCCGATGCTTCCTGATGCGACCAGGTTTTTTACCGGGCCGGTATTGATTCTTTCCATTATCGGAATTATTTACGGGGCGCTTATATGCTTTGCACAGAAGGATTTCAAACGCCTGATTGCTTATTCAAGTGTCAGCCACATGGGTTTTGTCACACTCGGGCTTTTTACTTTTAATACCCAGGGGGTTGAGGGCGGAATTCTTCAAATGTTAAACCACGGCATTATCACAGGCGCAATGTTCCTTATGATAGGGATTATTTACGAAAGGACTCACACAAGGGTTATTGCCGATTACGGAGGCTTTGCCAAAATTGTTCCCTGGTATGCAGGATTTTTTATGATCCTGACCTTTGCCTCTGTAGGTCTTCCGGGTACGAACGGATTTATCAGTGAGTTCCTGATAATATTCGGAGCTTTCAAGGCAAAGAAAATATTCGGTGTCTTAGCGGCCACAGGAATAATCCTTGGGGCAGGGTACATGTTATGGCTTTATCAGAGGATATTTTTCCAGGATCCAAATCCTGATTTCGAAGCCTCAGGTCACCACCCTGTACGGGACATAGGCCTGAGAGAAGTGATTACATTGATTCCCCTGTTCGTGCTTGTTTTCTGGATAGGGTTTTATCCGAATATCTTTTTAGAATATATGCATTCATCGGTAGAACATTTGATCCAGCAGATGAATTTGACTGCTGTTGAAGGCAATAAAAACCTGATTGCGCAATACATAACGGAGATTTTTTAATGGATATGGAAACGACCATAGGTTTAATGGATATAAGACCCATTGTCCCTGAGTTGACTTTAATTTGTGTTGGTTTAATTTTGCTGCTTCTTGATCTTGTTGTCAGGAAAAAAGAAGTGATTGCCGTTGTCGGGGTTGTCGGCACTCTTGTTGCTTTATACGGCACTTACAAACTTTATGGATTTTATGAGCCGGTGAGCGCTTTTGCCGGAATGTTCGTGCTGGACGGTTATTCCAACTTTTTTAAATTAATATTCTATCTGAACGTTATCCTGACAATATGTATTTCATTGAAATACATGGCAATAGAAAAGGCGTCATTCGGAGAATATTATGCCCTTTTAATGTTTGCTACTACAGGAATGATGATTATGGCCTCGGCTGCTGATTTAATCGTTCTTTATCTCGGGCTTGAACTGATGGCGTTTTCTACATATATTCTTACCGGGATTATGAGGAAACAGCAGCGTTCAAACGAGGCGGCAATAAAGTACTTTTTCCTTGGCGCCTTTTCATCGGCATTTCTTCTATACGGGATTTCGCTTACTTACGGCCTTACGGGGACGACCAATCTCAGGGAAATCGCGGAAGCGCTGAGTGCATTAAATATTACAGGCAATCCGATTGTCTATCTCGGAATGATATTTATTATCGTTGCATTTGGATTCAAGATTGCTCTTGTCCCGTTTCACATGTGGGCGCCTGATGTGTATGAGGGCGCGCCTACTTCCATCACGGCATTTATGTCTGTCGGTCCGAAGGCCGCAGGATTTGCAGTGCTGGGCAGGGTGCTGTTTGACGCCTTTGCCGGAATGCATGTGCAGTGGGCCGGCATTCTGATTCCGATGGCTGTTCTTACCATGGCTGTTGGAAGCATTATCGCCCTTGCCCAGACGAATATAAAACGGATGCTTGCCTACAGTTCAATCGCGCATGCCGGATATATGCTTCTTGGAATTATTGCCGGGACCCACGAGGGTCTTACCAGTACCATCAATTACTTAATGATTTATCTGTTTATGAATATGGGGGCCTTTGCGATAGTGATAATGCTCAGGAGGGAAGGTTTCCAGGGCGAAAACATTGAGGACTATATGGGACTTTCAAAGAGTCATCCCCTTGCTTCCGTATTGATGCTTATTTTTATGTTCTCACTTGCAGGCATTCCTCCGACAGCAGGATTTGTCGGAAAGTTTTATGTGTTTATGGAAGTCATTAACGCAGGATATACTCCCCTGGCAATTATAGCTGTTGCATTCAGCGTCATCTCAGCGTTTTTCTATTTAAGAATAGTGATGTACATGTACATGAGAGATCCAAAAGTAGAAGTTACTCTTACCAACTCACCTTCTATGAGTATTGCGCTGGCAGTTACGGCGATGATGGTCCTCCTCATCGGCATCTTTCCATCCTTTCTGCTTAATCTGGTCAGATATTCGATTCTGGGGTAGTTCAATTATCAAGCTTAGAGCTGTCAGCTATCAGCTTTAAGCTTTTTAAAATTATTTTTCTTCTCCTATACTTGTTTTGGGTTCACTCAGTGTTTTATAATTACATTCGTCATAACACTGCCGAAGTGGCGGAACTGGTAGACGCGCACGGTTGAGGGCCGTGTGGGGCGACCTATGCGGGTTCGAGTCCCGCCTTCGGCACCATTTTTTTATCCTTTTGAAAAAAAAGGATTCCTCATTATCTGATAGTCTTTCCCTTTCTGAATATTGCAGGTGCATAATAGTTTTGAATCTCCTATAATATCTTTCAATAATGCTGAAGGAATATCTAAAGAAGATTGCAGATACAAGCAACAGGGGAGATGCAAGAGAAGAGACTTATTACCCTGTCCTGAAAGACCTGTTTGAAAAATATTCCAGTTCAATCGGCAAGAAAAAGAGTCATGTTACCGTCCTTCCAAAAAAGACAGAGGCAGGGAACCCCGATTTCAGGATATGGGACGGAAAGCAGCATATAACAGGATACATAGAAGCAAAAGACCCCTCAGTTGAAAACCTTGACCGTATAGAGGATTCTGAACAGCTTAAAAGATATCTGCATACCTTCCCGAACCTGATATTGACCAATTTCCTTGAGTTCAGGTTATACCGTAACGGAGAAATGACGGACAAGGTCATAATCGGCAGACCTGTAATACTCAATAAGTTGAGGATCGCACCGCCTGTTGAGAAGGAATCAGAACTATTGCAGCTTTTGGAGAAGTTCTTTTCCTTCTCCATTCCGAAAGTCTACAACGCAAAGACCCTTGCAATAGAGCTTGCCAAAAGAACACGGTTCCTGAAGGATGAGGTTATATCACAGGAGTTGAGGGAAGAGGAAGAGACAGGCAAGGGGTTTATTCAGGGGTTCTATGAAGCGTTCAAAGAATACCTTATCAGCAGTCTTACCGAGGATGAGTTTTCAGACCTGTATGCACAGACCATAACTTACGGACTATTTGCAGCCCGTACCCGTTCAGAGAATGGCTTTAACAGGAAGCTTGCCTATGATAATATCCCTCAAACAATCGGCATCCTGAGAGATGTATTTCAGTTTGTTTCTTTAGGCTCCCTCCCTCAACAGATGGAATGGATCATTGATGATATTTCAGAAGTCCTTTCTGTTACGGATATAAATAAAATACTCCATCAATACTTCCATGAGGGCAAAGGTAAAGACCCTATCATACATTTCTATGAAACGTTTCTTGCAGAGTATGACCCTAAAACAAGGCAGATGAGGGGAGTCTATTACACTCCTGAACCTGTGGTTTCCTATATAGTCAGATCCTTGCATGGCATCCTGAAAGAACAGTTCAATAAACCTGATGGATTTGCAGATAAGAACGTAACCGTATTGGACCCCGCAGCAGGAACGCTGACCTTTTTGGCAGAGACGGCAAAACTTGCAGTTGATGAGTTTGTTGCCAAGTATGGAGAGGGAGGCAGAAAGAACTTTATCAAAGACCATATTCTGAAAAACTTCTACGCCTTTGAATTAATGATGGCTCCTTATGCTATCGGTCATCTAAAAATGTCCTTCCTGCTTGAGGAACTAGGATACAGGTTGCAGAAGGATGACAGGGTAAAGCTGTATCTTACCAATACCCTGGAGATGGAAGAGCTGCCGGAAACAAAATTGCCGGGAATGTCTTCGTTGTCTGAAGAATCGCACCTTGCAGGAAAGGTTAAGAAAGAGCAACCGATATTGGTAATATTGGGAAACCCTCCCTATTCAGGACATTCATCAAATATCGGAGAATGGATTTCATCAGAGATAAAGACATATCATCACGTTGACGGAAAGCCTCTCGGAGAAAAAAATCCGAAATGGCTTCAGGATGACTATGTAAAGTTTATCCGCTTTGCGCAATGGAAGATAGACCAGGCCGGAGAGGGACTTGTTGGCCTTATCACTAATCACAGCTATCTTGACAATCCGACATTCAGAGGCATGAGACAATCCCTGATGACCACCTTTGATGAAATGCACATATTAGACCTTCACGGCAACAGCCTGAAAAAAGAAAAGTGCCCTGACGGCTCAAAGGACGAGAACGTCTTTGATATTCAGCAAGGCGTTGCCGTTGCTTTATTTGTCAAAAGAAAAGGGTTGAAGAAGGGAATTTCACATTCAGAACTTTGGGGAGTTCGGGAAGACAAATATAAATGGCTGAACAAGAATGATATACGAAGTACGAGATGGAAAAAGATAAGTCCAAAGTCAGAGTTTTTCCTGTTTAAACCGAGAGATGAAAAGTTGTCGGCAGTCTATGAGAAGTATCAGAAGATTACGGACATCTTTCCCGTAAACAGCGTTGGCATTGTGACTTCAAGGGATGACTTTGTTATTGCTTTTGACAAGGACAAGCTTAGGCGAAGGGTTTTGCAGTTTAAAGATAAAAAAATGCCCGATGAAATTATCGGGCAAACCTATGGGCTAAAAGACAAAGCGAACTGGAAGCTGAAAACAGCAAGAGAAGCTGTCATGAAGGATGACGACTGGGAAAAGGCTTTTGCCAAAATTCTCTATCGTCCATTTGATGAAAGGCATATCTATTATCACGATGCAGTGATTGAGCGGTCTCGCAAGGAAGTAATGCAGCATATGTTGCAGGAGAACTTCGGCATTACATTTACAAGACCACAATCACCTACATTTGCATTTTCGGTGTTAGTCTCTGATTGCCTTATTGACCAATGCGTTGTAGGCAATAAGTCTGCCGGAGGAGGAATTTCATATATTGCACCCCTTTTTCATTATAGGCAGAAAGAAAAAGCTAAGAAACGCTCTTTCGGCAGTGCAATGATGCTTTTTGAACCTGAGGCAGAATACGGCGTGAAAAAGCCGAACCTTTCTGCTGAAATTGTCGAAAGATTAACGAATGCCTACAAGAAGACTTCTTCCCCTGAAGAAATCTTCTATTACATTTATGCTGTCCTTTATTCAGAGACATACAGGACAAAATATGCAGAGTTCCTGAAGATAGATTTTCCGAGGGTGCCGTTTACTAAGGACTATAAGCTATTCAAGAAAATGTCTGAATACGGAAACAGGCTTGTTAATCTTCACCTGTTAAAATCACAGGAGCTTGATTCACCGATAGCACGATTCCAGGGTGATGGAGGTAGGGTAGAGAAACCGAAATATGATGATGCCGGGCGTGTATATATCAACAAAGAGCAATACTTTGAAGGTATATCGAAGGAGGTATGGAGTTATCAGATCGGGGGTTATCAGGTTTGTGATAAATGGCTGAAGGACAGAAAGGAACGGATACTAACCCTTGATGAGATTCAGACCTATTGCAGGATAGCCACGGCAATTAATAAAACCATAGAGATACAGAAGGCAATTGATGAGGGATACGGGGATATAGAGAATCAGCTTTTGTAAAACAATTTTATCCCGTGCACCTCTTCATATTAATGGACAGACTCGGGGTCAAGTCTTTCATTTTGCTCTTTTCTTAAATTTGTTGTTGATTAATCTACTTACCGTTAAAAGCCTCTTAAAACGCATTTTACAAGTCCGTTAAATTGGAAGCATGTGGTATAATAAAACTCAACGGAGGTGAGAGCATGTCCACAGTTGTAAAATCAAAAGAAGACCTCGTAAGAGTTAAGCAATACATAACCGACAAGGAAGGCCACAAAGTGGCTGCTGTTATTGATATGGAGGAGCTTAACCGGTTAGAGGCGATGGCAGAGGTTATTCCATCCTCAGAAGCATGGCTGTATAAAAACAAAGAAGCCCTTGAGAGTGTACGCAGGGGGCTTAAAGACGCCGCTGAAGGTAGGGTATCAAAACTCGACCTCAACGAGTTATAGAGGCTAAGCTCCCTTGTTTGAAATCAGTCTCACCGATGAAGCCTCAGGGCAACTCAATAAACTCAGGACTGACAAAGGACTTTCAAAGAGGTATAAGGCTGTAAAGAACTGAAATTCCTCTCCGCTAACCCAAGACATCCCAGTCTACGGACACATGAATTTACATCATTCAAGGGGCCAAGGGGAGAGAAAGTCTTTGAGGCATATGCTGAACAATCTACCCCGGCAGCCTATCGGATATTCTGGTATTATGGTCCAGGGGAAAATCAGATCACAATCATAGCTATAACTCCACATCCGTAAGACGCATGCTATCTCTCCATCCTGATCCTGAGCAGAATTAAAGTGACCACCCCGGCTATAAACAGTATCCCGCCAATTAATGCCCAGACGGCGCCGGGCTCATTATGTATTTGTAGCAGGACCGCTTCCTCCGGATAGGCCCTGAGGTCTTTTACGATTATATTCAGCCCCGTTTTATCCGAAGGGTCATTCGGCCTTATAACATCTTTTTCAATGACCTTTCCATCCGACAGGTATTCTATGTCAACCGCATAATCACTTACATATCCATAGTAGTCCAGTATTATATTTATGTCCTTCACTTTCAGTAACGTATTGTCCTTTGAGATTCTGATAACAGACCCTTCCTGCGCTGCGGCTGTCATTTGATATGCGCCTATCCCGCTCAGCAAATGGGCAAGCAGTATAAAAAGAAATCCGGTATGTATTACCTGCGGTGCAATTAGCAAAAGCCATTGAGTGACCTTTCTCTTTTTAATAATTGATTCAACACTGCAAAAAAGGGTATTGACTGCCATGACTGCCAGTACACCGATCAGTCCCCATAGCCACCATGTTATTTTCAGGGGCTTCTCATATATCCAGTCTAAAAGAGGAATGGAAAGGAGGGACTGGAACTCCTGATTGCCGGGCATTATGAAGGCCCCGGCAAGCATCAGTAAAAGAGACAACCCCAATAACCAGAGAGTTGTTCTCAGGGAGAGGAAGAAATTTAATATGTATTTCAATAAGTTCATAAGTAAGAGAGAAGGGATCAAAAACTATGCGAACTCTTCATTAAAAGGCTTACTCCAAGATATGTAAACATCGTTATGGCGAAACCGGCAATTCCAAGCCATGCCATTGGTTTACCTCCCCACCACGGACGCAGCCTCGCATGTAAGTAAAAACTGTAAAATGCCCATAAAATACTTGTCCATAGCTCCTTCGGGGTCCACATCCAGTAAGTGCCCCATGCAAGATATGCCCATATACCGCCAAAAATCATCGACAGTGTAAACAGGCAATAGCCGATCAGCACAGCCTTGTATGCGAGACTGTCCACAGACTTTTCCTGCTCCTTCAGATAAAGCCCCCCAAGTACTGCCGCGATTCCAAAAAGAGCATACGACATAAACGCCAGTACAACATGACATTCAAACCAGAAGGTTTTTAAGACAGGCGGGAGAGGGGAATTGTGCATTTTGGAAGTCATGGCAAAGGCAGTGAAGATAGCGGCTATTATTGCAACAATGCCTAAAAATCGCTTGCGTTCTTTTAGAGTAAATGCGAAGGCTGCGGCAAAAGCAGCCATTGAAGCCGTAAGAAATACAAGTGTGTCATGCGGCCCGACAAGCGGAAGCCTTCCAAGCTCGGCCCCTCTTGAGAATATATAAGCGGTCTGAAGGACGAGACCAGCATAGAGCAATGGCTTTTTCCAGAGGGCGAAAAGGTAAGAGGCAAATGATAATGCCAGTATTGTCATCAGGAGGATATTTTACATTATTTTAGAAATATAGGTTTCATTAAGATGACCATTTTTTAGATCGATGGGCCATCTCATTTCATGCCAAATCTTTAAATTCCTCTACTGTCAATCCGGCTTGGCGCAGAATAGCTCTTAAAGTTCCTTTAGCGATTTCTTTATGATTCGGCACTGTTAATCTCCGGTGGGGTGGGTTTTCATTCCTGAGAATGATGTGGCTTCCTGTCTGATGGTCTATAACATATCCTGTCTTTTTTAAAATCTTGCAAAGCTCCTGTCCTGAAACAACCGGCAACTTGCTCAAATTGCCACCTCAACAATTTCTTCTTCAATTGACGGTGGAACAGGCTCGTTATGTTTATTGAGGCTTTCTAAATATCCTTTAATGGCATCCTGAATATTTTCTAAAGCCTCCTTCCGGGTCCTTCCCTGAGAAACACATCCGGGCAAAGAATGGCATTCAGCAACAAATATCCCGTCTTCATCTTGTTCTATCAGAATTCTGTATTTCATGACATTACCTCCTGTTAATTCTCATTTTACTAAATTATACTAAATCAGGCCCGCTTTTAGTTGGAGAAAAAAAGCAATTGCGTAACCATTCAGTGACGGGTGGCAATTGTGAGTACATAAACAGATAGCAATAAG
>CAYMUX010000060.1:0-21237 GCA_964393845.1 uncultured Nitrospiraceae bacterium
CCTCCAAATTGCCTAACGGCACGTTGTAAGTATTTCCTATATCGGGATTTGGGTTCAATGTGTCTGTTGCAGAAGTCGACGCCAACAACCTCTGGCAGCGAAGCGTCATAGGTATAGCGCTGGTTGCAAATGAGACGCAGATAATAAACAAGGTTTTCGAGAAAATTAAAAATGCAGTTTCGAATACACATTCAGTGGAATTAATCGATGCTGACATGGAATTGTTATGATAAGATTAAAGATAAAAAATCAAAGTGTAAAATTAAGGAATATTTTTTAAGAAATTCACTACCAGAATTTTGATCTTTTTTTTAAATTTTTATATTGAGGTTAATTTATGCATCCATATAAACGTTCAGTGAGAGTCGGTGATTTAATCAAGGAAGAAGTCACTGATATAATAATGAATAAAATTAAGCACAAAACCCTTGGATTCCTGACTATAACGAGTGCCAAGGTAAGTGATGACCTGAGTCATGCTACGGTATATCTCAGCGTTTTGAATTTTGAAGACAGCAAGAAAATATTGAGAAAACTTAACGAAGTATCATCATTTATAAAGGGTGAACTTGCCAGAAGGTTAAATATGAGGCGCGTGCCTTCAATCGATTTCAAAATCGACGAATCAATCGAATATGGCAGAAAAATCGACAAATTACTCGACGACATCAAATCAGAAAGGAGCACGCCCAACGACGATGAAGATCTCTTCTAAACTTCTTGGCCTCATTAAGCAAAGTAAATCATTTCTTATCGCAGGACATATTAACCCCGAAGGTGATTCACTGGGCGCGTCTTTAGCGCTTGCACTCGGCTTAAAAAAAATAGGGAAGAAAGACATCTGTGTCCTCAGCAAAGACCCGGTGCCTGAAATCCTGAAATTCCTGCCATCCTCAGAAATTGTTAAGCATAAACAACCCCGCAGAGAATTTGATGTTTTATTTTTAGTAGACTGCAACGAGGTGAAACGTACCGGCTACGAAGATTTTATGGCAAAAAAAACAGCCATAATCGATCATCATGTCCTGCCTGCCGATGCCGCCGAATCCGGGTTTTATAAGTCAGTCTCCGCCAGTCTTATTGACCCTGAAGCAGCAGCAGCAGGTATGCTGATTTACAAAGTTTTAACCGCTCTTAAAATCCCCATAGATAAGAACATCGCCACAAACCTGTACACTGCAATACTGACAGATACAGGCGGATTCAGATATTCAAATGCCTCAGCCGAATCATTAAAGATTGCCTCCAAACTTGTTGAGGCAGGCGCCAGGCCGTGGGACATATCAAAAGAGGTATATGAAAGAATTCCATTTAAGTCACTGAAACTTCTTGGCCTTTCCCTTTCTACCCTTGAGAAAAAAGACGGTATAGCATGGATCAATACTACAAAACGTATGTTTAACATTACAGGCGCGACTTCAGAGGACTCTGAAGACTTTGTTGATTTTCCGAGAAGGGTCAAAGATGTTGAAGTTGCCGTTTTTTTTCGTCAGGACAGTGAAAAGTCATATAAGCTCAGTCTCCGTTCAAAAGGCAAGGTCAATGTTCAGCAGATAGCAAAGAGCTTCGGAGGCGGCGGACACATTGCTGCTGCAGGATGCAAAATCAACGGTACATTAAAAGAGGTGCAGGATAAGGTCTTCAGTGCCGTGAGAAAGGCTATAAAAGAAAGTTAAAGGTCAGTCATTAACAGATTGCTTAAAAGTGGATATTATAATAAGCATAAACAAACCCATCGACATTACTTCTCAGGATGCTGTAACCAGAACAAAAAAAATACTTAAAGTGAAGAAGGCCGGACATACCGGCACACTTGATCCGATGGCAACCGGGCTTCTCATTATTTGCATAAACAGCGCTACACGGCTTGCATCTTATTTTTCCGACCTCGATAAAGAATATAAAGCCGTAATGAAACTTGGAGAAACCACTGATACACAGGATGCCTACGGCAATATCATGGAAAAATGTGATGAGATCAGGATTGACAAGACCTTGATAGAAGATACCTTGAAGTCTTTTAAGGGGAAGATACTTCAACAGCCGCCGATGTTTTCAGCATTAAAACATAAAGGCAAATCTCTATACAAATATGCAAGACAGGGAATTGAGATCGAACGCAAATTTAGAGAAGTAGACATTCATAACATTGAGCTGATAAATGTTGATTTCCCCTATGTAACTTTTAAAACGCAATGTTCAAAGGGCACTTATGTAAGGACATTGTGTCATGATATCGGACAAAAATTGAAGGTAGGAGCGCATCTTTCCGAACTTGTGCGTACCGCAATAGGACCATTCAACATTAAAGACAGCCTGACTTTTGATGAATTAATGTCAGTCAGTGAAGGCGAGCAAACAGATAAAGGTATTTATACTATGGATGAAGCATTGTCCTGGCTGCCGGAATTTAAAATACACGAGTCATTACTGAAGTCTGTAATACATGGCAACGCGATAAAACTCAACAATCTAAAACTTATCGACAATATAAAAACCGCCGCCGGCATTAAAATAAAATCTTCTGACGGCGACTTACTCGCAATAGGCAGTTATTCATCTTTGGATAATGCAATTAAAATGGATGTTGTCTTTACTTGAAAATGAAAAAATCAACGGTGAAGATACAAAACGAGCTGACTCTCAAAATCAAAGTCGAACCCCGTTCGTCGAAGTCCGGCATCGTCGGTCCCTACGGTGACTCCCTGAAAGTCAAACTCACCTCACCTCCGGTAGAAGGAAGGGCAAATAAAGAACTCATCGAGGTTCTTGCCAAAGGATTCGGTATCACAAAAAAAGATGTAGAAATAATTTCCGGACAATCCTCAAAGAATAAAACCGTGAAACTTCTCGGCGTGAAAAGTATTGATGATAGAGAAGGGAAGTAACAATTTATTTTTGCAGGAGCAATTCATAAATCGCCCCTGCAAGTTTTCTGCGCTTACTTTTTAATACTCGCCTCTTCTATAACAACGGCGTATTTGTATCCACTGCCAAAGTCTTTGTCCTTAAACAAAGTCCCCTTTGCCGTTACTACGTCTCCCACTGCGGGAAGGTCTTTGGAGGTTACTAATATATCATTGGAACCATTTGATGCGTTTCCACTTCCGTCCTGAATATGTATCCAGTTTTTACCCATGATTTCAGTAGAAACCTTGACAACCTCGCCTCTAACGGAAACTTTTTTATTATTAAGTTCAGAAACTTTTCCATAAAGCTCGGCCACTGTGTATGCATCAGGGCCGGATGCCTTATCAACCTTGATTTCCTTTGCTTTTTTATCAGGTGCAGACTCTGTCCGCTTTTGACCTGACGATTTATGCTCAGATTCAGCGTTTTGCAGTCCGGCGGGTCCACTGGAAAAGACTATGGATTCAAAGGTACGTTTTAGTGTTTTACTCTCAAAATTCTGCATAACCATTCCGGGTGCAAAAGATACCTCCTGTCCGACGGTTACTTTCATTTGAGGCACAGCCACCCACATAGATTTGCCGTTTTTCTCAAATTTGACATACGAGTAACCGCCGCCGTCCATTGTTTCCACAACTTTACCCGAAAGAGAAGAGTCATTCTGTTGAGATTTTATTTCTGCCTTCTTATGCGGTAATTCACCCGACTTCTCCGGAGCGGCATATGTGCTGTTTACGGAAACCAGCAACATTAACGCAATCATAACGACAAATAACAACGATAATTTTTTCATTTTCTACAACTCCTTTATTTCTAAAATTCAATCCGGGAATTATTAAATAAGTGCAATTAATCATACTTCTTTTGCCTGAATTAAAACAAGCTCCCCATTTTTTCTGCTGTGCTTATGATTTCTCTTAATTACTGGAGGTAGATAGTAGTGGAAAAAGCATTGACAAATATTGATGTTATTTCCTTCATCCAATTAGTTTCAGAATCAGTTTAACCCAATAAGTGTATTTAGGTTAACATCATTACGTCCCTTCCTATATAATGTAAGGGACGTAATGATTCATTCGCGGATAATTACTTAACTCTTAACCTTCTTCTGCCGTAAGATGCTCCTTGATCTTTTCAAAGGTCTTTGTCCCTATTCCATCTATTTTTTTAAGATCATCGACACTGTTGAATTTCCCCTTTTCATTCCTGTAGGCAACAATGGCCTCTGCTTTCTTTTTGCCTATTCCGGGCAATTTTGCCAATTCATTCACTGTCGCTTTGTTAATATCGACTTTCCCCGTATCTTGATCACCTGCAAAGGCGATGCTGCCGGCAATTAAACTAAATACAAAGGCCATTAGTACAACTTTGCTCATTCTGCTTAAAATGCTGCTTTTCATTTTTTCCTCCTGTTGATTTTATTATTAAGAATTATTACGCGTGCTTCTTTCTTTTCATCCATCTCCTTTCTTTTTCCGCAATTAACACAAAGGATGCATTTTAGATAATGTCCCGATGTGTCGGGATTGGAAAAGAATTTGTCCCCTGAAAAACTGATCATAACCAGGCTAAGCCATATGCGAGATTAGCATTTTCAGGGGATTAAATAACCTGTCATTTCTATCAGTATGAAGAAGCGTTTTTATCATAAATAAGTCCCGATGTTGCATCGTATATCCGGCATCTTGTATCATGTTGTAATCATGAATGATAAAGTCGTTATTACCGGCGCAGGCCTGATATCCTCTCTTGGCATGAATGCTTCGGAGACCTGGGAAGCCCTCCTTGCCGGCGAATGCGGTATTCAACGTATAAATAATTTCGATACACAGGGTTTTGATTGCCCTGTGGCTGCACAGGTCCATGAATTAGGCCCTTCGGAGCTTGGTATTCATCCAAGGGATTCCCGGATAATGGATAAGCACTCTTATATGCTTATGAAAAGCAGCCGTGATGCATTCAAACAGTCAAAGCTTGATAACGGCGCTGTTCCGCCGGAAGACATTGGATATTTTGCAGGGATGGGAATGGTCGATTACAACATTGAGGACCTGCTTCCTTCGGTTTTAGAATCCCTGGATGAAAAGGGCAATCTGGACTATGATAAGTTTTATTCCGGCGCCTTTCAGCAAATTCACCCCCTCTGGCCTCTTTCAATGCTGAATAATATAAACTTCTGCCAGGTGGCCATTGATCTCGGCATAAAGGGCGAGAACACGACATTTTGCCCTCACTCCGACTCCGGCATTCATGCCGTCATTGAAGCATACAATACGGTAATAGAAGGAAAGGCAAAAGTCGTGCTCGCGGGCGGAGTAAGTGAAAAAGTCTCGCCCATGAGTATCGCCCGCGGCTTGTGGTCCGGCATATTAAATACATCTGATAATATAGATGAGATTAAATGCCGTCCCTTCGGTAAAGACCGAAGAGGCGCTGTATTAGGTGAAGGTTGCGGAATTATATCTGTGGAATTGGAGTCTACCGCTAAGAATAGAGGTGTCCCCCCCCTGGCGGCCGTCACCGGTTACGGTTCATCATTTGAAGCCGGTGAAGAATCAAATTGCCCCACTTCAAAAGCTATCAGCCTCGCAATGGAGCAGGCAATTGCCGGGGCGAATCTCGGTCCTTCCGATATTGATTTAATAATTGCGCATAGTGACGGCACGTATATGGGAGACAAAAATGAAATCGAAGCTATACACCGGACTTTCTCAGGCTGTATTAAGAAAATTAATGTATATTCTTCAAAAGGGGCCTTAGGCCATATGCTTGCAGGAGCGGCTGCCGTTGATGCTGTATTGGGAATTTGCATCCTTACAAATGGTATAATCCCAGCGATTTATAATACTCTGCCGATAGATGACAGCATCAAATTTAACTGTATCAGCGGAAAACCGTTTACATCAAATCCCAGGCGGATACTGATAAATTCCCGGAGCTATGAAGGACAGTGCGCTTCTTTAATAATAGAAGCAATGAAATAATAAAACTGAATGCGATTTCTTTATTACGACAAGATAGACAGCATCGAAAAAGGCAGATCCATAATCGGGGCAAAGACCTTCACGCTCTCTGAAGAGTTCTTCAGAAAGCACTTCAAGAAGCAGGCCCTGGTCCCGGGCGTTATTTATATCGAGGCCATGGCGCAGCTTCTCGGCTGGCTTATCATTTATTCCCATGATTTCAAATTGTCCGCGATTATGTCACTGGTGGAGGATGCGGCTGTAGTACCCAAGCTGAGGCCTGGATTCACGGCTGAAATACACGGTGAAATAATCTCCACCTCAAAAAGGGACTCGCTCGGCAGGGCATGGATTACGGTTGACGGAAAAACCATAGCATCAATGAACCGCATTATATATGCTCATGTACCCAAGGTTAATTCAGAAGACCTCATGAACTTATTCTATTATTACAGCGGGATCAAGGTTTAAATCAGGCTGCGCTTCATCCGCTATAGTTTTTCACCCAAAGCTTCCTGAATTGCCTTGCTCCGGTTTTGAAAAACATGTTCACTATCTATTTGTGACTACAACTAAGCAATTAGTGCCGCAACCTTAATGGCAGCATTTGTTGCCTTGTTTATAGTCACTGCTGTTTTCTTAATGCTCTTTCCGACTTTATTGATCTCTTTCTCAGCCTCTATGGCCATTTCAGTCAATTCATTTAATGCCGCAATCGCATCATTAAGTTCTTCAGTTCCCTCTCTTAGAGTCAGGTCGGCGAGTTCTGCCGCCTGGTCATCGAGGTTGTCGCGTTTTTCACGGATTTGATCTTTTTGATCGGTATCAGTACAGACAATCCAAAGGTCATTCAGTTTCCTCACTGCAGCGTTTAGTTCTGCTAATTCGCTCATTCAAGTTCTCCTTTCATTATTTTCTATATTCTTCCATTGCTGCCGTAATGGGCTACCCAGTGTCATTCCGATTTATCCTTCTTGCAAATGATGCCTTTATCTTTATCAGCGATTATCTCTGTCTTACAAGTTAACATTAGTTCCTCAAGGTTATCGTAATGGTCCTGGATGTCTTTTAGCTTTCCGATTGCATCAACGATGCTTTTGCTATTGAATCGATCTTCCTCAAGTTCCTTCTTGATAGTTGCATGTGCCATCTTTATAGATTCCATGGCGGAAATGGCTTGCTCGACGGCGGCACTTGATGATTGCATTGCCTTGTATCTCTCATAAATGCCGTCCAGGGCTTTCTTCTTATTCTCAAAGTTGGCTCCTGCAACCGTGGCATTATAATCGGCAATATAGCCGGACAACTCGGTGTATCGCATAGTGAAGAGTCTTCCTTGGATCGTACCCTTCACTAGTTCGTTAATAATGACATCGCACATAGTTTGTATGGGCTTATCTGCAGAAACGATAATTGTTTTGAGAGCGTCCCCTCGTTTTTTTTCAACGTACAGGCTGCCTATCTCAGCAATCACCCTCCCTATTGTCGTAATGGTGGTATCATCAATGAGATCGGTGCCCTTCATTCCCTTGTATTGCTCATTAAGGGTGTGAAGAGAGCCATATAGTTTAGCAGCCGCCAAGTCAATTTCGTCACGACTTCCTGCCTTTGCTAAACCAGAAAGTGCCGCAGCGTAAGAGCCCAATGCTTTGTTAGCTTTATAAAGTGCATAATCTTTCTTGTCAGCTTCTTTAATCAGGACTTTTTTAACCAGGTCAAAGCTCTCTATTGTGATAGGCCGATTCTGCTGCGCTAATTTAGTTATTTCATTTTGAATGTTGGCTTCATTATATTCCTTCATGACCGCATCAACTTTATCTGTAACTCCCTTAGTTGCGTCTCCGAATACCCCTATGTTTCTAGTCGGGGTAGATACACATCCACTCAATAGCAGAATGATTGAAAATAATAGGGCCGCACGTTTCATTTTCTCCTCCTCTTTCGTTTTTTTTAGTTCAACGTTGAAGTTCAGCATTGAACATTAAGATAATCAGGCAAAACAGTTTCACTATATCCCCCAACCCACCCATTATTTCGGAAGCGGAAGTTTGTCCTTAATAAAATTAAAGATGCCTAATGTTCTCCTTATAAAAAGCCCGAGAGTAAATGATACGCCGAGCGTTAAATATATAGAACCTCTGACTTCCTCTTCCGTGATCCCCATCAGCACAGTTCCGATAGTCTGCTTCAACAGAAAGAAGGCGGCTATTATCACTATCGGTCCTATAACTACCTCAGCAAGATACCAGTATATTTCCCGTTTAAACACTCCCTTTGTAAACTTACCGCCTTCTGCTTGAGTGCATACCCAGACAAGAATTCCTACTACTACTCCAAATTCCCCCCAGAACACAATTTCCAGCCACTTCCAATAGCCGGTTATCCAGAAAAAACCGTCATTCTTGGAAAGCGCCCTTGCCTCCTTGTCTATCTTTTCAATCTCATCCTTTATCACAACTACCCTCTGATCTGTTTGTGTAAGGGGATTAGGAGCGTCTTGTAATGTTGATGAAAAACCCTTGAGAAAGCTGATCCTCTCTTTAAACTCAGAAGTCAGGATGTTCGTAGGATCGTCGGGAAACTCCCCTAATGCGCAGCTTATCTCCTGCGGATTCACTTCTAATTTTGCGAGGGTCGCCTTGATCGTTCCGATATTCGAATAAAATTCCTGTGTCTTATTTTTGTCATAAGACGGGATATTAGGGTTGCAGTGAAGCTTTATATAAAAGGCTGTGAGTGCAATGAGAAATACAATTGCGGCGACATTGATAATCCACAACTCTCTTGTCGCAATGCTTAACTCGGAGTTTGCCAGACGTAACATGTCCAGCTTAGCAGGCAGCTCGTCACGGACCTTCCTGATTATATCGGCCTGACAAGCCTGATCTTTGGACCAGGCATCTGAGGAAGAAAGGACTGTATTTAATAGCTTGTCAACTTCATTCTTAAGGCTGTCGTATCTTTCCGATACCTTATCTTTTATATCTGATAAGTCCTCGACATTCCTCTTAAGTCGCTCTAATTCACCTTTGATCCCATCAAAATCATCCGCCATTTTATCCCCCCTTTACTCATTTGTGTACGATCTTCTCCTCTGAAGATCGGGTTAAGCAGGGAGAATACCCCCTGCACATCCTATAAAAAAATTACCAATAATAAAACTGTCTATGCCTGCAATTTGTGAGTGAATGCAACAGAGGCGCCATGTGTTTTCTAACCCCTTCCTGCCAGCTAATACTATTCGCGAGAAATTTGCCGGATACTTAGAAAGCCTATAATGATCCATTTATCATGATTCAAACTGATTGTCAAATTTATTTTTTTGAATTGCACCGTCGCGCAAATAGGAAAGAGAAATTGATGATTACAGTTGAACTATATCAAAGTTTTTAGTATTCTTTAGAGACTTAAATTTATCACTGGGAATCTATATGATCAATAAACGGAGGGTTGTAATTACAGGGCTTGGAATGGCGACTTCGCTGGGGCTGGATGTAGAGGAGAACTGGCAGAAAGTGCTTGACGGAATATCCGGCATCAGAAAACTCTCTCTCCCAAATACTGAGAAATCACCAGTGCAGGCCGTAGGCGCAGTTACGGAAGACAACTGGAATGTCATCATCAATGAACTGAAAGAAGACGCTGAGCGGGAAGGCGAGAGAAGGACCCTTTTTGCATTGTGGGCGGCAAGAGAGGCACTGAAGGATGCGGGGATAATATTCAATGGAGGCGATACCCACACGCCTGTTGGGTCACGGCGCGCCGTGCCCCTACGCAACCGCTTCGGTGTTGTTATGGCTGCGGGGCTTGGGATAAACAGGCTTGAAGATATTCATGGATGGATGAATAGAGAAGGTAAGTTCGATTATCTGAAATTCGGACAAGGCTATAAAGAAGTTCACAGAGAATCTCTCATAAAAAACAATTCCAACAGACCTGCTGCCCTTATAGCAAAGAGGTTCGGCCTGAACGGATATAACGCAACTATTACTACTGCATGCGCCTCTGCATCACAGGCCATCGGCACGGCATACAGGGCAGTCCGGCGCGGTGATGCGGATTTAATAGCAGCAGGCGGAGCTGATTCGATGATCAATCCTGTCGGCCTTGTTTTTTTCGTCCTGCTCAGCGCCGCCGCAATATCAACTGAAAACCCGTCGGAGGTTTGCAGGCCCTTTGACAGGAAAAGGTCGGGCCTTGTAATGGGAGAGGGCGCAGGGGTCGTAATCCTTGAAGAAGAATCACATGCTGTAAAAAGAGGGGCCAGGATATACGCTGAAGTTGCGGGATACGGCTCAACAATGGATGCTTATAAAGTTACAGCCCCGGACCCGCAGGGGACAGGCGCTGAACATTCAATGATGAACGCATTGAAAGATGCGGACATGGGGATTGAACAGATAGATTACATCAATGCCCACGGCACGAGCACCAAACTTAATGACACTGCAGAAACAATAGCAATAAAAAAAGTATTTAAAGAACGCGCACATAATATATCGATCAACTCAAGCAAATCGCTGATAGGACATTTGCTGGCAGCCTCCGGAGGACCCGAATTTGTATTTACTACACTCAGCGTCAACAGGGACAAACTACATCCCACAATTAACCTGAATAACAGGGACCCGAAGTGTGATCTTGATTATGTGCCGAATGTTGCAAAGGAGAAAACAGTAGGCGCCGCGATTTCCAACTCCTTCGGTTTCGGAGGCCAGAACGCATCTATCGTGGTGAAGAAGTATGAATGAAATGAAAATTTTAATTTACAAAATCCCCCTTCATCCCCCTTTTTCAAAGGGGGAGAGAGTTCCCCTCTAATAAGAGGGGGCAGGTGTGTGTTCCCCCTCTTTGACAAAGAGGGGTTAGGGGAGATTTTTTAATAAACAATTACAATTAATTCAGGAGAAACAATGAACATCGATTTATCAAATAAAGTCGCCCTCGTTACCGGAGCATCAAGAGGGATAGGACGCGCAACGAGCATACTGCTTGCGAAAGCCGGGGCAAGGGTAATTATTAATTACCATAAATCACGGGAAAAGGCTGATGAAGTGAAGAAAGAAATCGAAAGTTCCGGTGGTGAAGCAGATATATTTCAGTCGGATGTCTCAAGCCCGGAGGAGGTCAAAGCCCTTTTTGATTTCATCAGGAACAAATACAATAAACTTGATGTCCTTGTTAACAACGCCGGAATCATAAAAGACGATTTACTGCTGTCAATGAAGCTCTCAGACTGGAACAAAGTGCTTGACACTAACCTGAGAGGGGCATTTTTATGTTCACAGCATGCAGCCGAAATGATGATGGCCGGCCATTCAGGCAAGATTATCAACCTGTCTTCCACCAGCGCGATACGCGGCGGGCGGGGGCAAACCAATTATGCTGCTGCAAAAGGCGGCCTGATATCTTTAACAATATCATGCGCCGTTGAGCTTGCAGGTAAGGGAATTCAGGTAAACGCTGTTTTGCCGGGGATGATTGCAACGGACATGAGCAGCCGCGTGAGAAAAAGGGCAGGGGATATGATCCTTGAAAAAATCCCGGCTTCAAGATTCGGGGAACCAGCGGATGTAGCCAATCTTATAGTCTTCCTTGCTTCCGGCAAATCGGATTATATTACCGGGCAGGCAATACCCGTTGATGGAGGGCTTAGTATTTCATAATGCGGATATACCAGGGCGTTGATATCGTTGAAGTATCAAAATTCAAAAAAATAGTTCTCGAAAACGAAGATTTTGTCTCCGACATTTTCTCGGAAAAAGAGATCGAATACTGCCTGTCAAAGCGAAACCCGTATATGCACTTTGCCGGACGGTTTGCGGCAAAAGAGGCAAGTCTCAAAGCGCTGGGGACAGGGATGTCCGGCACAGGAATTAACAAGGCATTTAAAGAAATTGAAGTCGTTACCGGACCATCCGGCAAACCCGAATTGTATTTCAGCGGCTGGACAGAAAATATCAGTAAAAAAAAGCGTATTAACCAGCTTACGGTCTCAATTTCACATTCAGAAAATTATGCAATTGCAACGGTAATACTTACCGGGCAAGATACTGTATAATATTAATCTTGGATTATTTAAGTTGTTTGGATTAGTCCTCGAATCTTTGGATCCTGATCAGATAGGAGTTTATCATTATGCGTTACCTGTTAATCGATCATATAACCGAATATAAACCTGGCGAGTCAATTAAGGGAATAAAGAATGTTGCTATGAGCGAAGATTTTCTTGAATTCCATTTCCCCAAAAACCCTATCATGCCCGGGGTCATGCTGCTGGAGGCATTAATTCAATTGACAGGCTGGCTGGAAGCGGCCTCGTCCGATTTTAAAAACTGGTTCCTGGTCACTAAAGTAATAAAATCAAACTTCTATGGATTTGCATTCCCGGGGGACCAGGTAGAGTTGGAGGTGCAAATAATAACTAATGAAAAGAATCCCCCCCCCCCCCCTTTGCTAAAGGGGGGGAACCAATGGCTCCCCCTTTTCCAAAGGGGGATGTAGGGGGATTTTTAAATCAAATGCCCGACACTAAAATATACAGGGGGATCGGCCTCGTGAAAGGCAAAAAGAAAATTGTCGCTGAATTTGAAGGCGAGATCATACCACTTGAAGATATTGAATACACGGAAGAGCAGGAAAAGTTCTTTAAGGTCTTAATCAGGGAGTTAAAGAGATAGCATGTCTGAACGTGAAGTAGTAATAACGGGACTCGGCCTGACCGCTCCTCTGGGCAAGAATATCGGGGAAAACTGGAACAATGTCAGGTCAATGAAGACGGGCATTATTCATGAGCCGAAAAATGATCTGCCGGATTTTTTACAGTACAAGGGCAAGGTATCGGAATATATGCTTCCCGATGATATTCCCCCAAAACAGATCGGGCAGATGAAGTTTCTGAACCGCGGCGCCCTCCTTGGCTTTTGCGCTGCCACCGAAGCTGTTTCACATTCCAGAGATAGTATTCAGAATACCGGGCCGGGCCGCAGGGCGCTTTATGTGGCCGCAGGGGACTTTACGAAAATAGGTTACGATTTCATGTATCCGGCCTTAAAAGACAGCGCCGATAAAAAATGGGAAGCAATAGATTACGCTAAACTGAATGAGGCGGCATTAAATAAAGTCAATCCCTTTTTCCTGCTGGAGTCATTAAACAATAACCTGTTCAGCTTTCTTTCAGCTTATATTGAGTTTATGGGACCCAATACCAGCCTGGCAAGTCTTTCACCATACGGCGGGAATGCCCTGGAACTAGCGTACAGAAGCATTAAGCAGAACAGGGCGGATGTTGCCCTGGCTGTCGGCTACGGCAGCTGGATAACAGAAATTCCACTCTTTGAACTTGAAGGTCTTGGAATTCTTTCTAAATGCAAAAACGGTCTCCAGTCTTTCAGGCCTTTTAATAAAAACAGAGACGGCTTTATCCCCGGTGAGGGCGGTTCCGCTATTCTCCTTGAGTCCGCTGAAACGGCAAAACAGAGAGGGGCCAATGTCCTGGGGAAAATAAAAGGGGTTGGGAATTGCATAGAGTTCTCTTCGCCTGATAAGTTTAGCGTGCCTGAAAAGGTCAACAAACGCTCTATCCTCTCGGCGCTGAAAGACGCATCCTGCACAGTTGATGACCTGGCATTTATTATTCCTCACGGAAGCGGGACAGAGAAGGGGGACAGATCTGAATTAAATTCACTGATGGATATATTTAATGAACAGAAAGCTGATGCGCCCATCTGCGGGCTTAAGCCTTACACTGGCCATATGGGAGCGGCAAGCGACATTGCAGAAATAATTTTTGGAGTATTTGCCCTGAAAGAGAAAACTGTCCCGGCGACCCTGAATTTTCACGAAACGGAAAAAAGGTTCTCGGACTTAAGGATATCCGCTTCTCCTCTGAAATGTGACAAGAACCAGTTTCTTTCGATAAGCTACGGAGTCGGCGGACAGTCATCGACAGTGGTTGTTGAAGTACATTGAAAAAGAAAAAACGAAAAAGGAAAAGCAAAAGCGTAAAACTGCTTGAATACTCGGCTGCTTATTTGATTATTTCTATTGCCCGCGTAATTCCATTCAGGATCATAAAACTTATCAGCAATTTTCTCGGAGACCTTCTTTTCTTTCTGGTCCCAAAACGCCGCAATATCGCTATTGAAAATCTGGAACATGCGTTTTCAGGGGAAAAGACCCCCCTGGAAATAAAAAGGATCGCCCGTGAAAGCTGCAGATCATTTATTTATACCTTTCTGGAAATAGTAAAATACCGTTACCTGTTTACAGGACCAAATGTCATTGATAAAATGAAAACATACGCAGATAATCTGGACGGGCTTTTCCTGAAGGCAAAAAAAATACATGATGAGTCAGGCGGCTGCATCTTTGTAACACCGCATCTCGGCAATTGGGAACTTCTGCCCCATGTAAGCGCGGTCATCGGGATTCCGCTTGCTATCGTTGCAAGACCCCTGGACAACGAATACCTTGAAAAGCTCATCTTCAAAAGCCGCTCGGTTAAAGGCCAGTTTATTATCCCCAAAAAAAATGCCCTGTTCGTGCTTCAGAAAACCCTGCAAAAGGGGACCTCCATCGGCATGCTGCCGGACCAGAGCACAATGAAAGGCGTGCTGATAAATTTTTTCGGAAGGCCCGCTACAACAACTCCTGTTCCAGCGATACTTGCCATAACATATAAAAGGCCTATAGTTGTTGTGGCAGCCTGCCGGAAGGCGATGTATCAATACGAGGGCTTTGTCAGCGACCCCATATGGCCCGAAGAGTATACCAGCGAGAAGGCTGAAATAATAAGGATAACCGGGGAAGTAACGCGCAATATGGAAGCAATCATCAGGAAATATCCCGATCAATATTTGTGGATGCATAATCGCTGGAAGACGTATAAGGGGAAGAAGGAGATAATGTCATGAACATGCAATCTGCCTTCCGGCGCTGATCCAGCGGCAACAGCCCTCACATTTGAATAAACCCCCTGATAAATGATATTTTAACTGGTGTCCAAAAAAGTCATGATAAGCGCCGGAGAGACTTCCGGTGAATTGTACGGCTCGTTGTTGAGCAGGGAAATCAGGAAATTGTGGCCTGACGTGCATATCTTCGGAATCGGCGGTCCGCGCATGGAAGCGGAAGGGGTAACGCTGATCGCCCCTATCTCTCATGTTATGGGCATTATCGAGGGGATTAAACATATACCGCAAGGCAAAAGGACATTGAATGAAGCAGCGCGGGTCATGCTCAATGAGAAACCGGACATTCTTGTATTGATCGACTATCCGGACTTCAATATTGCGCTTGCAAAAAAGGCCAGGGCAGTGGGTGTTCCTGTTCTTTATTATGTGAGTCCCCAGGTCTGGGCCTGGAGGGGAGGGAGGGTATATAAAATTGCGGCCCTTGTGCATAAAATGGCTGTGCTGTTTCCTTTTGAAGTCGATTATTACAAAAAGACCGGCCTGCCGTGTGAGTTTGTCGGGCATCCGATCACAGAAACAATTAATATTCATCAATCAAAAGAGGATTTGAAAATAAATTTGGGACTGGACCCTCGCAATGGAGTAGTGACCCTGCTCCCCGGAAGCAGGCCCAATGAAATTAACAAACATCAGGCCATTATCAGAGAGGCGGCGGAAAAAATTCATAAAGAGTTTCCTGAAATACAAATCATTGTCCCCCTCGTTCCAGGTTCGAGTCTTACAGAAAAACTTCCGGATTATGTCAAAATCGTCCACGGCCGCACGACTGAAGCAGTCGCCTGTTCTGAAGCAACGGCAGTAGCATCAGGCACCGCAACCCTGGAGACAGCTCTGTTAGGCACACCTATGGTGGTCTTTTACAAAGTTTCCCCTGTTACTTATTATCTAGCCAAATTGCTGGCCAAGGTCAAATTCATTTCTCTAGTCAATATCCTGTCGGGAAAAGAAGTGGTGCGGGAGCTTTTACAGGAAGAGGCAAATGCAGATAATGTTTTCTCGGAAATAAAAAGAATCCTGAGAGACGTTGCTTATAGAGACCGAATGATCTCAAATCTGATAAAAATACGGGACATCATGCGCGACAAAACACCCTCTGCAAGGGTCGCGTCAATCATCGGAGAAATTACAGGTTGGAGCGGCGCGTGAACCTCCGGGTGAATCAACGGAACAAGAATGCAGTCATTATATAATCTAATTTCCATTATTGGTTTTATCTTATATCTTCCCCGCCTCCTGTCAAAAAAGGGGCCGGAAGACAGACGCACTTTTATTAAAGAGCGCCTCGGTATGTCCGATTATCAGAAAATGGACATATGGGTCCATGCGGTCTCTGTTGGAGAGACCCTGGCCTGCATACCCTTTTTAAAAAAGCTCAAAAAAGATTTTCCCGACAAGAAGGTAGTATTGAGCACTACTACATATACAGGGCAGAAAATTGCGCGGGACAAGTTTCCCGAAGCCGACCGCATAATGTATATGCCTCTTGACACAATGTTCTGTGTTAAAAAGGCCGTGAACTTATTAAGACCTGAAATCTTCATTACAGTGGAAACCGAGCTGTGGCCCGCTTTATTTCAGACCCTGAAGGAAACCGGCTCCCGCATTATTATTTTAAACGGAAGGATTTCAAATGATTCATACAGGGGTTATAAGAAGATAAGGCCCTTCATGAAAAAGCTGCTGTCAAAGGTCGATTTTTTCTATATGCAGGACAAGGGAGACGCTGAAAGGATTATGGCTATAGGCGCTGACAAACATAAGGTCAGTGTTATGGGGAATTTCAAGTTTGATATTGATTTCAAAGAAACCGCTCCTCCGCAGTGGCTTACCGGCATTAATAATAAAATATTGCTTGCCGCAAGCACCCACAAGGGAGAAGAGGAAATTATCCTCGATGCATATATTTCTATCAGAAATAAAATTCATGGAATAAAGCTCATACTTGCGCCAAGGCATCCTGAAAGATTTAACGAGGCTGCGGAAATTATCGGGAAAAGCGGCATTGGATACATCAGGCGTTCGGAAATAAGTCAGCGGTCAGTCGAAAACAACCATGAACGGCAAGTATTCCCGGACATAATACTCCTGGATACAATCGGAGAGTTATCAAGTGTTTTTTCAAAGGCATCAGTTGCATTCATCGGAGGGAGTCTTGTGCCTGTAGGAGGACACAATGTCATGGAGCCGGCATACTGGTCCAAACCGATAATCTTCGGCCCTCATATGGACAACTTTCCGATTGCCGGGGAGTTCCTCGATAGAGATGCAGCGCTCAAGGTAAAAGATTCAGCCGATATTACGGAAGCAGTAATTGAATTACTGACAAACAGTGAGAAAGCCGTAAATATGGGACGGAGCGCCAGATCAATTGTAGATAAAAATACCGGCGCAGTAAAGAAAGCAATCGAACTCATAAGGAGCTACATTGGGACTGCTTAGCGCACTTTACGGTTTCGGCCTGTCATGCAAGAAATTTTATTGCAGAAACCCGAACAGACTCCCTGTGAAAGTTATCAGCATAGGCAACCTTACCCTCGGCGGAACAGGCAAGACGCCCGCTGTAATTTCCGTGGCGCAGGAAGCAAAAATGCGCGGCTTCAATCCATGTATTCTCACACGCGGATATAAGGGCAAAGTGAAAGATACCTGCTTCGTCAGTAAAGGCGATAAACCTCTTCTGAATACACAAGAAGCCGGAGATGAGGCCTTTTTAATGGCGCAAATATTAGAAGGGGTGCCTATCGTAAAAGGGAAAGACAGGTACAAATCCGGGCTTTTTGCATTAGATAATCTTTACTCCGAACTTTTATTTATTCTCGACGACGGATTTCAGCATTGGAAACTTCATAGAGATGTTGACGTGCTCCTTATTGACGCCACAAACCCCTTTGGAAATGAGAAGCTCTTTCCCGAAGGCATATTGAGAGAACCCTTCAGCGCAATGAAGAGGGCGCATATTATAGTAATTACAAAAGCCGATATGGCAATACAGGGCGCAATTACAACAATCACCCGTAAGATAAAACAGTACAATTCCGATGCCCCCATATTCACTGCGTCTCACAAACCGGCCGGATTGATATCCGCTTTAGGAGAAGCGGTAGAGCTCAATACACTGCGCAATAAGCAGATATATGCCTTTTCAGGCATAGCAAACCCGGCATATTTCCAGTCCACGTTAAGGTCCACAGGCGCCCGGATAGTTGAGTTTATGAATTTCAGGGACCATCATATTTACAGCCGGAAGGACATGGATAAAATTAAATCCGAGGCATTAGGATTAGAGATAGTTACTACTGAAAAAGACCTTGTTAAGCTGAAGGAGCTGGACGTGCCTGATAATCTCTCGGCGCTTAGAATAGAGTTTTCCATAGAAAATGATTTTTATGATAATCTTTTCAGGAGGCTGCAATGACAAAAAATATCAACGTCAAAACCGGATCAAGGACTGAATTTGTAAATATTACACTCGATGTACAGAAGATTGTCAAAGAATCGGGTATAAAGAACGGTGCGTGTTATGTATATGTCCCTCACACGACTGCGGGTGTAACAATAAATGAAGGCGCTGATCCTTCCGTTGTACAAGACATCCAGAATATGCTCAATAAATTAATCCCTCACAACGCAGGTTACCGGCACATGGAAGGAAATTCCGACGCTCACATAAAAACCTCACTTGTCGGTTCTTCCGGGACTGTAATAATAGAAGGCGGCAAATTGCTTATGGGAACATGGCAGGCCATATTCTTCTGCGAATTCGACGGGCCGCGGAATAGAAATGTTATGGTCAAGGTAATGGGGGAATAAGGTAGAGGCGTTGCATGCAACGCCCCTGCATTCTTTTTTTCAATCCACCGGACTCTTGACCGACAGTCCCGGCGTGTTCAGCACATGCGTGTAAATCATGGTCGTGGAGACATCTGAGTGTCCGAGTAATTCCTGAACAGTTCGAATGTCGTAACCGCTTTCAAGGAGATGCGTGGCGAATGAATGCCGGAATGTATGGCAGCTTACTTTTTTATGAATGCCCAGTTCGAGAACGGTTTTTTTAAGCTCCTTTTGAAGAGAGTTCTCATTTATATGATGCCGCCGGACTTTTCCGCTTCTCGGGTCTACCGACAAATTATTGGCTGGAAATACATACTGCCATATCCATTCTTTTGCGGCACTTTTATATTTGAGCTCAATAGACGACCATAGGTAAACTTCCCCGTGACCTTTTGCGAGGTCTTCATCATGCGCACTTTTTACAAACTCCAGTTGTTTTTTTAAAGCCTCATGGAAACGTTTAGGAAGTATTGCTATCCTGTCCTTCTGCCCTTTGCCGTTGCGCACGACTATCTGGTTTTGCGCAAAGTCAATATCCTTGACCCTCAACCTCACGCATTCCATCAGGCGCATTCCGCTTCCGTACAGCAGCCCGGCCATTAATGCATATATCCCAGGCAATGCATTTAACAATTTATACACTTCCTCACGTGCAAGCACCACAGGCAAACGAATCGGACGCTTTGCCCTTGTGAATTCTCCTATCACGCCTATTTCTTTTTTTAATACATGCTCAAAAAGAAAGACCAGCGCATTCAATGCCTGATTCTGTGTGCTGGCGGAGACCCTTCTCTCCACCGCAAGATATTCGAGGTATGCCCTGACGTCAGATGCTGAAAGATTCTCAACAGGCTTCATATTGTGAAAATGCATAAAGCGCCGCAACCACTGCACATATGTCTGCTCTGTGCGGATGGAGTAATGGAGATAGCGGATTTCGGTTTGTAATTTCTTGAATATTTCTTCTGCGGATGGTATTGTTTCCAGCGGAACTTGTAGTGGCAATTCATGAATTGCCCCTGCCGTATTGGCATTCTCTGCAGCCCATGGCATTTTCAGAAAATCCCTATACAGCAATTTCAAAGCTTCTCTTGCCTGCTCCACCTGCCATGATTCCATCTTATCGGAAAGGTGATCGAGGAATTCTGTTACATCGTTTGCAGCACATTTGTCCAAAGGAATATCCTTTAAAAAATACTCAAACTGTCTGGCCCAATTTACATACCACCTCGCAGTCTTCTCCGGTATGCCGTTTTTGAGTGCAAGATTTAGATATTCTGTCCGGAAGTCCTCGTTTCCAGACAAGAGATAATTGTTGTTTATTGGATTTGTCTCCATTTTGTCCCCTCCGGCAGGTACGGATTTGAAACCCGCCCCTGCTTTATTCCTTTAAATTTTCCGGATTATATTCATCCTCATCCCATTGAAGCGGGTTATTTATAATGTATTCACGAATGCGATGCAGATCATATTCGTTGCGTATAATGTGATCGTAATAATTGCGCTGCCAGACTGGGATGCCCGGTGTGTCGCGGATTTGGTTGAGATGTTTGGTTGTTTGGTATTTGTAATATGCTACGATTTGTCCCAATGTGCGTTTTCGTAGGGGCGGGGTCTCCCCGCCCTGTGTTGTACCGCCCATTTGTGTCTCCCCGTCCATCTGTGTTGTACCGCCCATTTTTATGGAATTATCCATTTTCAAAAAGGGCGAGGTGACCTCGCCCCTACACATGATAATTCCGTGTACATGATTTGGCATTACAATAAATTCATCCAATCCAACATTGTTAAAATGATTTGGAATATCCATCCAATATTGAAATGTAATATCACCGTTTGATGATAATTCAACGTTCCGGTTTAAAATATTACCGAATAGACGCTCCTTATTCCATGTGCATATCGTTATAAAATATGCTCCTGCTTGAGAATAATCATATTCCTTTAAGCGTATGGAACGCCGCTGATGTATCTCAGGATTATATCTCATTGCCATGTCCCCGATAGACTGTCAAAATTATATACCATAAACACCTAAATTTCAAACCTCCCTCGCCTCCAAATTATTTTCTTGCCTTTTTGACATGTCCTGTTGTAGAATTTTTCTAACGCTCTTACCAATTTTCAAACACAAAGTTGCATAGTAGGGGAGCAAACTGTGACTCAAAAACGGGCTTTTATAGTAACGGCAATAAATAACTTAAGTTAAAATATGATATTTCCTTTATATTACAGCTAATTAAATGCTTAAGATGTATTTTAATTTAATGCCGTTACTATAGCAAAATCTTTAAAATCAATAAATTAGAAATAAATATTTTTCAATATTGTGCTATACGGAATGATGTAATATTGCACTATGCAGAAAGAGCCATATTCAATATCCATCCTTCTGTCTAATAGCTGTTAGTTGCCTTGACAGATTGTTATTGTGGTAGCAGGTTAGCAGTTTTTTATAAGGCAGCTCCGAGTTGTTTAGCTGATTTAAAAGACGGAGCGATTTGGCATGATTGATTGCGAAGTAGCTTGATGATTTTATTGCGTACAGGGCTTTCATT
>CAYMUX010000061.1:0-21046 GCA_964393845.1 uncultured Nitrospiraceae bacterium
GGGCATGGGGTGTTCACATACTATTTTCTTAAGGCTTTAAAAGACGGCAAGAAAGATATTGCTGAGATTTACAGCTACATTAAACCATTGGTTGAAGATGAGGCAAAGCAACTCAATGTCCAGCAAAGCCCGAGCATAAGTCCAGATGTAGAAAAGATAAGAGGGAGGTTTGGGTTGAGGAAATGATTAAAATTATTGAGAATGTTATTTCTGTCCTTCCCGCAGTTTGTATGCCGGAATCTCGTCTTCTCAGACAATTGCATGCTGTAGAGATTCCGGTATAAAACCGGAATGAGTGCGCCTGAGAGTGTGCGAGGTCGGAGGGAGGGGAGGCCGAAAGCCTTTCCTACCCCTATCATGAATATTAGCCGTCAATAGTTGTCAGGCCGTGCTGAATGGCGAATTTTACCAGTCCCGGGAGGTCTTTGACGCCCAGCTTCTGCATAAGCCGGCTGCGGTATGTTTCTACTGTTTTAGGCGAAATAAAAAGGGTCCTTGCAATATCGGCGCTGGTTTTTCCTTCAACAACCAGTTGGATGACTTCCCTCTCACGGGAGCTCAGCATCTCAAAAGGACTCTTCGCTGATACGGTTTTGCGTTGTTGAATGTAATCATCGATAACAGTTTCTTTTATACGCTGGCTGAGATAACGGCGTCCGTCGTGGACAGCGCGGACGGCTTCAACTACCTCCTGCCCGGCCGATTCTTTTAATAAATATCCGCTTGCGCCTGCCTTTAATGCATGATAGATATGCTCTGCAGAGTGATGCATGGAAAGTATAAGCACCCGGCAGGAAGGGCATGTCTCGCTGATTATTGATGTGGCTTCAATTCCATTTTGTCCGGGCATGGCAATGTCCATTATTACAACGTCCGGCTGAAGCTCTTTTATTTGACGCACTGCATCACGCCCGTTTGATGCAGCGCCTGTTACATTTATGCCATCCGCTCTCTCTAACAGGACCTGCAGGCCGTCACGGACTAATGCATGATCATCAGCAAGAAAGACCTTTATAGCCATTTTTATGAAAAGTTTTCCTTTCAAATCTCCCCCTTTACTAAAGGGGGGAATATAGCGGCCTTAAACTTTAATATTAATAGTAATCTTTGTTCCCTTTCCCGGTCCGGATGCAATATGAAATATACCGCCGAGGGCATTAATTCGCTCCTGCATGGTGATGATTCCCCATCCGGTCGGTTTTTTTAATTCCTTCAGCCCTGCCTGGTTAAATCCTTTGCCGTTATCTTCGATCGTCAGGCGGAATAATCCGTCTTTCTTTTCAAATGCCAGAATTACTTTGCCGGCATCGGCATGTTTGGCTATGTTTGTCAGGGCCTCCTGTGAGACGCGAAAAATGGCAGACTCCTCTGCTTCCGGCAACCGGGATGGGAGTTCATCCCCAAGTATGGAAACTTCTATCCCGGTCCTCTGCTGAAATTTATCTCCATACCATTTCAAAGCCGCCACAAGCCCGTAATCATCCAGCACCTCTGGCCGCAAATCATCCATTACATGCCGGATTTTCTCTGCTGCATCCTCTATAAGCGCCATTGAATCGTCCAGTCTGCTGCCGATAACTTTTAATGACTCCGATGATAATTGGCTGCGTATAATATTCATGTTGATGCTCAGTCCGGTAAGGTTCTGACCGACCCTGTCATGGAGTTCACGGGCCAGCTCTTTTCTTTCGATCTCTTCAACATCCTGCAGGCGTGAAGCCAGGGCCCGCAGTAGTTTCTCCGAGCGCTGCAAAGACTCCTCTGCGCGCCTGCGTTCGAATATCTCGCTTTCAAGGTCCTGGGTCCTCTGCCTGACCATATCTTCAAGATAGTGTTTGTAATTTTCTTTCAGCTTTAAGTACTTATTATTCTGGAAGGCCTTACTTAAGGAGTTCAAGAGGTAGTTGGGGGGAGAGGGCTTAATAATTAAATCAAAGGCCCCTTTGTTTATCGCATCGACTGCCACATTCAAATCGGCGTATGCGGTCATTAAAATTACCGGCAGCCGGGAATTTATTTTATGTATCTTTTCAATAAGGACGATTCCTGATACTTCGGGCATCCTTACATCAGACAGGACAACGTCAATTTTATTTTCCTGAATTATAGTTAATGCTTCATTTGCATTACTGCAGGAAGTCACGCTATAACCTTCCTTTATCAGCAGTAATGAAGTGGATTCAAGGACCTGAATATCGTCATCTACAATAAGGACTTCATTGTCGACATTCTTATTCACCATGAAGCGCCTTTTTTATATTTTTTAATAAAACATCGGGCATGACCGGCTTTACGATATATTGACAATTATCTGCAAGCATACCCTTTCTGCTCATATTCTCTACCGAATAGCCGCTTGTAAAAATCGCTTTCATTTCCGGGTTCATTTTTTTTATTTCCTCGTAAGTCTCTCTCCCGTTTTTCTTCGGCATCACTACATCAACTAAAAGGAGACTTATTTTATCTTTGTTTTCCCGGAATTTTTCTAAAGCATCCTCCCCGTCCACGGCCTCTATAACGTTGTATCCATATTTTTCAAGGATTCTTTTCTCCGACTGTCTAACTTCCGCCTCATCCTCTACTACCAGGATGGTCTCTGCATTTCCCCTCAGATCAGAAGGTTTTGTTTCCTCTTTCTTTTCAACTCGCATGTCAGCAGTATGGAAATATATCTTAAATGTAGTCCCTTTTCCCGGCTCACTGTCGGCGGTTATATAGCCGTCGTGCTGTTTCACTATTCCGTAAATTATGGAAAGCCCCAGCCCCGTGCCTTTGCCCGGTTCTTTGGTTGTAAAGAACGGCTCGAATATCTTCTGCTTTGTTTCTTCATCCATTCCTGTGCCTGAATCTGAAATCGACAGGAGCGCATAGGTCCCGGGTTTTCCAAAACCACGGGAGCTGATGAAATCACTGCTTAATTCGATAAGTCCCGTTTCAATGGTCAGAATGCCGCCGTCCGGCATGGCGTCCCGCGAGTTTGTGGCCAGGTTTATTATGATCTGCTCAATCTGGGCGCTGTCTGCCATTATGACCGGCTCTTTATCGGAGAGTTTAATATCAACCTGTATATCTTCGCCGATAAATTTAGAAAGCAGCTTCTCCATATTCCTCACGGAATCATTAAGGCCCATGGGGATTGGATTTATAAAATGCTTTCTACTGAAGGCAAGAAGCCCCCTTGTTATATCTGCGGCCTTAAGTGAAAGGGCGGTGATCTGGTCGAGGTCGCCTTTTAATGTTTCATCTTCTTTTGTCTTTGACTGTAACAGGTATACATAATTTACAATGGCTGAGAGGATGTTATTAAAGTCATGGGCCACGCCGCCTGCAAGCTGCCCCACAGCTTCCATTTTTTGTGAATGCAATAACTGAGACTCAAGCTTTTTGCGCTCCGTAATGTCCAGAATAACGGATATAATACAGGGCCTATCTTCAATAGAAATTTTCTCTGCCGACCAGAGCACCGTCAGGACATCCCCTGACTTTGTACGGCATTTGACTTCCCTGTTATGAACGCTCTCATTCAGAAGGAGCTGCCCGAAAGTCTTATTATAGTCGTCATCCCCGGGCCATATTCCAAGCTCTGAGGCAGTATGACCCACCACTTCTTCACGGCTGTATCCGGTTGCCAGCAGGAATGAGTCATTAATATCTATAAACAGGCCTTCTTTTAACGTTGTTATTGCGATAAAAGTCGGACTTGAGCGTAACGCCTTGGAGAACTTCTCCTCTGATAATCTTAAATTATCTTCCGCCTTTTCTTTTTCATGCCGGATATTTTTTCGCTCCAGGGCGCTCTTGATAGCGGGGCCGAGACGGGGCAGATGCTCCTTGGTAACATAATCCCAGGCCCCTGCCTTTATGCAGTCCACGGCAGTCTCTTCATTGATAGAGCCTGTTACCACTATAAAAGGGGTCCGGGGAGCAATGGCTTTAGCCAGCAGCAGCGCCTCCATCCCTGTAAATTGAGGGAGCATATAGTCGGACAGAATTATATCCGGTTTAAATTCCTGAAGCGCCGCGCAATAAGTGTCCTCTGAATCTACTCTCTTTGAGGTGAAGATAAAGTGTTTTCGGTTCAGCTCCCTCTCCACCAAGTCTGCATCGGTTGAAACATCTTCAAGGATCAATATTTTAAGAACGTCTTTCATAACTGCCTTCATCCAAATCCCTGTCCTTCCCCTGGAAACAATTATCTCACAATATCTTAAAAAGTAAAGAAAAAAGTTGCCCCTTCATTTACCTTTGCCTCAGCCCATATTCTTCCGCCGTGGCGGTGGACTAAACGCTGAACAATTGCAAGGCCTACTCCCGTGCCCTCAAAATCCTTCGGGCTGTGAAGGCGCTGAAACAGGCTGAACAGCTTTTCTGCGTATTTCATGTCAAATCCAACGCCGTTGTCCTTTACGTAATACACGGGTTTTTCATTATTCAGCCTGCTTCCCGCTTCTATCTCTGCGACTTCTCTTTGCCCGGTAAATTTGATCGCATTGGACAGAAGATTTCTCATGATCTGTGTAATCAGCACGCTGTCTCCCTGACACGAAGGAAGGGGGTTTACATGGAAATTTATTGTCCTTTCAGGGCATTCCTGCTTCAGCTCCGCGAATATATCTTCAGCAAGTTTCTTCATATCTATTTCGGACTTTTTCAGGGGTTGAAGTCCCATCCGTGACAATCTAAGGATGTCATCAATCAACTGCCTGATCTGTACAACATTAGTATGTATAACATTTAATATTCGCAGTCCTTCTGCGTCCAGACTGCCTGCATAATCTTCCAGGAGGATGTTGGAAAAACCGTTTACGGCCCTCAGGGGGGCCTTGAGGTCATGTGATATTGAATAGCTGAAAGTCTCCATCTCCTTGACGGCAATCTGAAGCTCCCTGTTGCTTGCCTTGAGTTCTTCCGTGCGTTTATTAATCAGATTTTCCATATTGTCACGGCTCTTTTTCAGTTCTTCCTGGACCTTCATACGTTCTATGATTTCCATCTCAAGGTCTTTATTAGCCGAGTTTAATTGTTCAGTGCGGGTCTTGACCTGGGAATCCAGTTCATTATGCCAGTCCTGAACACGCTGCGCCATTGAATTGAATATCACTGAGAGCGAGCCCACTTCATCGGAAGTAGTTACCGGGGCCCTGGCGCAGAGGTCGCCTCTTTCTATCTTTCCGGCTGTATTACTTAATGCCAGTATAGGACCTGAAATATTTCTGACAATTACAAATATTACTGCAATAACAAAGATGGCGCCGAATATTGTTATTAATAGCGAATGAACAATTCTCGCTTTAAAAGGTGCAAATATCTCAGCCTGATCTTCTTTAACCACCAGACCCCACCCCAGCTCGGATGTGATACGCAGGTGACGGTACGCAGCCAGCACCGGTATGCCGCGGTAGTCTTCAGCAGCAATACTCCCCTCTTCTCCACTGGCGGCAAAAAGTGCAGGTTTGGCTTTTATCCGATAGTTAAGCGGTTTGGGTATTGTTCCGTCAGGCAACGCATATTTCAAAGATGCGAGAATATTTACATCCTGGTCAACCAGAAGCGCTTCGCCGGTCACTCCAAGCCCTTCGCCCGTATGGAGCATCGGCTCCATAAAATCACGGGTATTAACATGCATTATAAGTATTGCGATGTCTTTAGCCTTATCTTTGACGGCAAAGTATATGTTTAAATCAAGTTCTCCATCAACCGGGTTGATTCCGGCGCTTATTAAGCGGCCGTTATTTTGGAATATATTTGAGAGAATGATGCGGTCAATAACTCTTTTACCCAGCAGCCGGCTCCGGTCAGATACTATGACTGATCCGCTATCAGGATCAACAATCTCTATGTCGGCATAAACATCATAGGTTGATTTAACTAAGATCAAGTGTTTTTTTACAATCTGAAAGGCCTCGTTCTTTCTCACTTCCGCCCACAGCGCCCTATCATCCAGGCCGCTCACAGTATTTTTTTGTATTACCTTATTAAGCTCTGCCAGATAGGGCTTTAAGAGATCACTTTCGGCAATTACTTTTGCATTATCTATTCTCTCCTCTATCCAGCGCATCAGCAGCTCCTTTTTCAGGTCTGCCACGAGATTGAGGCTCTTGAATACCCTGGATTGTTCTTCGAGGTATTCACCTTTAAAGCTCGTAAAGGGCGCCCCGTATGTTCTCACTACTTCGAACGCAACAAGAGTCACTATAAATAGCAGGCCGAAAGAAATGAGCATCTTTGTACGGATGCTTGAAAATAAATTTACTCCTCCGGCTGCAATCTTAGTCTTCATTCCCGCCCCCCTGTACATCATAAATGAATTCATTGAGGCGGTATGCCGCAGGCTCAGCAAGAACTGATTTCAATATCTGGAGGTCAAAGCTGTCGCGCACCTTCTCCCAATTACCGGAATGCGGAATCTTGCCCAGGCCGTTAAGAAATATGAATTCTTTATATATCCTGCCGGATTGAGCAAGGTCGCTTTCAGGAATTACAGGCGGAAAAGCCCTCCCAGTGATATCTTTCATGGCCAGGCCGGCTATTTTATTTTCCGACAGGACCATATTCATATCTGTCAGTCTTCCGGATTCATCAATAGTCCATTGACTTGCCTTCAGTAAATTTTGTCTATCTGCCTGGATCCAGCGGAGCGCCCTGATCTCTGCTGCCAATATCAGGCGCATGATATCAGGGTGATTATCATAAAGAGTTTTATTGAAATATAAATAACCTGTGCTCAGACTGCGATGAATGATTACTTTATCCGGATAACTTATCAGAGTTATCGAAGGGGCCGGCTCCCAGGCGGAGAACGCATCAATCCTTCCTTTAAACAAGGCCTCCGGCATTTCAGATACTTCCATGGGAATAAGATCAACCATGGATTCATCAAGCCCTTCAGCGGACAGTGTATTCAACAAGGTGTAATGCGCATTGGAGCCGTAAGCATATCCTATCCTCTTTCCCCGCAGTTCATTGACCAGCATATGACGGCTTGCCACAATGGAGACAAAACCCTGCTGGATCAATGCCGGAATAATAATGTCCATATCTGATGCAAGAGAGATTGCCGGCATGTCGCCCCCGACTCCGGCATCCAGGTCTCCTCTGAGCATGAAAAAATTTACATCATGCCCTTTTAGAAATGGAAAAAAACGGACCTCAACATCATGCTCTTTCATCGCCTCTTTCAGGATGACATCGTGCTTCATTGTTTCAGTAATAAGACCTGTAGGCATATAAAACGGCTGAGTGCCTATATTAACGACATTATCCGTGTTGTCAAATCTATAAGTGGAATATATCGGATGCCTGGACAGGTCAGCTAAGGAGATGACGGAAGCCGGTTTGTCCTTCCCTGTTTTTATCAACGCAGCAATGATCAGAAAAATTGCTGCTGTTACAAGGACCAAACCTGAGAGTTTTTTCTTCATTACATAACATGTTGCCTGATAACGGAGTCCAACAATTTTCTTTCATGATCAGACAGACTGATAAATTTGAGTCCGCTTTCATAAGGGAGACGCATTGACGGTTTACAGGATTTACTAATTATTGAAGACCAGATAGTTGTTGCTGATGCTTTGATTGTATTATCCTCCGGGAACTCCAGTATTATTTCATGCCCCGTATCTACGGGAAGCTGTCTGAGGGTAACAAGACACATGCCTCCGTGGCTTATGTCTTTTATTGATGCCATGAGTAAATCATCTATCATGGCAACATGTTCATGGTCGAGATCATGACGGTCATATTTCCTTCTCTCTATGTTTAAACCGTTTGCTTTAATGAGCTCCTGACCGTTTTTATGTTTTCCCTTTTCCCTGTACATCATATTATCAGCTTTTGAAAGCAGTGCGCCTAAAGAATAGGGACTTTCAGGGTCAAAGAAAGCCGTACCCATGCTTACGGAGAGTTTGTACTTACGATGTTCTTTGCTGTTAAATTCTGTTAATACGCCCTGGAGGTATTTGGGAATAACATCTTTGGCGTCAGGAGATGAGTCGGACAGCAGAACGGCAAATTCATCTCCGCTGAGGCGGGCGACTATGTCGTTTTCACGGAAAGCGTCCTTCAGCAGGCCCGCCATATCCTTCAGCGCCCTGTCGCCTTCTGTGTGACCAAAACGATCGTTGATCTGCTTCAGTTCATCAAGGTCAAAATACAGGAGGGCAGGGCTTTTCCCCGATCCTTTTGCAAGCCTGATTTGATGCTCGGCAAGGGAAAAGAAACCCCTTCTGTTGAAGAGACCCGTCAGATCATCTGTTATAGCAACGGATTTCAGCCGTCTTTCCGTGTTCTTCTGGTCCGTAATGTCATCAAATAGCGTGACAAGATATCCTTTCATGGGACTATATGCGGCAACTGAATACCATTTGTTTGAGGACTTAAACTGCAGTTCGAACCGTGTCTGATTTCCGGTAATGGCTACCTTACTGTACAGGCTTAGTAAATCAGGCTTAATGCCGGAAGTTACCTCTGATACTTTCCTGCCGATAATATCGCCGCTTTTTAAGCCTGTAATCTTCTCAAAGGCGGCATTGATTTCGAGGAACATGTAATCGACCGGACTCTCGTCTTCATTCATGATAATTTTGTGAAGGGCGCATCCAATGAACATGTTTTTAAATAAGGCGCGGTACTTTTCTTCACTTTCCCTTAATGCACGATCTGCCTTAAGGCGCTCGGAAATATCTCTCATAATGAACAGGTAATACTGCTGCTCAAATATATTTATCATTGTGGCGCTTATGTCGACAGGGACTAAAGCGCAGTCTCTTCTTAGTAAGCTAAGGCCGGAGATCCCGTCGAGTGCGCCGTGCTCTTCTATCTTGTTAAAGACCCGTGATATCACGTTCGGAGCTTCGTGGGCCAGGATATCCGTGATATGACTGTTCTTCAATTGAGAAGCAGTGCATTGAGTGATTTCCAATGCCTTTCTGTTACAGTCCAGGAGCCTCTTTGTTTTTCTGTCGATGAGACAAATCGCATCCGAGGCATATTCAAAGAGGGTCCGGAACCTCTCCTCGCTCTCGCGAAGCGCAGTTTCAGAGCCTTTGCGGTTCATTCGAAGTTTCGCATCCGATAATTCCCGCTTAACGGCGGGAACAAGGCGCGCAATATTGTCCTTCATGATATAGTTGCCGGCCCCTTTTTTAATCATTTGAATGGCGGTTTCCTCATCAATCTTGCCTGATACGAGGATGAACGGCACGCCATGCTTTTTTTCGTTCCTCAGCTCCAGGGCCTCAGCCCCGTTAAATTGCGGCATGGCATAATCAGAAAGGATAATGTCCCATGTCTGTCCGGCAAGGGCGGCATTCATTGCTTCTGATGTGTCGACCCTTTCAGATATCAGCTCATAACCGGCGCGCTGTAATTCATGAAGAATTAAAAAGGTGTCGTCTTCTGAATCTTCAATTATTAAAACATTCAGTTTTTTGCTCATATAACGAGTCTGTTATTTCCGGGCACAGTAATAAACTTGCGGCAATATGCCTTATACCATTTGATTAAAAAATTCCGCGCATCTCTGCCGGGTTGAGATTTATTAAAAACTTATCCCAGTTTTAAGAGAATGTATACAAGGTATTCACGTGTATAAATCGAGTATAGTAACTACTTGGAAGACAGAGAGTATGTTAACTGCATTTTTGGGGTTAATGAAGCAACAGCGGAAGAACGATATTTACCTTGGTATATTCACCTTCAATACTGCTGAATGTAAACTTACCGCAGTGATTATTTATAATGCTGTGGCTGATGCTCAGTCCCAGGCCGGTGCCTTCGCCGATGGGCTTGGTAGTAAAAAAAGGATCATTTATTTTGTCAATTATGCCGGCGGGTATTCCTGTGCCGTTATCAAAAAATTCTAATTTGATATAAGGCTTATCATCAACAATTATTTCTTTGCCGGTAATTTTAATTGTCTTATCTTTGACCTGGCCCTGATGTTTTCTATTCAGGGCATAAAGTGAATTGCTGATAATATTTAAAAAGACCTGCGTGATCTGCTGCGGCCGGACAATTACAGAAGGCATTTCTGCGGGAATATTCACCTCGACATTTATACAGTCCTTCATGAGATGCGAATGATACAGGGAAAGCGCTTCAGATACTATCTTTTGAATATTGACGCACTGTTTCCCCTCGTTTTCTTCCCGGGCATAAGTCAGCAGGTTTTTGACGATGGCGGCGATGCGGTCACTTTCTTTAATAATTCTACAGGCAATGTCATGCTCTTCAGCCCCGGGTTTGATTTTGTTGGACAGCATCTGGGCATAATTGATAATGCCGTTAACCGGATTGCTGATCTCATGGGCAACACCTGCCGCCAACTCCCCGAGAGAGGCCAGACGGGCGGATTGCAGGACATATGTCTCCGCCTTCCTGCGATCGGTTATGTCCATAAGCGATGATCTGCATAATTTAACGCCCCTTGAACTCTTGACCATAATGCTTTTTATTTGAACATCGATTTCAGCGCCGTCATTTTTCCTGAGCCTGATTTCACATGTCCGGGGTCCTGCGTTATCAAAGACATTTCTGGTGTGCATATGAAACACATCCTGCGAATCCCTGCTGATAAATTGCATGAGAGACTTATTAACCAGCCGGTTTCTTTCAATAACCAGGGATCCTGCAACTGTAAGGTTCGCTTCGACTATAAGGCCGTTTTTGTCAGAGGTTAAATAACCTACAGGGGCAAAGTCATAAAGATCGGAATACTTTACGCGAAATTCTTCAAGCTCGGCGCGGACATGTCTTAGCTCCTCATTCTGCATCTCAAGCTCGACCTGATTAAACTCCACTTCATGCAACATCTTACAGACGTTTGCTTCAGGCATATCGTCCATTATCGGCGGCATGGATTTGTCCCCCTTTCTTGAAGATGTGTACCTGATCAAAACTTCTATATAACGAGTTTGTTATTCCCCGGCTCATATACAAGCTTACGGCTGCCTTATCTCATTTAATCAAGAGAACTCATCAAGGTGCTTTGTTAAAAATTTACCTTAACTTTAAGAAAATGTATACAAGGTATTCATGAGTATGAAATGAGTACAACAAATACTTAAAAAACAACGGCTGGATTTTAATTAAAGTGAATGGAGGAAAGAAGCCAGGTTGATATTCTTATTGGACAGCCCTAATTTCTTCCTGATATTACGACGGTGTTTTTCAACGGTCAGATTGGAGATTCCCAGGAGTTTGCACATTTCCTTGCTTGTAAGCCCGCCCTTTATCATGGTACAGATTTCAATTTCTTTTGGGGTCAGCTTGTGGTTCTTATCTGTTATCTTACGTCCGAAGGACGAAGCCAGCTCTTCCAAATGATGTTTCAATAACTCCATGCAGTTAAGAGATCCTTCAGAGAATTTTATCTTTGATAAAATAGGCATCAAATTATTTTCAATGTTGATTGCAATATCTTCTTTCAACTTGTTCTTCTCAATATTGATCTGTTCGATCATTTCTTTGAGGGCTATGTTCTTTTGTTCAAGCGCTGCTTTTTGCTCTTTGAGCGTTTCTTCGGACTCCCTCAGAAGCTGCTCCGATTTCTTACGTTCGGTGATGACGTCGAACACGGATACAAAATATCCGCGCTCCGAGCTATATACCGAAATCCAGAACCACATCTGCAAGGAACCAACGAACATCTCAAAGCGTTCAGGCTTGCCGGTTTTGGACACTCGACCATAAACCTCAAACAGTTCCGGATCGGACTCCCGTATGCCGGGAATGACCTCGGTTACTTTCTTCCCGACTACATTCCTCAACCCTGTCAGCGTCTCGAAGGCGTTGTTTACAGACAGATAAGTGAAATCCCATGGTCTGTTGTTATTATCAAAGTGCATTTGACAATAGGCAAATCCGTTCAGCATGTTCTCGAACAGCGAACGGTACAATTTCTCGCTCTCCCGCAGCTTCTCCTCAGCCCGCTTGCGCTCGGTGATGTCCTTTAAGAATGAATTAATCTGGTTATAACCGCTGCTATCGTCCACAGCTATGCTTTCAAGTTCAGCGATGAATTCCGTACCGTCATCTTTCTTCAGCCTGATCTCGCAGTTCTGCTTTGTCTTCTTCTCAAGTACCTTGTCCCGGTATAAAAAGAAGGCATCCTGGTCGTCTTTTACTACAAAACAGGGAAATGGCTTTTTAGTCAGATAAGCTCTTTCAATACCAAATTGGACGGCGGCAGTGTGGTTTGCCGCGAGTATCAGCCCTTTGCTGTCGAGTGTGAAATACGCTACAGGGGCATAGTCATAGAGGGCGGTATATTTTGCGCGGGATTCTTCAAGCTCGGACTGGACATGTTTCAACTGCATCTCAAGTTCGATCTGGTGCGCTTGAAGCTCTTGTTGCGGCCCGCTGGTGTCCACTACGGATATATCGTCTGTCATCGGCCTCATGGATATGAGCTCTTTCCCGGCTTTTGACTGAAGGCCGTTGCCGGCAGCATGGAGCCTGGCATGAGGGTCTTTGTCCCCGGGCAGCTTTTTTTTGGCCCCGCGGCCTTCTTCTTTATTTTCTTTATATCCACTCACAGTTTTAAATATGCGGCCTTAGTCTAAACGTTACGTTTTTGCTAATATTACAAATAATTTGATTCCCGATATTACAACTATAAGTTTTTTCTAACATGCCATATCCCCTTTTATAAAAAGGCCATCAAGAACATTCTTTAGAAGTATAGCAGAAAATTTTCCTATTGCAAGAACATATCCATAAGGATTTAGTGAGTATATTATGTGTATATAAAATACACGGAAGATAAGCGCTGGTTTTAAGCGGCATCATTTCAGAAACTATCCTTTAACCATGCTCGCGCCGCATATAGGCCCTTACTAATTTCGCTTCTTCGTAGCTGACTGTTCCTTTGAAATGTTCAATCACGGGATTGAGCTGCCATGACTGGAAGGTCAGGAACAGTTTCCCGATGTCTTCACGTTTCTGTGGTTCAATAAGACGATCTATGTCCAGGCCGCGGCCGTCCATTATTAATTGCTCTATGTGCCCAGTGATTGTGGATTGTGCAAGATTGCGTGCCTTTGCGATTTCCTCAACCGACATGCCTTGTGTTAAAAGCTCATAGGTCTTTTCAAGGGTCTCCCCTTTTATCTTATCGGCAGGTTTGGAAGGATTATCATAAGAATATTTCGCCGGAACAGAAACGTCCGGGTTTTCATCGAGATAAGTTTTTATCGACCTTATAAAGTCTTCTCCGTAACGCTCCAGTTTGGTATTGCCGACTCCGCTGATTCTTGCCATCTCAGGCAAAGCCGCCGGATAGCGCCTGCACATTTCATGAAGCGTCCTGTCCGAGAATATTATGAATGGGGGCACTTGCTGTTCATCGGCAAGGCTTTTACGCAGGGCGCGCAGTTTTTCAAAAAGGACTTTATCATAGCTCTCAAATGCGCCTCCTCCTCCGGCGCGCTGTTTCTTTTTAGGCTCTTCTCTTTTTAAGGCGCTGATTTTTTCGCTGCCGAAGAGCGTCCTTTTCCCCTTTTCCGTAAGTTTCAGCACCGGATACCTGTCACCGTCCTGGGATATTACCTCCTGGGCAAGAAGCTCATCTGCTATGAAGCGCCAGTGGTGTTTGTCCTTGTCCCTGCCTGCGCCGTAAGTCTTGACCTTGTCGTGTTCGAGTTCCCGTATGCGCTTTGAATCAGCGCCTGTGACGATATCAATTATGTGCATTATTCCGAAACGCTGCCCGGTCCTTGACATGGCCGACATAAATATCCGGGCATCGGTTGTAACATCGATTTTATCAACCGTCCCTGTACAGATATCACAGGCGCCGCAGTTTTCATCTTTATAAGTTTCGCCGAAATACTCAAGAAGCTGTCTGCGCCTGCATACATTATGCGATGCGTACTTCACCATTTGATTCAGTTTCTCCATTGCAACGGCCCGCTCCCTGTCGTCAGGCGTCTGGTCGATAAAATACTTTATCTTCGGGATATCTCCCCTCCCGAAAAAGAGGATGCATTCGGCAGGCTCGCCGTCACGTCCTGAACGTCCTGTTTCCTGATAATAGCCCTCAATATTCTTGGGCAGGTCGGCATGGATAACAAAGCGCACGTTTGATTTGTCTATGCCCATGCCAAAAGCGATTGTCGCTGTCATGACATGCGCTTCGTCCCTGTTAAAGGCCTCCTGGTTTTTTTTCCGCTCCTCCTGCGACAGTCCCGCGTGATATGGCAGGGCCTTGATCCCGCTCTCTGTCAGCATATCCGCCATTGCAGCCACGGAGTCGCGGGTGGTGCGGTAAATTATCCCCGGCTCTCCTGCATATTTTCCGAGAATATCCAGGACCTGCGTCTTCAATTCCTGTTTACTTTCTACCCGGTAAAAAAGATTGCTGCGGTTGAATGAAGCCCGTACCGTGAAAGGGGACCTGAGGCCGGTTTTACTGATGATGTCGTTCTGGACCCTTTGAGTGGCGGTTGCTGTAAAAGCCGCTACAGGGACTTGAGGAAATGTTTCAGTAATATTTGAGAGACTAAGGTAATCAGGACGGAAGTCATGTCCCCACTCGGAAATGCAGTGGGCCTCATCTATGGCAAAAAGAGAGATAGGGACTGTCTTTAATGTTTCAATAAAATTGGGCATTGCAAAACGTTCAGGAGCGATATACAGAAGATCCAGTGAATTATTTCTAAGGCTGTGGAATACGGAAGCAGTCTCTTTTGATGTTAACGAGCTATTTATTAAAGCCGCAGAAATCCCGTTTTCAACAGCAGCATCCACCTGGTCCTTCATCAACGAAATCAGGGGGCTTATGACCACCGCTGTTCCCTTCATTATTTTGGCGGGCAGTTGATAGCAGAGTGATTTTCCCCCGCCGGTCGGCATCACGGCAAAGACGTCCTTCCCGTCGAGTATGTTCTGTATGATCTCTTCCTGATTCGGACGAAAGGACTGAAATCCAAAGACCTTTTTCAGAGTATCAAAAACCGGAAAGGTATTTTTTGCAGACTTTTCTCCCATAGTTATCCTCCATGTCCCCCTGAATTTAAGTTGATAGTTTAGACTAAAACAGAAGCTTTATCAATCTGATGGGATGTCTGCTTGGTAACCTCTTAGTTACAGGGGGGGACTGGATGATTCCCCTCTTTGTAAAAGAGGGGTTAGGGGAGATTTTATGGAATGAATTAAAAAATCCCCCCTCGCCCCCCTTTGCCAAAGGGGGGATAATACCCCCCGTAAGGGAATGACAACTTTGTCCGGGACTTAAAAGATTTTACCCGCTTCTTCTTGAAGGACTTCCTTGATTTTCTTTAGAAGAGTATAGGGCTTGACCGGCTTTAGCAGAAATTCCATATCCTCCTTTGGCATTCCTCTCATTTTAAATGAATCCTCAGTGTAGCCGCTTGTAAAGATTGCCTTGATTCCGGGACAGATCTTTTTTATTTCCTGATATGTATCTAAGCCGTTTTTCCCCGGCATTACTACATCCAGAATAAGGAGCCGGGCCGTATCTTTATTTTGCAAAAACTTCTCTACGGCATCCTCTCCGTTGATCGCATCTATTACGTTATATCCATAATCCGTGAGCAGGGCCTTTGCCGATAACCTTATCGACTCCTCATCATCTGCAAACAGTATTGTCTCTGCATTGCCCGTCAAATCCTTCTTTTCCAGGACCTTCTCTTTTACAGATATAAATTCAGGCATCTTATTCATTGCTCTCTGCTGAAATTAAGTCTAAGCCCATTATATCACCTATAAAATTTATTGCAATATAGACAGAAAGCCCAAGAGCAGAGATAGGAGCTTGTCATTTCGAACGAAGTGAGAAATCTTGCCGGTTTACAATATAGATTCCTCTCACCCTTTGGGTGTTCGGAATGACAGACATTACAACAGGTCAAAATGTCTATCTCTGTTTTCGGGGAAAGGAGGGGCGTTGAATATGCGGGACTTTCTCTAACGGGGTTTACTTCGCCGTTACTTCTTCTTTATTCTTTACTCGTTTTTTTCTAAAAACTAAACTATCGCCTTCCATATCAACCTCTATCACATCTCCGGTCTTAAAGACGCCTTCAAGCAATTTTGTTGCAAGCGGATTCAATATCTCTTTCTGAATGGCCCTTTTAAGAGGCCTTGCTCCATAAAGCGGGTCATATCCTGTTTCGGCAAGAAAGGCCTTTGTCTTTTCAGTCAGTTCGAGATCAACATGCCTGTCTTTAAGATAACCCTTCATACGGCCAATCTGAATGTCGACGATTTTCATTATCAGTTCTTTACTAAGAGCATGGAAAATTATTGTCTCGTCGATCCTGTTTAAAAATTCCGGCTTAAAGGATTTCTTCAAATCGTCCATTACACACTTACGAATCTGTTCGTCCATTGCCCACTCTGTAAGCATTTCCTGAATATGCCGGCTTCCGATATTTGATGTCATGATTACTACAGTGTTTCTGAAATCGACGGTCCTTCCGTGTCCGTCAGTGAGCCGTCCGTCGTCAAGAAGCTGGAGAAGCACGTTAAAGACTTCGGGATGGGCCTTTTCAATCTCGTCAAAAAGAATAACGGCATAAGGCTTTCTCCTGATGGCCTCTGTTAATTGGCCGCCTTCATCATAACCAACATATCCGGGCGGCGCGCCTATTAGTCTTGATACGGTATGCCGTTCCTGATATTCGGACATGTCGATCCTGATCATTGCATTTTCGTTATCGAACAGGAACTCGGCAAGGGCCCTTGCAAGCTCTGTCTTCCCGACACCAGTGGGGCCAAGGAATATAAAAGACCCGATCGGCCTGTTAGGGTCCTGAATTCCCGCCCGCGCCCTTCGAACAGCATCTGAAACCGCCTTTATTGCCTCGCTTTGTCCAACTACCCGGAGGCCCAAATTTTCTTCCATCTTTAGAAGCTTTTCAACTTCTCCCTCAAGCATTTTACTGACAGGAATGCCTGTCCATTTTGAGACAATCCCGGCTATGTCCTCTTCATCAACTTCTTCTTTCAGCAGTCTGCTCTCACCTTTGCCTTGTATAAGCGTTTCATTTTCTTTCTCAAACTGTTTTTGCAAGGCAGGGAGCTTTCCGTATTTCAGCTCGGAAGCCTTCTGAAAGTCCCCTTCCCTTTCAGCTTTTTCAGCTGCGAGTTTTGCATTTTCAATCTCTTCTTTAATGGCGCTTGACTTGCCTATTGACTCCTTTTCTCTCAGCCATTGGGCCTTTAACACATCCCTCTTTTCAGTTAATCCGGAAATTTCCTCTTTAATGAGATCGAGTCTTTCCTTTGACGCTTCGTCTTTTTCTTTCATCACGGCCTGTTTTTCAATTTCATATTGTCTCAGTTTTCTTTCAAGCTCATCGAGCTCCACGGGCATGCTGTCTATTTCCATTTTCAGTTTTGCTGCAGCTTCATCTATAAGATCGATGGCCTTGTCAGGCAGGAACCTGTCGGTAATATATCTGTTGCTTAATACCGCCGCAGCCACAATCGCAGCGTCTTTTATTATCACTCCATGATGGACCTCGTAACGTTCCTTCAGGCCCCGCAGGATGGATATCGTGTCCTCCACGCTCGGCTCATGAACATGAACAGGTTGAAACCTTCTTTCAAGCGCAGGGTCTTTTTCAATATGCTTCCGGTATTCTGAAATGGTAGTTGCGCCGATACACCTTAGCTCTCCGCGTGCAAGGGCCGGCTTTAGCATATTGGATGCGTCTATTGCCCCCTCGGCTGCCCCTGCTCCCACTACGGTATGAAGTTCATCGATAAAAAGAATCACATTGCCCTGCGCATCTTCTATCTCTTTCAAAACAGCCTTCAGCCTGTCTTCAAACTCTCCTCTGAATTTTGCTCCTGCCACAAGCGCGCCCATATCAAGGGCGACAACTTTTTTGTTTTTAAGGCTCTGGGGGACATCGCCGGAGGTTATTCTCTGTGCAAGGCCCTCGGCGATAGCTGTTTTGCCGACCCCGGGTTCACCAATTACAACTGGATTATTTTTTGTCCTGCGTGAAAGGATCTGGATTACTCTTCTTATTTCATCATCTCTGCCGATTACCGGATCAAGCCGGCCTTTTTTAGCGAGTTCCGTAAGATCTCTTGCATACCTTTTCAGCGCCTGATATTTTTCTTCAGGCGCAGGGTCTGTCACGCTCTGAGCGCCTCTGATCTCCCGCATGGCTGACAGTACCTTATCAGCAGTAACGCCGAGACTTCTCAGAAATCTTTCCGGCTTGTTTTCTGTTTTGATGATTCCGAGAAGCAGATGCTCGACACTGACATAATCATCTTTAAGGTGCTCTGCTTCTTTGAATGCCGCTTCAAATACATTCTTTAATTCCTGTGTAACATAGAGCTGTCCTACAGGTGAGGGACCCAGGACCTTAGGCATTTTTTCTATTACCGCATTGATTTCCATTCTCAGAGTCGCTGTGTCTACTCTTAGAGTTTTGATGATCTCCAGTGCAATCCCTTCCTCAAGAAGCACATATATCAGATGTTCTACATCAACCTGCTGGTTGCCCTTTTGCTGGGCCAGCTCCTGTGCCTTTTGAATGGCTTCCTGGCTTTTTATAGTAAATTTATCCGTTCTCATTATGTCCTCCGAAAATATAACTTCTTGAACTGTTCAAACTTCATAAGCGGTTCGAATGTTCTTATTCTTCTTTCTCAAATATTTCCGTAATTTTTTTCCTGAATTCTTTTCTTATATCACGTTCAAGATATTCCATCATCTGTTCCATTTCTATTTGAAGGGCTTCAAATCTTCGCCTCATCCTGAGAATTATGTCAACGCCGGCCCTGTTTACCCCCAGCTCTTTGGTAAGGTTAAGAATCATCCTGATTCGTTCAAGATCTTCCTGTGAATAGAGTCTTGCTCCCCCGACCCTATGCGGATTCAGGAGACCTTCCCTTTCATATAATCTCAAGGTCTGCGGATGAATATTAAACATCTCGCATACTACACCGATCATAAACAATGGCCTTTTCTTGTCATCCATCCTGTTTCCTGTATCAATTAAACGTTCGAACAGTTCGAACCGTTATTCATACGCTTTTTCTATTTCCTCTAAAGCTTCCTTTGTCTTGTTTGTTACTTTCTTCGGCACTACTATTTTTATAACTGCGAATTCATCTCCTCTTACGCTGGTTTTTCTATGCGACATGCCTTTTCCTTTGAGCTTGAATTTTTTACCGCTGTCTGTTCCGGGAGGGAGAGTCATTGTAACTGTACCGTCAAGAGTAGGGACATTGATCTTTCCCCCGAGCGTTGCTTCAACGACAGTGACCGAGACTTCTACGTAAATATTATTCCCGTCGCGTTTAAAAGTAGAGTGCGGTTTCACCCCAAGTTCTATATATAAGTCGCCTGCTGGTCCGCCCATTACTCCTGCACTGCCCATGCCTCTGAGTTTGACCCTGCTGCCCGTGTCTGCTCCGGGCGGGATATTGACTTTTATTGTATCGTTTGCAGCATTGCTTCCGCTGCCCCTGCAGGCCGAACAAGCCTTTGATATTACCTTTCCTTTTCCTCTGCATGCAGGGCACGGCTGGCTCAGCTTGAATACCCCTCTGCTCTGTTTTACTGATCCGCTGCCCTTGCAATGGGAACAGGATTGAGATGTCTCGGCCCCTGAACCTCCACACCTTTTGCAGGAAACTTCCCTTGCCAGTGTTATCGACCTGGTTATTCCTTTGTATGCCTCTTCAAGGGAAATATCAAAGCTGGTTACCAGATCAGCGCCTCTTTGAGGGACCTCTTCCTGTCTGAAATTACTAAACAGATTGGAAAAAATGTCCTCAGCACTGCCGGATCCAAAACCATAATCATGAGTTCTATATCCCTCGAATCCATGCGCTCCTTCAAAAGGTGTCTTACCGAACTGGTCATATTCGGCTCTCTTTTTCTTATCACTGAGAATTTCATATGCCCCGTTTATCTCTTTGAATTTCTTCTCAGCTGTATTATCTCCGGGATTTAAGTCGGGATGATACTTGCGGGCAAGTTTTCTATAAGCCTTCTTTATTTCATCTGCGGAGGCATCCTTCTTAACCCCGAGTGTATCGTAATAATCTTGCGTGGTAGTAGACATATTGTTGCCCTTCTTTTATTTCAAGGTTATTATTTTTTATAATTTCATAATATCACTTGATATGATTCGTGTCAAGTCAGTTAATATCAAAAATGGCAACTCAAATTATAGAACAATTGTACCATATGAAATAAATCAGTCAATATGAAAGTGTTATTGGGTATTTGTCAGGACCTGGAACGAAGGGAAGGAGGAAGCTTTTTATTCAGATATTCGAGATGGGATTTAAGAAAACTAAAACCATCAATATTGTCCACGTCATACCAGAATGGAAGCATTGACAGGCTGACGTCCACTTGACGGATTTTATTCAGTATACCGCTCACGTCTTTACCTGTATCCAATTTAATGGAACGGGAAATGACATTTATTTTCTCTTTTCTTACTCCGATTAAATATAATCCCTGATCAAAACAGGGTCCGATAACAAAATCATTCTTTATCAAATCGGAAAAAGCCTTCTTGATAAAATTAACCGGCATGGAGGGACTATCACTTCCGATTAAAACAATTTCCGAATACCCTTTTCGGGCGCAGTGTCTAAAGGCATTAAAAATTCGTTCGCCGAGAGTTTTTCCCCGCTGATTGAACATTTTCATGCCGTAACTGCTCGCAATTTCCCTGAGGAAAATATGATCCTGCGATGGAGCGCAGCCCAGGAACCTGTCTACCCCCTTCAAACGGGTGCATTGAGATGTCAGCTTAGTCACAAAAGACTTGTAGACTTCAACGGTTTTTTCAGGCCCGATATCCGCTTGCAGCCTTGTTTTTACAGTCCCCGGCACAGGGGCTTTAACAAAAATGATTAATGCTTTTTTCATGGTTAGAATAGATATCGTTTAGTAAGGCGTTATCTGTGCACAAGAATTATCTTAAATGTTTGCCTAAGGATGCTGCATTTTCAGGAACTAATACAAACGCAATAAATGATTTATCATTAAATCCTCCCTAACCCCTCTTTTACAAAGAGGGGAATGAAGGGGGATTGT
>CAYMUX010000062.1:0-20449 GCA_964393845.1 uncultured Nitrospiraceae bacterium
AGAATAGTACTTTAAATTATATTATGTCAAGTTATTTATTGCCGTTACTATAATATGTTATTTGCTACGGATTATATCCAATGAATGCTGCCCGCATAAGGATCTTGAGGAGATTCAGACTGCCACTAATAGGGCTTATCTTTGTCGGGACTTTTTCATTTAATGGATACGCCCTTGTAGTAGGTATCTCTGTGACACGAAAGCCCAGCCGTGAAGCGCGGATAGCAAGGTAAAAAAGTATTTCATATGACCAGAAGACATCCCGGAATGGCTGCACCCGGGGGTCCAGCAGGAGACGGGTACTGTAAGCGCGGAAACCGTTTGTAGTGTCCGTGAACCTGTGACGGGCCGCGAGAGAGATAAGAGGGGAATGGAGGTACTTGACGCCGTAATGTCTGCTCGGCGGTGTGTTTATGCCCCGGCCCCCCGGCATATGCCTGGAACCCTGTACAAAATCATATCCTTCCCTGAGCTTTGAAACGAAGCGCGGTATGGCCTCAGGATCGTCTTTATTATTGCCATCGATGAACACGAATCCCGCATAACCTTCTTCAATTGCATATGCCATGGCCATCCGCATTTGAGCGCTAAGTTTACCTGGCCCCAGCTTGGTCAGCAAAGTGCGCACTCCCATTGTTTTAAGATAACCATCTTCAAGTGAACCATCGGTGCTGCCGCCGTCGGTGATCAGGACATCAGATGTATCCATCAGACGCAGTTTGCGCATACGTTCAAGCAGGGTATGTATCCGATGTCCTTCATTGATTACCGGGGTGCATACACAGATATTTGAACGTTTCTTGGAAAATTCCATGTATTGGAATTCAGGGACCTGCCATTGTTGGTTTTTGACAGTGTAGATCGGTCCTGGCATCTTCAATACCCCATTTGTTTCTGAGTTACCTTTAAGGAGTTGATCACCTTATTGGTCGGCTTGCCTTTCTGGTTTCTGCAGATGCAGGCAGTCTGTACTTTTAGACACAAGATGAAGCTGTTTTTCTGCAAGTGTGATTTCATCCGGAGTGTTGATGTTGAAATAACCGTTACCGATGTCGAAATACTTGACCATCTGTCCCTCGTCAACTGCACACTGGATCAGATCAGGCAGTTCCCTTTCATTGCGTTCGATGTTAATAGGAGTACGTTCCACGTAACTGAAGATATCAGACTGCATTATACAGTTGCCGGTACCCATGATGTTATTGATGGCTATACGTGGTTTTTCGATCAACCTGAAGATACGATTAGAATTTTCGTCGCCCATCAATGTATATGTTTTTGAGATTTGTGAGCGATCTTCGACAAAGACAGTCCCACAGATTGCAAAAAGATTCTCTTCACGGAAACGTTTAAGCATTTCTTTGTGACATGGGGAGATGATGACTTCGTCAGCCAGCAACAGCATAAAGCTTGAATTGTCGAGAACATCACGAGCGCACTCCATGGCATGTACGAGCCCCTTGCGTTCAGTCTGGATTACATAAGTTATACGCTTACCCTGAAATTCAGTGCCAAAGTGATTAATGATGTTTTCAGCACGGTATCCAACTACTATCGTTATGGAATCCATACCTGCCACTACGGCGTTTTCCAGGCTATACTGGATTAATGGTTTGCCCATAAGCGGCAACATACATTTGTTGTAGTTTTCAGTATGATGATTGAGTCGTTTTCCGCGACCGCCTGCCAGAATCAATGCCTTCATTATTATTAAGATCCGTTTGTTTTTTGGGAAGAACCGCCGAAAAGTTTATCATTCTCTTTAATCCAGGATAGAAGCATGCTTACACCTTCCTCAGGTAGAACCCTAGGATGCCAATTTAATGTATTGCTGACCCGTTCGATATTACAGACAAAATAGGAAAGGTCACCGTCGCGCTTGGGGCCAAACTTCACTTCTGATTTGTTACCGGAGAGTTTGTCTATAAGTTCAATGCATTCCAAAAGAGAAATCATATGTTTCGGACCGCCGCCGATATTATACGTGCCGGGTACCGGATTCCGCTGATAGGCCAGGAACGCGGATGCGGCATCGCCGGCATAAAGGATATCGCGAAGTTGTTTGCCGGTACCAAAGACGGTGAGAGGCCGGCGCATTATGTTACGGATGGAGAAATTGGCTACCCAGCCATGATCTTCACCTCCGAACTGCCTGGTGCCGTATATGCCGGTGTAGCGAAATGTTGCTGCCTTGACGCCGAACATATCGGCGAAGGTCTTGACATAGTGTTCGGCGCTTGCCTTGGAGGCATGCAGAGGAGAAATGAGTCCGCTTATGCCAGGATTCATAGTATGGTCGTCCTCACTGATAGTCATAGGATCACGTGTAAAGCGTGTCTTATCTTCCTTGAGGGTGTCATTAATCCAGGGACCATATACATGCACGGATGAACAGGATGCAATCGGGATATTATGCTTACGTGCGGCAGTTAGAACATTGAAGGTCCCAACCACGTTTGAGGTGAAATCCAGATCAGGATCTTCCCAGCTAATGGTCATTGCAGGTTGTGCGACGGTATGGGCTATGAACCGGCATCCTGAAGTATGTTCCAGGAGTTCTTCACGGTTGCGGATATCAGCTTGTACGATTTCGACGCCCATGTTTCTCAAAACCCGGGCATTGTAATCCCTTACTTCATCAGTACGGAATCCAGTACGATTCAGTTCATGCTTAGTCATGTTGTCATAAGCCACTACTTCCCAGCCTTCCTTGCGGAATGTTTCACACACATGGGAGCCTAAGAAGCCGCATCCACCTGTCACAAGAATTTTCATAGATAATTACCTCGGAATGCTAAAGTATGTTAGTTACATATAAGAATAATATATTTAGAAATATTAAATACTATAACAATACAAAAGAAATAATTACAATCATTGCCCCGAAGTCCCATCATAATATGTTCCGGTTTTATCATCATATTTATGTCTTACATTAAACCAAATATTTGACGCAGAATTATTAAATATTGCAGGGAGGCTATAGGTATAATCATTGATTTGCCGTTTGCCCGGAATATGACCTCATAAACCAAATATTGCGCCCATATGTTTTCCCGGAAAAAGGTCAATTCCCAGCCCCATCTTAAAAAAATACAGGGCGATGAGCGCAAGTAATATAAAGGGTGAAAGAACGAAGATGATAAAAACAAAGTTCCATATTAATGCCATATTTTCCCGGCGCTCGGTCTCTATCTCTCGTGTGGAAATGCGTTGGTCCTGCCCCATTAAGAAAATAAAATAATATCTGATAAAAAAAAGATTAATTACCCCTCGAATATCAACGGAGTGTTTTTTCTTGGGCTGACTTGCTCTTATTGCCTCCTTGATAGCTATCAATTGATTTGATGATAATGAGTTAAGTACCTCGGTATTGATATTATTTAGAATGTGGTGAGTATAAGCATCTATGGATTTGTCATTGATCATATAGCAGCTGCCTCCTCTATTTTTGGAATGTCCTAATTGTACTCAAAAAACTTTTTAGCAGAATGTACATAAAAAATGTGTGCATAGTAACAAATAGCATGGCAGGATATGATCAAAGATCTAAATCGGGACGAGTTTAAGCCGCATGTTCAGTTTGATATTTCTCCAAAAATATAATCTGCCTGTTCCGGCGAAAGCATGCTGCCTAAATCATTAATAAATTGTTTAGCCAGGTTCGTTGCATCATCAATATCTTCTTCTTTTGCAGGAATATCAACACGGACCATAAGTCCGACCCTTTTATTGCCGAAGAGTGAAAAAATGAGCTGTTTAAACTTTTGTTCTATCCATTCATGAGCAACACTCTTATCAATAACTATCCAGTAAAAACTGAGAAAGTTATCTTTTCCCCTTTCAGTGAAGAGAGTATGTGATTTAAGGGTGTGGTTCGGGAGTTGAAATTCGGTGTCAGCCAGCTCTTTTATCTTGAACCCTGCGCCGGTGAAGCATACCTTCGGATGGTGAAAATTTCCTGCATCCAGAATAATAAAAAGAAGGTTTTTACCCTCCTTGTTTACATAATTATAAGCGATGGCCTCGCTCACAAAATCATATGTTGTTGATTTAACATTTAAACCAACTTCTTTTGTTACGTCCTTACCCATCCAGCCGGACATTAATTCAGGTATCTTTAATTTCGAAATGAAACCCGTGCCTATGTATTTAGCCTTGGGTAAGGAATAGCCGACTAAAATAGAAAGCATAAGTAATATAATCACTATTAAATATTTTTTAGATTTCATAATTTCCTGTTCAGCGCATGTAGTTTGTTGCTCTGTATAAGTTGAATGAATGGCATATTCGCATATTAACTTATATGTTATTTCCTTTGCTTCTGCAATAATTTAATATTAGCAATGATTAGACGCTTCCGGTTTTCATTTTGTCTAATATTGACTCTGCTCCCATCAACCCTGATAAAGTAATTATAAATATTACAATACCGCTGAAGTTATGAAAAAATCCCTGGCCGGCTTCCTCTCCGAAATAAAAAGTTATAAGGCATAAAGTAATCACTCTCAACAGGTTTCCCAGCAGCGCCATAGGAATTATAAAGGCTGTGAGGATAAGTTTTTTTGAAAGATTCCCTTTGCTGATATAAACATAAACCAGAATTAATGAAAACATTGTAATTAGAGAGCGAAAGCCGCTGCATGGAGCTCCCATAAATATATCATTGTATCCTATTGTTAATAGAAGGCCTTTTCTTGAAATTGGATAGTTTAAGAAAAATAATATTTTCTCCGTAAGGACAGAAATGCCGTGACGCATCGGTAATGTAATGCTGTCTATAATTCCAAAAGGAGGGGGTACCAGAAGCAGGAGATAGAGAACAGGAAAGGACAAGGTTATTACCATTTTCCCCCCGTATAGAAATCCTATCAGGCCGAACAGAAGCGGTATCAATGAGAGAGTTTGAATAAAGATATAATCTTGCCGCAAGCCAAAAATAAACATTAATATCCCCAACAAAAGGATGAAAAAACTTGAAACGTTCTTTTTATCAAGACGTGTTTCCTGAGAAATATTTTTAATTTCCCCGCGCTTTCGCCATGCCAGCCATAAAGAGAGGGGAAGGATGAAATAGGCGTGAGAATAATCTACCGTGTCCCAGCGCATATTGTAGAGATTAGAAAATAACGGATAGTAAAGGATTGCTACTAAAATCCAGATTAGATAATTGCCCATTGGTTTATAATACATTTTTCAATATGCGGGGGGCAAGCTGCTTAGAGGATAAAATTGTGATATTTACAATCTCTTGCTCTTGTGTTAAACAGTATTTGTTTTTAATACTATTACAGCTTCTTTAATAATTTTCTTGAGCTCTTCAATCTTAAATGGCTTTATCACGAAACCAAAAGCCCCTTTCGCAAAAGCTTCTTCGATTATTTCAATTTTGGTGATGCCGGAAATAATAATTACCTTTGTATCGGGATTTTTCTCTCTGGCAGTTTCCAGAATCTTCATGCCGTCAACCCTTCCCATCTTGAGGTCAGTGATAATAATGTCGAAGCGTTTATTTTCCAGCTCTTCAACCGCAATTGAACCCCTCGTAAATGCTTCAACCATAAAGCCGTCTTTTTCAAGCAGCCGTTTGAGCCTTTTTACCACAATCGGCTCATCGTCAATTATCATGATGTGGAATTTATTGGTCATTATTATGCAGACTCTTCATATAGAGGTAATTTTACTATGAAAGTAGTGCCTACGCCTACCTTAGTTTCAACGTCGATAGTCCCGTTGTGGTCGTTTATTATGCCCTGGCTGACGGACAGACCGAGTCCTGTGCCTTTGCCTACCTCTTTGGTTGTAAAGAAGGGTTCGAAAATGTTCTTGATGTTTTCTTCAGGTATGCCGGGCCCGGTGTCATTGATTTTTATAAGGATGAGTTTATTCAAGATATCGGGGACAGCGCTGATAGTCAGCGTCCCTTTATCTTCCATTTCATGTATGGCATTTACGATTATGTTAATGAAGACTTCTTCCAGCTTGGTCCGGTTACCTTTGACAAAGCAGGCCTTATCGGGGATATCCATGTTTAACTGGATATTGCTGACCCTGAGCTCGTTCGCAACAAGATTTATCGTTTCCTCCACGGCATTGATGATATCAAGTTTGTCCATATTGGTAGATTTCCTTGCACCTGCGAAGTCGAGGAGGTCTTCTATAATATGTTTGGCGCGCTCACTCTGGGTGAGAATATCCTGAATAAACTCTTCAAGCTCTTCATGGGTAAGCTCCTTCAACTCTTCTTTCATTGTTTCCGCAGTCAGAGATATATTATTAAGAGGGTTGTTCAGCTCATGGGTAACTCCTGAGATAAGGAAACCCAGTGAAGCGCGTTTTTCAATCTCCTTCTGTTTTTCATGCAGAAGATGCACGGTTTCTTCCAATGATTGCTGTGTGAGCTGCAAATGATCGAGCATTGTGTTGAATGAAAGGGCGAGTGAATACGTCTCATCATGTTCTTTGAGCGGTGCACGCAGGTTTGTATCTCCTTCTGATATTTTCTTCGTGATCTCAACAAGCCGTTTAATCGGGGCGACTATGTAAGAAGCTGTTTTATATACCAATAAAGGCCCTAATGTGCAGAGCAGGATGAGGGTCATAACTAATATAATTTGTGTTTCCCCAAAAAAAGTCTTAATGTGCTGTCTCTCCCGGCTGGATATTATATCCGTAATTTCTTCGAGTTTGACCCCCGTTACCTGTAAATTGCTTATCAGCGAATCGCTTTTCCTGTATGTTGAGAAAAGCTCATTGATGGCCTTGACATAAGGTTCACATTCATAACAAAAGGGGGTCATGTTTTTTATTTGCGACAGGCCTTCCTTAAGTTTAAAAAGGGATTCCTTGTCACGGAAAAGCATGTAGTTTTTTTCCAGTCGCCTGAGATTGAGGATGAAATTAATTGAAAGCTCATGCGCATGTCTTTCAGTTGACGCGAAGGCCTCTAATTTCCTGCCTTCAGTCCTCACTTCTTCGATAACCGCTGTCTCGAACGTATAGTTTTCAAATAAAGTATCAATGGGTCCTGAGTATGCCTGGATGGAGTTGCTCAGAAGGGAGAAGTCGTCTTTTCCTATTTCATCGACGGTCTCCGGCGAGATGTGGTTAATTGAATCAATAAGGAGCGCAATAGCATCCTTAAGCTGCTTTAATTGCTCTTCATCTTTCAGGAGGAGAAAGTTCTTCTCATTACGCCTGACTTCAAGGACGTTTTCCCTTATATCATCTGCGATCTGGACAAAGCCGTGCCTGACTTTTACGTTATTGACATATCCATAGGTCAATAAACCGCTGAACAGGGCGATTAATGAGGGGATTGAGATGCCGATAATCATTTTATGCCAGATTTTTAACTGCATATATTCCCCGTTATATTTACAAAAGAATTGATGTCCTTTATAAAGCGGTCAAAATATTCATTAACAAGTGCCTCATTATTCATAATCATATCAATCTGACGTGTATGTATTACAAGATATCCTAACACTTTCAGGTGTTCTATCATGTAATCTTTATTGCAGTCCTCCATGCGGGCCAGGATCGTATCTTCATTTAATTCGGTCCTGAAACCGTAGTGCTGGAGTACCCTGCCAATGAATTCGACCCTTCTTATCTTTCTGACGTAATCGGCAGCCCCGCCCTTGAAATTAAAACTGATATAGTTGTCCTTCGGCCAGTCGGTAACGTAAGCCTCTACTATGGAAAAATGAAACCCGAGCCTGGAGCTTAGATTACAGAAATTTTTAGATATCATAAAATAATTGCGGTTCGCATAACTGGTCTCTGAAGAAGGCTCAAGATCTCTATTCATTGTGGCCTCAAAAACTATGGACATGAATCCCCTGGTATCCACGGCAGGGGGGCCTTCCCATTTAAATGCGGTTATCCCTTCCCATACAGCCAGCATCGGTTCTGAAACAATATCTTCAAGCCTGACCTTGTCACCGGTTTCATCACCTTTCAAACCGTCTTCAAGGTCCAATATCCACCACTGCATAGGGACATCGGACAACAGCCTTTTGGAAGAGCGTTCGGCAAAGGCGTGCTCCTTGCCGAAATCGAACATTTCCCTGACGGACATCTCGTGGCAGTACCGTGTGATATCGTGTACTGTCTTGCAGTTCTTCTGTTTGAATTCTATGGACTCAGGGTCTGTCAGGTTCAAAGGGGTAATCAATGTCAATATGCGCTCCAATAACGTATAGACAGGGCTTCCCTTCATGAGTCCAGTTTGCACGACTTTATGCTCTAATAGCTGCTTCACCTCTCCGAGGTAAATCCTGGAGCTGTCCGCATCGACCGTAAGCAGGTCCCCGGTCTTTATTTTCTGGGTAGCTTCCATGGTGTTAAAAAGGGCCGGCACCCTGAATTCCCTGGCAACAGTAGCCAGATGACCTGTCATACTCCCTATGTCCGTCACCACGGCTGCGGCATGCGGCAGCAGAGACGCCCATTGCGGAGAAGGATATTTAGTAACAAGAATTGACCCCTTGGAAAATTGAAGCATATCTATTGTACTGCTGACCAGGAAAGCGGGACCACATGCAACTCCGGGGCTTGACGTTACGCCCCTATTTATAATTATTTCATTTTGCACTTCACCCGAAACAGCGTCAGTTACGATATGCTCCTCTGATTTCTGCAATGGCCGCGTCTGCAAAATCTTTATAGTCCCTTCCGGGTCTATCGACCATTCGATATCCTGTGGATTGCCGAAATAAATTTCGAGCTTGTCAGCCAGCTCTGCGAGCATGACGGCCTGATGATCACTGAGAGACGGCCTTGTTTTATCATCCTGGGAAAGCTCCACACTGGTTACCCCTTCCTCAGGGCCGGACATAACTTTTTTCTCTTTCGGCTGAATGATCTTTTTAATAATACTCCCCGGCGCTTTTCGCGACATGATAAATATATCAGGTGAAACAGAGCCGTCAACGACTGATTTAGCGAGGCCCCATGCGGAATTTATCAAAATCATGTCACTGCGATAATTCCCGGGGTCGCGGGAATATATTACCCCTCCTGAAACAGCGTTCACCATTTCCATGCATCCGACACACATGGGGATGTCCTTATCGCGGAACCCCCTGTTGAGACGATAGCTGATCGCCTGGATCGTATATTTGCTCGCCACAATTTCTTTATATGTGTACAAGATAAAGTCTTTGCTGACATTCAGCGCTGAGCGGTACTGTCCGGCAAATGATACATTGATCGAGTCCTCCCCAAGTGCGCTGCTCCGCATTGAGATGGTCACGCCTTTGCGCGTTCTTTCTTCCAGTTTTTGATAGGCCGCCATTATCTGCTCTATCAGCTCGGCAGGAATCTCGGCCTGCATGATATGCTGCTGTATCTCGGAGCTGGCCCTGTAGAACATTTCTATGTTGTCGATATCCAGTATCTGGATACGACTGTTGATTTCCGACTGGAGTTTGTTAAATTCGATAAACCTTTCGTAAGCCGAGGCAGTAATAACAAAGCCGTCAGGGACCGGGACCCCGATGCGATTTCTGATTTCACCGAGGTTGGCCATTTTGCTGCCTGTCTGGTCGGCGTCTTCTTTAAAAACTTTGTCGAGAGGCAGGATGAATTCTTTCCCTGATATTGCCTTCCTTTCTTCCAAAAGCTTGTTCATTTTTTCCAGGATGCCTTCGGATACAGCGTTAAGCTTCGTATAACGGTCCTCTCCCAAGACATTCATATTCTGGATTATCTTGAAAAGATTTACTGATGTCGCCGTGCAATTTGCCCTGATATAAGACATCCCGAAACTTCTTCCGCTCCGGATCATCTTATCCATATCTGCCATTATTTCCAAAATCTCATTGTTAGCTTTGAGAAGTGTCTTGAAGCTCCAGTAGCGTGTTTTAAAAGCAGTGCGTAGTTCATCGATTGTGGGTTGTTTTGCAGGCAAGTCTTTTTCCCTGAAAATATGCTTTTTGAAAAACCTCATTAATTGGAACATTTGTTCTGAATAAAGCAATTAGAATCCCCCCTTCGTTAAGCGGGAAGGGGGGATTTCTTATTTGCACACTCCCTTGCTAAAAGTTCATGTAATCGGATTGCATGAATCCATTATACTATTCAGATGGTGATTTCACTACATACACGGAACAAGGGCTATGCCGTACCACCTTTGAGGCTACACTCCCCATCCTGAATCTTGAAGACGGACTTAGCCCCCGGCTGCCGATGATTATGAGATCGGTCTTTTCTCTTTCCGCAAAGTCTATTATGGCGTCCGGCACTGAAGAAGATTCAACTATGGCCTTGCATACGGCAGTCACATTTTCCAGGGCCAGATCTCCGCAGGCCTTCTGGATTATGTAATCTGCGCGTTTTCCCATGCTCTCCTTTATTTTGGCCTTTTCAGAAGCCGTAATCTCCAGGTCTATGTCTTCGATAACCGGCACAACGTTGATAAGGCATACCTTTGCCTCTTTTGTCTTCGCATAATCTATTGCAACCTTCAAACCGTCCATTGAGTTTTGAGACCCGTCAACGGGTACAAGTATTTTCATTATCTCCTCCTTTTCTTAAACTTCTTTCTTTACTTTCGACTTTGTCATGGTAAGTCCAATGCCATCAAATATGTAGAATATTGCAAAGCCCCACCACAGGGTATAGATAACATAAAATACCAGTAGGCCTGTCATAAGGACCGCATTTTCACTTACTTTCTGGGCCGTTATCCCGTAATAGTTATAGGCTGTTTCAACGGCCTTCTTGTTTACATCATTGATAAGTTTTGCCTCTTCAATCTTTTTCTCTTTTGCAAAGGTCTTGGCTATTTTGCTCAAGGCCTGCCACCAGTTTTTCATCACAACCTTCTCATCATATCCATAGAGTCCCGAAACCCTGGGACCGTCATTGTTGTACATTGCATCCGCATCATTAAGGACCGCCTCTACAGTCTTGCCGAGGTCTCCTTCTATCTTTAATTCAGCTCCCTGGACTTCTGCCCGTGCTCCGGCGGCGTTAAATAACCTGGCAGTATTTTCAGCGTCTTCAGGTTTATCCAACGTTACACTGACCGCAAAGGTCCTCCCGATAAATTTCTCATTGTCCTTTTTTATCTTTGGAATGAAATTAGATGAACCCTTTGAAAGCCCGTTAAACATTCTGTCGGCATATGTCAGCCCATTTTGAGGTTCTCCCTGAGGAGACTTCGGAAAAATGGGTGAAAAGATTAAAACCAATACTACGAGAAACGATATAGCAAGGACGATTCCCAGTCCCAAACTTTTTTTATGTGCCTTTGCCATTTCTATCCCTCCTCCCTGAGTGTTTTGATATTCATAAAGAACTTGCTGAAGACCCATATACCGAAGAAACTGACGACTATCCAGAATATGATATTGCCGGCGGTTTCTATGCCTGATGTAACGGATTTGGACATATTAATGACCTCAAGCTCGGTGAGCTTTTTGGGAAGTGTCGCTACCCTGTTAATAAAACCTGCAATAATAGACATTGCGTAAAATCCCCTGATGTGTATTCCCTTGACGACCTTTGTCGTAAGAGCGCCGACCTGGATGCCGATCAGAGAGCCGATGAGCATACCCATTGCGAGGGTATAAAACACATATCCGTAAATAGCATACTGGGTGATTGCTCCGATTCCAGCGGTAAAAATAATCTGGAGGATATCTGTTCCAACAGTGGTCATGGAAGATACCCCGAAAACATAAACAAACATCGGGAACGTTATGAAGCCTCCGCCGACTCCCATTATTGACGCCAATATCCCCACAATAACACCGCCCATGGCAACAATAACTCCGGAAATCTTTCGTCCGCCCAGGTCCTCATCAAAGGATATCATGGGCGGGATTTTGAGGTTCTGCACCTTCATTCCGAGAGGAGGTATGCTTGACGGTCCGCCATGCGCGCCATGCCCCGTATCAGCTTCCTTTCTTGACTTTAAGAAATCAATAAGGGCATAGAAACCTAGGAACCCCAGTAACACAGCATATACTAGGCTGATGAAGGCTTCGCTCAATAAGGGGTCTTTATCATAAAGGCCCTTCTGTATAGCTCCGCCGATGAAGGTCCCTCCAGCTGACCCGACAAGGAATGCTATCGCTAATTTTACTGAGACATTGCCGAGTTTTTTGTGGATCGTTGTCCCCATAATCGCCTTCGCGAAGATATGGAAAAGGTCGGTACCGACGGCGAGTATCCCTTTTACACCCGCTGCCATCAGCGCAGGGGTTATTATAAAACCGCCACCCGCACCGATACATCCTGTTATGAGACCTGCGGCAAGACCTACTGCTATGGAAACAAAAAAAATCATGTTGGAATAGAACGCCGGCGCATATGCTGTCTTGCTGCCGATCATGTCGCTTGCGTCAACAAATGATATCGCGAGAATGGGCGTCAGCATGGCGAGCAGGATCATTAGTTTTTTTCTGTCCTTAATAATCGAAGTAGAGACTTCAAGGTCCCATTTTGCATGAGCCTCTGAAGCCGCCTTCATAAATTCATATACCTGTCTTGGATAACCCATTTGGACCCCTCCTTGAAAAGTTAATTTTTTGTACAAGCATTACTTATTACCTCCTTTGTCTCTTAATATTTTTATTTCCTCAATTTTTTGAGGAAGATCAATTATTCTGTTGTTCACCTCCCTTATACGATTGATCTGGATTTTGATTTTCTTTATGATGTCCCGGTATTCCTTAATATGTTTTACATCTCCCTCTTCTTCTTCCATCAAATCTTCAAGCCAGCCTGTCTTTTCGCCTATTATTGCCAACGGGTTGTTCACGTCATTCAATATCCCTTCAAGCAGCTTCGTTTCTTTTTTTAAATCCCTTTCCATGGACTGCTTCCAGTCCGTTACAAATGTACCCTTGCCCTGCAGCCTGACCAGAAAACCCTGTCGGGCCAGATGGGATATTGCAGTCCTGACCGTAGCGGCGCTGACTTCATAAATCCTGCATATCTTTTTTTCCGTTGGCATCAATGTGCCGACAGCCCATTCACCGGATTCTATTTTCCCCCTCAGGATTTTATACAACTGCACGTACAGCTTTTCCGGCGTTTCCCTGTTTATTGTCTTTGTATTAAACATTCTCTTTAATCCGGCGCATCGTTTTTTTAAGAAACCGGTGCAATAACGCTGATTCTAAGCCCCTGCTCGCGGGGGGTACATCATCGTATGTCTTACCCGTGCCTCTTCTATTTTCAGTTCCTGTAAATGCTTCTTCTCGTAAGCGTCTTTCAGTTTTTCGAACAACTGTTCAAGCTCCATCGGTTTCATCAGGTAGTCAAACGCTCCGAGCTTCATGCCTTCTATCCCTGATTCGACTGATGCATGGCCGGTCAGCATAACGACTTCAGTGAGCGGTTTCAGCTTCTTGATTTCAGCAAGGGTTTCCACTCCGTCCATGCCCGGCATCTTTACGTCAAGGAGCACTACGTCGAAATTGCCTTTTTTAATCTTTTCAATCGCGTCTTCTCCATTCTCTGCGCCTTCAACATAAAGGCTTCGTTTTATTAATCTCTTCACTATCGTCTCTAAAAACTCTTTTTCATCATCTACGACGAGGACTCTAAAATTTTCCATTTTAATACCCTCCTTTGTTAAATTGATTTTAACGCCTTATTTTTTGATCAGATTCATTACAGACTTGTACTGTCTCAAAGATAATAATATTGTAAAGATGGTCCCTTCCCCGACTTTGCTGTTTACCTTTATCTCACCTCCCATTTTTTTGATGATGTTATAACTGACGGACAGTCCCAGACCTGTCCCCTTTCCCACTTTTTTTGTAGTAAAGAAAGGATCAAAAATCTTATTGATCAAATCCTCAGGGATACCGGGTCCCGTATCACTAAAACTAATGACTATATGTTCTGAATTGGAAGTGACGGAGATATTTATGGACCCGCTTGTCCCGATAGCATCAATGCTGTTGTTTAAAATATTCAGGAACACCTGCTGGATTTCAGAGCTGTTTATGGCAATTGCGGGTATATACCCCTTGGATTCGGTCGTTATTTTGATTTTGTGATAGAGCAGCTCCTTTTCCAGGAATAAAATCGTCTCTTTGATGAGCTCGACGATGTTGACCACTTTGACTTCCCTGACTTGCCTTGAGTAGCCTAAAAGGCGATGAGTTACCTTCCGCGCCCTGTCAACGTGTAATTGGATCTTCTTTGCCGCGTCTTCAAATTCAGGGTAATTCTTTATCTTCCCCGGGTTTTCCTCCGACAGCAGATCCAGCATCCACCCCGCCTTCTCATTGATGACCGCGAGGGGGTTATTAACTTCGTGCGCAACCCCTGCCGCCAGTTGCCCGATAGCCGCCAGCTTGTCCGTCTGCAGCATCTGTTCGTCATAAGTAGCCTTGACCCTGTCGGATTTTTCTATTTTATTCACAAGAAAATTCACAATTAAAACAGCTGCTGAAACAATTATAAGGGCACTGAAAAGAGCAATCCATCTTTCAATCCTTCTTGCTTTAAAGAAAGATGCAAGCGCGCTATTTGTATCAAACTTTACAATCAGCATCCATTCATCGTTTTTGAGAGGGCTCGTTGCATAGAGATATGTTCCATTGTTTGTTATTAACTCCTTGACCCTGGTACCTTGATGAAAGTATAAAAGCGCCCTTTCTTCAGGGGACAACTCGTAATTTTCAAAACGCGACTTTGTCTGCATGACTCCCGAGCTGTTTACTATAAACGCATCTCCGCTTTCCCCTATCCAGGAGGATTTTAATAATGAATTGAACATTTCCGAGTCGATTGTCGCCCTGATCGCCCATTCCCTCCTCGGGTCTGCCATTGCTACGACAAAATGGGGAATGTTCCTGTATCCAAGGTACACGTCGCTGGTATATGTTCCGTTAAGCATTACTTGCTTGAACCACTTTTCTTCATAGTAGTTCTTGTCAAGGACAATATGTTTGTAGGGCCCTGCATAGGCCGTGTGTTTTCCATTTTCATTTACAACGCCGATATCGACCAGGGCTGACCTTTTTTGCACTGCTTTAAAAATCTCCTCGAGATTTTTCTGTTCCTTCAAATATTGAAAGCCGTATAAGTTGACAATGATTGAGATAAACGATCTCTGTTCGTCAAGAAAGAAGTTGATGACATCTGTCCTGTTTCCCGCTATCCTCTGAATTTCACTCGTAATATTTTCCTTGTACCGATTTTGGTAATTTAATGAAGCCCTCCAACTGAGTATTGCCAGAGGGACCAATGCCACGATAAGGGTAACGACGATGAGTTTTATTTTCAGTTTCCTGTAGTATTCGGGTTCTTTTTTATTCATTGTGGTAGGTCCGTGTTGAATATTTCATTGATGCTTTCCATTAATGACTTGATGTCCACCCGTCTCGGCAGTAAGGCGTCTACGCACAGCATCTCTTTCAGTTCCGGATTGATTTTTGAGCTTTCAACTATGGCAGCGACTTTTATGCCTTCAAATTCTTCTGAATTTTTTAAAAGGCAGCACAGCCTGGCGCTTTCTTCAGTTGACCCTACGTCAAGAATTACAAGGTCAGGCTTAAAAACCAGCAGCTTCATCTTCGCCATAGGGCCGTATGAACAATAGTCGATTATCAGGTTCGCATCTTTTTTCAGTCTCTCAAAAAATTTCATAAGGAATTTCAGGACTATCTCGTCCATTATCAGGTCCTCTGTGAATACGAAAAGGATCTTCCTGACTTTGATCGGGATAATCGAATCCGGGATGGACATATTGTGACGGACCAGAAAGTCTATCAATTCGTCAAGATGGACTTTCTGGGCATCCCCTTTGACCTTTGCGACCTTGAGCCCCCTATTGTCGACCCAGTTATTTACCCTGTTAATAGGAATACCGCAATACGTTGATATCTGCTCAAGGCTTAATAAATGATTCTCTTTCATAGCTGTATTGTTTTGTTGATCAAAATAGTTGAAATGATAAGGGGTATTTAGCAACCAGCGTGCCTGTTGCAACGCATTACCGCAGGAGGGCCGAAAAACTATTAGTTACAGGCAGATACGGGCATTTGCTGATTTGAAGCTCTAAGATACGACAAGAGGGCATGGGTATATTGGGTAACATTTATCGATGTCATCTTGTAAAATCATTAATTTAACGTGGTTTTTAATGTCCTGATTTGGTAACATATTTTTTCAACTGGGAAGTAATCGGGACGTTAAAGGGGAAAGCCTGCATTGAAAAAAGACATGTTTGACGAAAAAATTGAGGAGCGGCTCATTCATCTTCTTGAAAAACAGAAGAGGGAACTTGTCATCCGCTCATTAAAGAAGCATGAAGAGATCAAGAGTGAAAAGGCATTTACCGACAAAATCATAGGCAATTTATCAGATATCCTCATTATTCTTAACGGGAGGATGCAGATAATAAAGGTCAACAGGGAATTCACAAAATGCCTGGGGTACGATATTGATGGTCCCAAAAAACTGTATCTCAAAAACCTGGTTTCCCGCCATGTCTTATCTGAATTAAAGGAGCTTGTTTTATCCGGTGAATTCACGAATTATGAGACAGAAATGATCTCCGGCACAGGCAGGAAATTCCTCGCCAGCATAAACGGCTCAACAATTGAGGATGATAATAAAAATAAGAAAATGCATATCCTCGTTGCAAGGGACAAAACAGAAGTTTATGACATGATGTCCAGGGTAAGGGAATCCCAGATGCAGTTAATCCATTCCGGCCGGCTCGCAAGCCTGGGAGAAATGGCGGCGGGAATAGCCCATGAACTGACCCAGCCCCTCAACGCGATCCTGCTTTTTGCCAGAAATACCATCAGGATACTTGCAGACAATAATCTTAAAAATGACCTGGCTGAAGAAAATCTCACATTTATTGTTGACAGGGTAAAGAAGGCCAGTTCGATTATTAAGAGCCTGAAAAGCTTTGCCAGAAAAACCGAGGAGGATAAAATCTTTATCGACGTCAACGCACTCATAAGGGACATCCTGAAATTTCTTGAGGCCCAGTTAAGGCTGTCTGACGTGGCAGTAGAACTGGATCTCGACGGGAACGTCTCTTTGGTCATGGCCCACAATGTCCGGCTCGAACAGGTTTTTCTTAACATAATACAGAATGCACTTCAGGCGATGGGGAAGACGGACAATCCTGTATTAAGAATCAAAACCGCCATGAAAGAGACACTGGATCCTGAAAATGTAAAAAGCCATATTTATGTGGCGATCAGTATAGCGGACAACGGAGAAGGGATGACGCCGGACATAAAGGCAAGGGTATTTGATCCGTTCTTTACCACAAGGGAAGTGGGCTCAGGCATGGGGCTGGGACTCTCGATTGTTGACAGGATCATCCGGGAACACTCCGGATATATTACTGTCGACAGCACACCGTCACATGGATCATGCTTCACCGTATATCTGCCGTTTATAGGAGAAAAGGGGTCCGGGAATGAATAACGGGGAAATTATTTCAGATAGTCCTGGGAAAGTCCTCGTTGTGGACGATGACCCGTATATATTAATGGCGGTCAAACAGACCCTGTCTATGAACAATTATGAGGTGGATATCTATGACAAACCTGTTGAGGCCTTAAACCACATCAGTGCCGGCGCCTATCATGCCGTAATCGCAGATGTGAAAATGCCGAAGATGAACGGCATGGACCTACTGAAACGTATACACGAAATTGACCCGGAACTGCCGGTAATCATGATAACCGGTCATGGTGATGTGCCGCTGGCGGTCACTGCCCTGAAAGAAGGGGCGTATGATTTTCTTGAGAAGCCGGTTGATGACAGTGTACTCCTGGCTTCTTTAAAGAGGGCCGCTGAAAAGATGCGTCTTCTCAACCGGAACCGGCAACTTACCCTGATGTTGAAAAAGGCAAAAGATGGACGTTCCTCATTCCACAACCTTATAGGATTCAGCAGCAGTATGCAGCATCTCTACAATACAGTCGAAATAGTGGCAAAGGAGGAATATCCGGTCTTAATCACAGGTGAAACAGGGACAGGCAAGGAGCTTGTTGCGCGTGCAATCCATGAATTGTCGTTGCAGGGCACTGAAAAATTCATACCGATAAATATGGGTGCTATCCCTGAGAACATGCTGGAGTCCGAACTGTTCGGTCATGAAGCAGGGGCCTTCACGAGTGCAGTGAAGCGCAGCATAGGGAAATTTGAATTTGCCGGCAGCGGTACCATTTTCCTGGATGAAATCTCCAGTATGCCCCTGAACCTTCAGGTAAAGCTTCTTCGTGTCCTTGAGGAAAAAAAGCTCCAGCGTCTCGGCAGCAACGAATACATCAGGCTGCACGCGAGAATAATTGTTGCGTCCAACAAGGACCTGAAGAAAGAAGTGGAAAAAGGCTTATTCAGGGCCGACCTTTTCTTCCGTCTCAACGTGATCCCGGTAGAGATTCCTCCTCTGAGAAACAGAAGAGAGGACATTCCTTTGCTGGCGACTCATTTCATTGAAGAATACAATAAGTCTCACGAGAAGAAGATTCATTCATTAAATGAAAATATGTACAAATGGATGCTCAAGTACGACTGGCCGGGCAATGTCCGGGAGCTTGAAAACTTTATCAAGCAACTGTGTGTGCTGAATAATAAATCACAGCCTGAGGGTATAAATCTCGTAGAGTCGAGTCTCCGACAAAAACATTTCGATATTGCGCAAACAGACCAAAAGCCCTGTACTACATTGAAAGAACAACTCGAATTTACCGAGAAAGAACATATCATTAATGTATTGCGTGACAACAGCGGGCAGATTAATCCATCAAGTACAAGCCTCGGCATATCCAGGAAATCGCTCTACGAAAAGATGAAGAAATACAATATCGTTAAGGACGTCTTTAAGAATTCAAAATGATTTTCATCATGTCATTTTGCTGCACTATTGTTCAGGGGGCTTCTTAAAATCATCTCATCCTGAGATCGATAGCATGGTATCGCAACATGCGATACCTTCGCGGGAACCCGGAGACAAGACGCCGGAAGATTGGGTTTAAGAAAGAGAAAGAAAAATAGTTCCTCCGAAGAACTGATTTCTTCCGGAAAGAGAGAGGATTAGATGATCAATTGAACTAGTTCGTTCGGCATGAACGAAACAGAATTGAAATTTGATTTCATCCGGACGTTGTCAACTTATTATACAGAGCTGTGTGGTCAGGCAATAAAATAAATAACCAAGCTCCAGAGAAGAATATCCTTAGAGTTATTAGCAGAGATTACGTGGACACCATTACTGATTTCACGCATTAAACCACGTAGTGATGTGATGCTGGCTTACTCGCTGCTCATGGGAAGTGAGACTTTATCTCCCCTTCGCCTTTGTTTATTTTCAGCGAAGGCATGAATATCTTTTACGCCGGATCGTAAAAAGTCCAAGAAGTCCACTCCACTGTATTTACATGTTTGACAAATGCTCAAGAGGGTTAGATACTCGTCAACGCCTTTTTCAGTAGATGAGCCAGCAATCACAACCCGAAGTCTCGCAAAAGCTTTGATTGCGTGTTCGGCATTGTTATTATTCCAGGGGACCCCATCGTATTTTAGAAAAGTAAAGAGTTTTGCCCGATTTTTCTCAAATCTTTCCTTGCACTGCACTGCCGCCTCACTTTGATAGTCTGTCCGCTCAAGAGCGTGATAAAAGCGCTCGGCGTGAACCATATGCTTCTTTAAAAAATATTTCTTGAGACCAAATCTATCAACCGTTTCGATCATTGGTTTTAATAGACCACCAAAGTCAGTGACTATTTGCTTTAACTGTTCATCGAATGGATTGTTCAGAATATCGTCATTTAAATCTCTTATCAGGTGGATCAAACATTTTCCTTTAAACCATGATGGCCGACCAGAATCTCATACAGTTTTTTTGATTTACCTGGCCCCTTTCTATAATAAGAACGATTACAGCGCGGGCAAGTTCGCGTGCTATCCCATATGATTACTTTTTCTGGTTGTGAAACATTTTGTCGCCGAGATCGTCGCTTTGTGCGCTCTTGCTTTACTTCTCCAGTCCTTGCATAAACACGATCTCTCTGATAATTCCACTGCGCTGCAGAATTTATAAGTTCCAGACTTGACACTGGACTCGTAAACTTCTGCCACTTGGATTTTATGAGAAATTTATCAGAATCGAGATGAACTATACCTGCATCTCCAATGTGGTCTATGGAATCTGCTTTTTCCTTACTGCAAATTTGCCGAATAGAATCTGTCAGCAGTTTAAGCGCCTCACAGTCCTGAGCATTATATCTGAGAAGCTTCTCCTTTATTGAATTGTCATGACTTTCCTCCCATAAATGGCGCCATGCTATTGATTGAACCCCAAAGCAATCCTCATCAGACCAGTTGAACCCAAGAAAACTGGCACACTCTTTAAGTCCATTGCTAAATCCTGGAAAATAGATTTGAGCATAAATAGAGTCTGTTTATAAACTCAAACGCCATATACTACAATAGGTTACAACGA
>CAYMUX010000063.1:0-20255 GCA_964393845.1 uncultured Nitrospiraceae bacterium
TGGCCACTAAAATGTCTACTTGTGAGGCGGAAATATCCGTATTTGGTTTTGACCACCAGGATGTGGGCAGTGAAATATTAAAGAGATGGGAAATCCCTGAGAATATCTACATGCCGATTGCTTACCATCATAAAGGACATGATTGCCCGGCAAATCTAAAAGATACGGCAGATGTCCTTATGCTGTCCGACATAATATCTTCCGTATATCATGGAAGCAAGCGCTCAAAGAAATTTAGTGAATTGAAGCGGTTGTTGCAGGAGAGATTAGGCATGAGCGAGACGGAGGTAAGTGAATTTGTAGATTCAGTAGCCGATAAGACTGTTGAAATTCTCTCTTCTTTTGAGATTGACGCCGGTGATATGAAGCCATTTTCACAGATACTTCAGGAGGCAAATGAAGAGCTTGGCAAACTTAATTTGTCTTACGAACAGCTTGTTATGGAACTTAAACAGGCAAAAGAGATGGCTGAGAAACTTGCAGTGGAGGCCTGGGAGATTAAAGAAAAGCTGAGGGAGGTCGCTATTAAGGACGGCCTGACTAATCTCTATAACCACAGGCACTTTCAGGATATCCTGGACAAAGAAATACCGAGGGGGGAAAGATATTCACATATTTTATCTCTTATCATGATAGACATTGATCATTTCAAGAAATTTAATGATACCTACGGCCATCCTCAAGGAGATATAGTATTACGTTCTGTAGCCGATGTCTTTGAGAAGACAATCAGAACGACAGATACTGCGGCAAGATATGGCGGGGAGGAGTTTGCCATTATTCTGCCTGAAACAGACATAAAGGGAGCGGTAACTATAGCAGAAAGGCTAAGACAGATAGTGGAGAAATTGGAATTGAAGCTCGGTGATAATATCGTGAATGTTACAATCAGCTTAGGCGTGACTAGTTATGATCCTGCCAAGGGCACAAAAACGAAAGCGGAAATAATAGAGGCAGCTGACAAGGCATTGTATAATTCAAAAAAGACAGGAAGAAATAAGCTTAGCATCGTGGCTTAGTGATTTTTTAAAATTACATTGTACGTAGGGGCGTAGCATGCTACGCCCCTACTTTCTTTCTAAGGGAATAAAATTGTAAAATGGTTGTAAATTTCCGGGCATATTGCAATATGCCCCTACAAATTGGAGGACCATTGGAACTTTACAGACTGAGCATTGCTGAAGCAACGTTAGCCATAGACAAAGGCGAGATAAGCCCTGTGGAGCTTACAGATGCGGTCTTGGGAAGAATTGAATCTGTAGAAGAGAAAATAGGGGCTTATGTTTCCCTCACTAAGGACAATGCATTGGCACAGGCAAAAGATGCAGAAGGGAAAAAGGGCAGCGGTCAAACACTTCTCGGCATTCCAATAGCAATAAAGGACAACATTTGTACGGAAGGCATAAGAACTACGTGTTGTTCAAAGATATTGGAAAATTTCATTCCTCCTTATGAAAGTACTGTTACAACCAGGCTTAAAGAAAAGGGATATATTTTAATCGGCAAAACCAACCTTGATGAATTTGCCATGGGTTCTTCCACAGAAAACTCTGTTTTTGGAGTAACGAGAAATCCATGGGACCTGAGCAGAGTTCCGGGCGGATCCAGCGGCGGTTCGGCTGCCGCAGTCGCAGCCGATGAATGTATAGCCGCCCTTGGGTCTGATACCGGAGGATCGATCCGCCAGCCTGCGGCATTTTGCGGTGTTGTAGGATTAAAGCCGACGTATGGCAGGGTCTCGCGTTACGGGCTTATTGCATTTGCATCATCATTGGACCAGATAGGACCGATTACAAAAAACGTGAAGGATGCGGCGATTCTTTTAAACATCATCAGCGGTCATGACCTATGCGATTCAACATCGGCAAATATCCCTGTGCCTGATTTTACCGCGCCTCTCGGGCAGGATATAAAGGGAATGAAGATAGGCGTTCCGAAGGAATATTTTATTGAAGGTATGGACAAAGAGGTAGAAGAGTCGGTGAAGCAGGCAATTAATAAACTTGAAGCGCTTGGCGCAATACCTGTTGAAATATCGCTCCCTCATACAGAATATGCAATAGCTGCTTATTATATACTTGCAACCTCCGAGGCCTCCTCTAACCTTGCACGCTATGACGGCGTAAAATACGGTCTCAGGGTAGAAGGCGACGACCTCATTAATATGTACATGAAGACAAGGCAAATGGGATTTGGCGCAGAGGTGAAAAGAAGAATTATCCTGGGAACTTATGCGCTGTCATCCGGATACTATGATGCATATTACAAAAAGGCGCAGCAGGTGAGAACACTGATAAGGCAGGACTTCGAGAGAGTGTTTGAGAAAGTTGATGTAATTGTTACGCCGACAACGCCGTCGCCTGCATTTAAAATCGGGGAGAAGGCGGATGATCCGCTACAGATGTATCTTGCCGATATATTCACTATCTCGGTGAATCTCGCAGGCGTGCCGGGGATTTCAATACCCTGCGGTTTTACTTCACAGAACCTGCCGGTAGGATTACAGATAATCGGGAAGCACTTTGATGAGGGGTCGGTACTGAAAGTTGCACATGCGTATGAGCAGGATACTGATTGGCATAAGAGGAAGCCGAAGTTGTAAAATTAAACTCACGAAAGGGGGTAACAGCAAATGGAGATTCAATATATTACAGATAAAAAAGGGCACAAGAAAAATGTAATTATCCCTTACAAAGAATGGGACAAGCTCATGAAAGAAATGAAAAAGCAGCGCGTGCTGCTTGGATTAAAAGAGGCTGTTTCTGATGTAAAGGCAATGATTGCCGGAAAAAAGAAAATGAAAACGCTTGACGAGTTGATCAATGAACTTTAAGATTGTTCCATCCGATAACTTTTCAAGGGAACTAAAAAGACTGAGTAAAAAATATCCTTCGCTTAAGAACAAGATAAAAGAACTTTCAAAAGAACTTCTTGTAAATCCGCGGTTAGGAACGCCATTAGGACATAACTGTTATAAAATCAGAATCTCGACTTCTGACAAGCCGGGAGGCAAGAGCGGAGGATTCAGGATAATTACATGTGTGGTTTTTATAAAAGAAGTTTTGTTTTTATTGTCCATTTATGATAAGTCGGAAGTATCAACAATAAAGGATAAAGAAATAAAGCGGTTAATCAAGGAACTTGATAAAATAAGTTCTTAACCCATGCCCGACATTAAATCAAACGAAAGAGAATTTACGGGTCAGGTTATATTGTTAGGAGCTTTAACATGCAATACGAAGCGGTAATCGGTCTTGAGATACATGCGCAGCTTTTGACGGAGTCGAAGATGTTCTGCGGGTGCTCCACAAAATTCGGCTCTGAGCCCAACACACAGACTTGCCCGGTGTGCATCGGCATGCCCGGGGTTTTGCCTGTGATGAACAGGAAGGCTATTGAATATGTTGTAAAGACCGGGCTTGCCATGAATTGTGAAATCTCCACTTACAGCAGGTTTGCGAGAAAGAACTACTTCTATCCCGACCTGCCCAAGGGCTATCAGATAAGCCAGTTTGAACTTCCTCTCTGCGGGCACGGCTTCGTGGAGATAACAATTAACGGAAGTACAAGGAAGATCGGTCTTACAAGGATTCATCTTGAGGAAGACGCGGGGAAGAATATCCACGAAGGCGCGGGGAATGAAAGTTTCGTTGATCTGAACAGGGCGGGAACGCCGTTGATGGAGATCGTTTCAGAGCCGGACATTCGCAATCCGCTGGAGGCCGCTGAGTTTGTGAAAAAATTAAGGGCGATTGTCCGTTACATAGGCGTGTGTGACGGGAACATGGAGCAGGGTTCGCTGAGGTGTGATGCAAACGTATCTGTCAGGCCTGCCGGTCAAAAAGAGCTTGGCACAAAGGCCGAGATAAAAAACATGAACTCGTTCCGGTTTGTCGAGAAGGCGCTGGAGTATGAAATAAAAAGACAGATAAAAGTCCTAAATGAAGGCGGAAGGATTATCCAGGAGACAAGGCTGTGGGATTCGAACAGGGGCGTTACGGAATCCATGCGATCAAAGGAAGAGGCCCACGACTATCGCTATTTCCCTGAGCCTGATTTGATGCCGGTTGAATTTGAGCAGTCATGGATTGATGAGATTAAGACAAGCATCTGTGAACTGCCTGATGTAAAGAGGGCAAGGTATATTAAAGAATTTAATCTTCCCGAACAGGATGCCAGCCTGCTAACTTCCGAGAAGGCTGTTGCGGAATGGTTTGAGGAGGCAGTGAAATCAGGTGGAGCTCCGAAGGCTGTCAGCAACTGGATGATGGGCGACTTAATGAGGCTTCTCAACGAGGAGAACAGGCAGATTGAAGAATGTCTGCTGACTCCAAAGCATCTTGTTGACATGCTTGCCCTTCTTGATAAGGGAACTATAAGCGGCAAGATAGCCAAGACGGTCTTTGAAGATATGTATAAGACCGGCAGGGATGCGGAGGCCATAGTCAGTGAAAAAGGCCTTGTCCAGATGAGCGATGAAACAGGTATAGAAGCAATAGTAGATGAGGTGTTAAGCAAGAGTCCTCAGGAAATTGAACGGTTCAGGGAAGGTGATGCCAAGTTGATGGGCTTCTTTGTCGGACAGGTGATGAAGGCGACAAAGGGCAAGGCTAATCCGAAGATCGTGAATGAGTTGTTAAGGAAGAAATTGTTGGGGTAAGTGTTATTCCAAGCCGAGAGTGAAGCAGTCTCCAATTAAGAGCAGGCAGTCGAGGACGTTAGGTTGCGCAATCAAACTCAGGCTAAAGCCTGTTGCTACAATTTTCACCCGAAACTGAGAAACAAAACTTGACCCTACGCGCTACCAAAACCACACTTAAATAGTGTATATTTTAATGGCAAGATTTACAAAACTGGCGGCGAGGCCTTATATGAGGAAAGCACAGCGGTGAAGGCCCGCAAACAAGGCATTTGGCAGAGGATTCAAAATGGCTGAAACAAAAAAATCAATTAACAAGACCGAAGCCGCAGCTTGCATCGCCGTCATCAAGAAAAGCAAGAGAGATTTGATGGAAAAATATGGCGTTCGGCGTATAGGTATTTTCGGTTCTTATTTAAAAAACAGGCAACACAGAAAAAGCGACATAGACATACTTGTCGAGTTTAAAAAAGATATAGACCTTTTTGACTTTCTGGATGTAAAAGGCTTCCTTGAAAATATTCTCAAAAAAAGGGTAGACCTTGTAATGAAGACCGCGCTTAAACCTTATATAGGCAAGCGCATTTTGAAAGAGGTCAGATATGTCTGAGGCTGCGAGAGACATCCGGGATTATATTCAAGACATATTGACCTCCATAACGGATGTGGAAGAGTTTATCGAAGGGATGACCTTCGATGATTTTTCAAAGGACAAAAAGACTGTCAATGCTGCAATAAGGAGCCTTGAGGTTTTGGGAGAAGCCACCAGGCATATTCCGAGAAACATCAGGGGGAAGTATAAAGAAGTCCCCTGGGCCAAGATGGCTGGGTTACGCAATGTATTGATCCATGAATATATGGGAGTTGACTTGAAGACCGTCTGGAATATCATGACGAAAAGGATTCAAGAGTTAAAGCCTTCCATTGAAGATATAAAAACCGATTTGAACAAAGCCAAAAGGAAATCAAGTAAATAGTTTTGTGGTGAGTGTGAGTTCCAACAGAGCTGCTAAGAATCATAATTATTGGATGCGGTCCCCTTTTAAGCTCATAATTCGTATGAATTAATGACTTTGAATTAGTCGAGAGATATTCGCACTATTCCGTCATAGTCATCAACTTCTTTTCGGTCTGGATTCTGGTGATGCTTCGTATGTCGAGTAAATTTAATTATGCTGCAGAGGGCTTGAATTCTTTTTGAAATTGAGATCAGTTGTAGATGCGTATCGTATAAGTGCCTGCCAATGAATAAATACTTCTTGTCTTTAATAGGCATATCGTATTATCATTACTAAACCTTTTTGAGGGGGACCACAAGTTAGTGATAGCGCAAGCCGTTAATCTGATGAATTTTCTGAAGGGGCCAAAGCAGTTCATTGAAGAGGAAGATGGGGTTAATTCTTGCATCGTGCATTTTTCTCAAGAAACAAGACCTGACCCTATGACTCATGAATGATCCCGAATCAAAGAGATTCTCCATAGCACTATCCTTCCCAGGAGAATATCGTGACTTTGTCGAAAAAGTTTCTGACTATCTTGCCGATACTGTCACCATGCAACGAGTGCTTTACGACAAGTATTGGGAGGCTGAGTTAGCAAGGCTTGACCTCGATGTTTATCTCCCCAACCTTTATCGCAATGAGTCGGAACTCGTTGTCATCTTCCTCTGCCCGGAATACAAGAAAAGACGCTGGTGCAAGCTAGAGTGGCGGCACATCAAACAACTGATTGCGACCCCCGATCAGCACAGGATCATGCTGGTGAGCTTCGGTGATCCAGGCGACCTGACGGACCTCGGTATTCTTCCGGGAGACGGCTACATAGACATTGGCTCCAGACAGCCGGATGAGATTGCCTCACTTATCCTTCAACGTTACGGTTTCCCCGTCTCTCCAACTGCCTCTGCAGTACCGGCCCCGCATCAGACGGAATCAACAACTGAGGTAAAATGGGAAGATCATTTTCACGGCCAACAGCGACGTGAAATCATACACCATTTGGTGACCGACTGGCTGCCAAGTGGGCCCGCAGTCGCTATATTGCAGGGCTTTCCTGGATGTGGAAAAACTCAATTGTCTCTTGCTGTGGCAGTAAAATCACGATGGAGTTTAGATCCAATTGAGCCCCAGTCAGAGTCAACAAACCCTTCATTAGACCTTTTAACTGATCTGGCGGTTGCACTGGATAGCGAAGGCATTCCTGATTTGATGCACGAGCTTGATATGGGGGCTAATGGCGACCTATTCAACGCATTGCTTAAAGTCCTCCGCCGCGAACAGATATTATAGTAACGGCATTAAATTAAAATACATCTTAAGCATTTAATTAGCTGTAATATAAAGGAAATATCATATTTTAACTTAAGTTATTTATTGCCGTTACTATAATCATCCTTGATGAGTTTCAGCGTCTTTTTGCTGATACGGATATATATCCTCCAAATAGTTGGCAGGTCCTGGTAGAAAAACTCAACAATTCAAATCGCCCTGCTGGCAGACTGCTGCTCATTAGTAATCGATCTATTAAGAGTGCTCGATGGTGTGAGAGTTGTATTACTAAAGAACTTAAAGGACTTACTGATCCAGAGGCCGAGTCCTTTCTTTTAGAGCTTCTTAAATCGAAAGGGCTAACGTCAAAGATTCCTGCCGAAAGACTGATAGAGATAGGTCATCGTTTAGGCGGCAATCCACGGGCCTTAAAAACACTCGTTGCGAGCCTCATGAGTGAGTCACTTGAAGATTTGATTTCGTTAGCCCCTGATCTTTTTAAGCTTGGCGATGTAGCACTTAATCCTGCCCTTGTGGAGGAATTTGAACGTGAGCTAATCGAGCGCACACTCCCTTATATGGATGTTGACTTACTGAAATTTATGCGTTCGCTGGCGGTTCACCGCCGACCATTTAAAAAAGAGGCGCTTTCAGAATTAACATATGGAACGGAAACCACTCAAGCACTTCGCAAACAACTTATTGACCGATTTCTATTGGAGAACACAACTATAGTAACGGCAATAAATAACTTAAGTTAAAATATGATATTTCCTTTATATTACAGCTAATTAAATGCTTAAGATGTATTTTAATTTAATGCCGTTACTATAGCGGGGACTCCCTGCATCCACTGGCACGAGAAATCAGTGTTTCGCGGCTACGCGCTGAGAAGGATGAATGGAAGCAAGCTCACAGTCTTGCTGCGAACTATCACTTCAGACATTTTAAGGCTCTTCAAATGAAAGGAACACAGAAACTTACTACTTCTTACGCGGAACTGCGGCATCATCTTTTTGAGGCTGGTCGTATTGCTGAACTTAATATGGCCAGCGAAAAGCTCACTAAGTTTGCCCTGTCACAAATCACGAAGCCAGCTCAATCCCAAGTTCCTGACAATGTTGAAACATTAGAAGAACGTATAGCCTTAATATCGGCACTACCTGATGACCAAAGACCAAAAGGATTGGAGTATCACCTGGCTTTATGCTTAAAGCACCGAAACATTGGCGATGATTACCAAAAAGCTCTATGCCATGTACGCAAGGCTACCGGGCGTCGCGCTTACTATGCAGTTTGGCTGCTTCGTCTCGATCTTGAATATGCTCTTAATGGGATAGATGCAATGCTTAAGACTCAGGCTGAAGCGCTAAGGTACTTGGGTGCCGGGAGCAACGCATTCTCGATCTATCTCCGTAGCGCCCAAATACTTGAAAAAGACAATAAGCTTAACGATGCAATCAAGGTGCTTGAGAAAGGTATTGATACCCCTGGTGTTACTTGCCTTGCACCGCTTATTAGTCAATGTGCCGAATATATGGAACAAGCGGAAAAATATCATGACGCAATCAGAATTTTAAAGAAAGGTATCGATACGCCTGGGATGCCGGAGCTTGTGACGTTATATAAACGCTGTGCAAACTTAATGGCAAAGACAAACCGCCTAAACGATGCAATTTCGTTACTTAAAAAGGGGATCGATATCCCAGGAATGACTAAGCTTTATTCCTTGTACCTTTTAATTGCGGAGTTCATGGAGAAAGATGGGAAAAGTGAAGAGGCTATCCAATTGCTCAAAGAAGGTATATCCAATCCAAACGTAAGAGATCCAATAAAACTTTACCGTTTATGTGCCGAGGTATTAGTAAAAAATCGCCGCATAGAAGAGGCAAATGCCCTGATGGAGAGTGGAATAGTATCAAAAGTTATTAAAGACCCGGTGCCACTCTACCTTTTCTTTGCCGAGTTAATGGAAAAGTCCGGTAATGCGGAAGACGGCGTCAAGCTACTCAAAAGCGCCATTGCAAACCGTCAGATGATGTCAGAACCAACTCTCTATCTCGCCTGCGCAACGATTCTATTTCATTCTAGAAATCTTGACGATGCTATTGGAGTTTTAAAGCGGGGGTTGTTAGTCTCCCAGATGAAGGACCAATGGCAATTATATCAAATGTGTTCCGATCTGATGGGCAGGCAAGGTCAATTAGGCGATGCTATTGAACTTTTAGAAAAAGGAATCGCAGATAAAAATGTAAATAATCAGGGTTCACTCTATCATTCTTGTTCAGAACTAATGGTGAAAGCTGACCGTCTTGAAGATGCTATCGATCTTTTGAAAAGAGGTATCAACGCACCAGCGATAGCAAACAAATCCATACTCTTTCAAGAATGTGCTAAACTGCTGGCGAAAGCCAAACGACCTGATGAGGGCATTGAGTTACTTGAAAGGGCTATTGGATTGCCTGGAATGTCCGGCATGGTCATTCTTTATCAAACATGTGCAAAGCTCATGTCGAATGCAGGGCGCAAGCAGGAGGCAATTCGCCTTCTTATAAAGGCGATTGATGGTCCTAAATTAGGAAACCTTGTTTCATTGTATCAATTGTGTGCAGAACTGATGATAGACACTGGCCAACGCAACGATGCTATTTTGCTCTTAAAGAAAGGTATCGCTACTTATCCAAGAGATAAAAGATTGAAGACCTTGATCAAACAAACTTAGTGAAAGGGGTGTCAAGGCTACATTCTTCAGAAAACTCCAGGAAACGCAGACACTAATTACTATTACAATGAAAGCAAACTTACACACTTGCGAGCTATCACGCTTTTTTCATTCCCTCAGAAACCCGATCTTCTTCTTACCCGGCTCCGGCGGTGTCATCAACTGATTAAGTGCTTCAAAAACAGCGTATATTTTCCCATCCTGATCATCTATTCTTTTTTCCAATAATCTTAATTTCCGGGCAAGGTTTTTATTAGTTGTGAGGGCCCTTCTGATATTGACGAATGCTCTCATGATGGCAATATTCACCTGTACTGCCCTTTCACTCTTAAGGACGCTCGATAGCATGGCAACCCCTTGTTCTGTAAAAGCAAATACATTAGGTGCATGCTTTATCTTCGAACTTATCACAATTTGTGATAAGTTCATTATCTCTTTCCTGGTCAAGGAGAACATAAAATCAGCAGGGAATCGATTGATATTCCTTCTTACCGCTTGATTTAATACTCTCGTTTCCACTTCATAGAGTATGGCTAAATCTCTGTCAATCATCACTTTCTGGCGCTTGATTACATAAATCTTTTTCTCAATAATTTCTTGCGGAATTATTTCGTTCATACATATCCCCTTTGCTTTGAAAAGTTTTTGGTATCTACAGCACAAGTCCCCGAATGATCGGTTCATTATAACATACAGAGGGGAGGCGTGGAAGTTATTAATCAAATTTCAATTGAGTAATCTTTATGTTATGAATTGAAGTGAAGCAGGCAATTGTTTTTTATTCTCCAACTAAAAGCGGGACTGATTTAGTATAATTTAGTAAAATGAGAATTAACAGAATGAAACGGATTTATTAAGATTATAACTATGGAAACCATTCTAATCGTAGAAGACAAAGAGTCCCTGGCTCAGATGCTGAAGGAGACCCTGGAGTTAGGGGGGTATGAGGTCTTAATTGCGAATGACGGGGCTGAGGGAATCAAAAAGATAAGAAGCAGCAAAATTGATCTTGTAATTACCGACCTGAAATTACCGAAAAAAACCGGGCTTGAAGTGCTTAAAGCATCAAAGGACAAAAATCCTCTCGTGCCTGTGATTGTTATGACTGCCTACGGAACTGTTGAAACTGCTGTAAATGCAATGAAGCTGGGGGCATTCGATTTCATAACCAAGCCTTTAGACACGGACTATTTACAACTGCTCATAGACAGGTCGCTCAAGAACCAGAGACTTGTCACTGAAAATATCCTCCTTAAAGATGTACTTTATCATCGCGTGGGCATGCCGAATATAATCGGTAAAAGTTCCAAAATGACAGAAGTCGCCGGCAACATTCAGAAAGTATCTTCTGCAAAGACAACCGTGCTGCTTCTCGGAGAATCCGGAACAGGTAAAGAACTCTTTGCAAGGGCCATTCATGATTTAAGTCCGAGAAGAGATTATCCTTTTGTCCCTATAAACTGTGCGGCAATACCAAGAGAGCTTCTTGAATCCGAGTTGTTCGGTCACGAAAAGGGGGCCTTTACAGGCGCCGGTGAGAGGAAACTGGGCAAGCTTGAGCTTGCAGATAAGGGCACTGTTTTTCTTGATGAAGTCGGCGAACTGGAAATGTCCCTTCAATCAAAGCTGTTAAGGACTCTGCAGGAAGGAGAGATTGACAGGGTAGGCAGCGCCCATTCCATCAAAGTAGATATCAGGATCATTGCTGCAAGCAATAAAAATCTCGAAGCGGCCGTAGCAGATAATTCTTTCAGGGAAGACCTCTTTTACAGGTTAAGTGTATTCCCGATTACCATCCCTCCCTTGAGAGAGAGAATAGATGACATACCTTCGCTGGTTGAACACTTTATATCCAAATATTCAGCAGAGCTGAACATCTCACATAAAAATATTGATGCGCAGGTAATAGATATTCTGAAGGGCTATTCATGGAAGGGCAATGTAAGAGAGCTTGAGAATGTAATAGAAAGGGCCTTGATACTTTGCGAAGGTGATACGATAACGCAAAAGGAGCTGAGCCTTGCTCCTGCTGTTTCTTCCGGGGAAACAATCGGGGACATTGCTATGACCGGTACGCTTGACGAAGTGGCAAAGGCGGCCCTCAAGATCGCGGAATCCCGGAGGATAAAAAAAGCGCTTGAAGATACGCACGGCAATAAGACTAAAGCAGCGGACATTCTTAAAGTAAGCTATAAGACGCTTTTAACCAAGATAAAGGACTATGGGATAGAAAGGTAAATTTATAAGTTAATTCTGTTCTCAGGAGTAAATTTTGTGGATTCTTTATGCACTGTTAACCGCAGTCCTACTTGCTACAAGCGACGCATTAACTAAACGGGCGCTTTCTTCGCGGGACGAGTATTTTGTTGCGTGGGCCAGATTGTTATTTTCCCTTCCTGTTCTTGTAGTAAGCTTAATGTTCGTTGAAATCCCTCATCTTGACCGCACCTTCTGGCTTGCTACCCTGTGCGCCCTGCCTCTTGAGATAACAGCAATAATCTTGTACACAAAGGCGTTAAAAGTCTCTCCCCTCAGTGTTTCAATGCCGTTTCTTGCATTGACCCCTCTATTTCTGATAGTGATATCATTTATTATCCTGGGAGAGAAGGTTTCACTTGGCGGAAGTATTGGGATATTGCTTATGGCAATAGGAAGCTATACCCTGAATTTTCATGAAGTACGTAAGACCTTTATGGAGCCTTTTAAAGCGATATTAAGGGAAAAGGGCTCGGTCATGATGATCATTGTTGCCTTTATCTTCAGCATCACAGCCTCACTGGGAAAGATGGCAATAGAGCATTCGTCGCCGGTCTTTTTCGGGAGTTTCTATTTTGTCCTCCTGACGCTCTTATTTACGCCGATCGCCTTACATAAAAACAAAGGCAGTCTCACGATCACCGGGAAGGACATCGGCCCCCTTGCGGCAATCGGCATTACCTATTCCGTGATGATTATTTTCCATATGCTTGCAATGAGCATGGCCAATGTTGCGTATATGATTTCAATAAAAAGGACCAGTCTGCTTATCAGTATCCTTTATGGTCATTTTTTATTTAAAGAAGAAAAAATTGCCGAAAAGGCAGTTGGAGGTATCATAATGTTTGCAGGATTTTTACTGGTTGTTTTCAGTAAACTCCCTTAAATAATCAGAACAGGTCGGTCTGCTCTGAAAAACGGAGGGAAGGCACTTTTTCCAATTTTCATAACATTGTCAATGTAAAAGAGAATATGTTAATCTTAGGGTCAGAAAGTAAATAAGAGGAGGAAATAGTATTGTATAAAAGTATTGTAATTTGGGTTTTGTTCGGTTTGATGATGATCCTGGTTTTTAACCTCCTTGAGACTTCCAAACCGAATGAAGAGATGGTTTTCTCAGATCTTATGCTCAAGGTGCAGCAGGACGAAGTGGCTGAGATAACAATACAAAAACCTGATAACCTGATAATTGGAACGCTGAAAAGCGGAATAAAATTTAAATCTTACGCACCTGATTATCCTGACCTGGTAAAGGAACTTCAGGCCAAGGGTATAAAAATAACCGCCAAGCCGGACCATACGCCGTGGTACATGAATGTGCTATTTAATTTCGGGCCCATAATACTGCTTGTAGTTCTGTGGGTATTTTTTATGAGGCAGATGCAGACAGGCGGCAACAAGGCGCTGTCATTCGGCAGGAGCAAGGCAAAGCTGGTCTCAGAGAAAGCGATAAAAGTGACCTTTTCCGATGTAGCGGGTATTGAAGAGGCTAAAGAGGAAGTTCAGGAAGTAATTGAGTTCCTGAAGGACCCGCAGAAATTTCAGAAATTGGGCGGGAAAATTCCTAAAGGCGTATTGCTTGTCGGACCTCCGGGCGCAGGCAAGACATTGCTTGCCAAGGCGATTGCAGGTGAGGCGGGGGTCCCGTTCTTTTCCATCAGCGGGTCTGATTTTGTGGAGATGTTTGTCGGGGTAGGGGCTTCGAGGGTGAGAGACCTTTTTGAACAGGCGAAGAAAAGCTCCCCCTGCATTATATTTATTGATGAAATAGACGCTGTAGGCCGCCATAGGGGAGCGGGGCTTGGAGGCGGTCATGACGAGCGTGAACAGACACTCAACCAGCTTCTTGTAGAACTGGACGGTTTTGACCAGAATGAAGGGGTCATCATACTTGCGGCTACCAACAGGCCTGATGTCCTCGACCCGGCGCTGTTAAGGCCCGGAAGATTCGACAGGCAGGTTATTGTTCCCCATCCGGATGTGAAAGGAAGGCTGGAAATTATAAAGGTCCACAGTAAGAAAATCCCTCTTTCCGACAATGTTAATCTTGAACTTCTTGCAAGAGGAACGCCGGGTTTTTCAGGCGCGGACCTTGCCAATCTTCTCAACGAAGCGGCCCTGCTGGCGGCAAGAAAGTCCCAGACAAAAGTTGAAATGGCCGACTTTGAACATGCAAAGGACAAAGTCATGATGGGCAAGGAAAGAAAGAGCATGATAATATCCGACGAGGAAAAAAATAATACGGCGCATCATGAGGCCGGTCATGCGCTTGTCGCAAAACTGACACCGGGAACAGACCCGCTGCACAAAGTAAGTATTATCCCCCGAGGGATGGCGCTCGGCATTACGCAGCAGCTTCCTATAGATGACAGATATACTTATTCAAGGGAACATATTTTGAATATGCTTGCTGTTTTCATGGGTGGAAGGGCTGCAGAGGAAATTGCCCTCGGGCATATGACCACAGGCGCAGGCAACGACCTGCAAAGGGCCACCGACCTTGCAAGAAAAATGGTCTGTGAATGGGGAATGAGTGAGAAATTGGGACCATTGACGTTTGGAAAACGTGAAGAACAGATTTTTCTCGGCAAAGAGTTTTCAAGGCATAAAGATTATTCTGAAAAGACCGCAGAAGATATCGATGGAGAAGTCATAGCTATAGTGACCGAAAGATATGAATATGCAAAGCGCCTGCTGCTTGATAACAAGGCAAAGCTCCTGGAACTTGCACAGGCATTGCTCGAAAGGGAAACCCTTGATGCTAAAGAATTGGACGAAATAATCACTGGGACTAACGGCAGCGGGGCGGTATCGAAGTCCGAGGAAGATAAAAGCAGTGTGCCTGAAGCAACAGTATAACCGGAAGACCAAATAAATTCCAAATCTCAGATTTTAATTCCCCAGAATAAAATCGTTATACGTTAACGATTAACGGACTTATCCGGGAGGATATTTGAAACTTACCTGGAACAACTTCCATTTTGACTTTTCTCAAAGAACTTATATCATGGGTATTTTGAATGTTACCCCGGATTCTTTTTCCGACGGCGGAATGTTTTTTAATGAAGACAGCGCTGTTAAGCAGGCCCTCAGGATGCAGGATGAAGGCGCGGATATAATCGACATCGGCGGAGAGTCTACAAGACCGGGAGCGGAGAAGATATCCGTGAAGGAGGAGATCAACCGGATAGCGCCTGTCATCGAGGCAATTGCAAAGAGAGTCAACGTGCCCATTTCCGTAGATACGTACAAATCTGCCGTTGCAGAGGCGGCCCTTTCAGCAGGAGCATCTATGATAAATGACATCAGTGGATTAAGATTTGATACGAAAATGTCCGCAGTCGCTGCCAGGAATAAAGTGCCCGTGGTAATAATGCATATCAAAGGTTCGCCGAAGAATATGCAGAAGAACCCCGCCTATAAAGCCCTCATTCCTGAAATCATAGACTATCTGTATGGGAGTATTGAAATTGCCAGGGACGCGGGTATTCCTGATGATATGATTATTATTGATCCGGGGATCGGCTTTGGGAAAACAGTCGAACACAACCTTGAAATTATTAAAAGGCTCAATGAATTTACCGGCTTTGAAAAACCGATACTCTTAGGTCCCTCCAGAAAATCATTCATCGGCAGGCTTCTTGGCGATCTGCCTGTTACGGAACGGCTTGAGGGCACAGCGGCCGCTGTTGCCGTCGGGATATTCAACGGCGCCAACATTATCAGGGTGCATGATATCAGGGATATGGTAAGAGTAGCGAAGATTGCGGATGCGATAAAAAGAGGCTTTTAGTCAGCTGCGTTCCCCCTTTTCCTTAAGTATATTCCTTCAATAAGATTTTACCTTCCAACTTCCACAATTAACCAAAGTATTTAAGTTATAAAATTTACAACCGATAAGATTGTATGAAAACAAATCGATTATAAATTAACAAAGTAGAAAGTTGTAAAAAGATGCTTAAAGGAGTCAAAGGTATGAAAAAAGATTTAAGACAAAAAGGTTTTACACTTGTCGAGCTGGCGATTGTGCTGGTCATCATCGGCATCATTATGGGCGCGGTGATCAAGGGACAGGATTTGATGACAAGCGCAAAGGCGAAAAAGTTCACAACCACAGTTAATACATGGAATATGCTGACATGGACATACATGGACAGGATGGGAAGGTTCCCCGGTGAAGCAAATAGAAATGGATTAATAGGCAATCCTGCCGCCGGAGGAGAACAGACTGCAGCAGGGTCGGCTATTGGAGAGTTGGCGGTATCAATGGATAATGTGCCTGAAAATCCTGTTATAATCGGCGGACAGTCATTCTGGGTGTACTTAGGAAATGACTCTGCCACAAGGAATGTTATGGTAATATGCACTGCGGCAGCCTGCGGCACTGCCTTTACTACTGATGCGATGCGAATAATCCAATCTGTGGATACGAGCATTGACGGCCTTGCAGATGCGGGATTGGGACAATTCAGGGGAGCAACATTAGTTACTAGTGTAGGGGCCGGAACTGTTGGTACAAGAACTGTCAGGGTAATCACAGCCGTTACTGCAGTGAGTGAAACAACAGCGGGCGTAGCAACTGCCTGGGCGACAACACAAACTGCTGCTATATGGCTGTTTGACAGACCATACTAAGAGAAATAATATAAAGTTATTTGAAGGGGGCAAGATAATTGCCCTCTTTAAGTTTTTCTTGTTAGTTGTTTGAGCGGTTATCTTGATTTGAAATTAATCTGTAATGCGTAAAGCGCTTTTAATAAAGCTGACAGGCATAATCGGTATCCTGCTCGTGTTAGTCGGATATTATTTGTTCTGGATATCGCCTGACGCGGAAATGAGCGAAGTGATAAGAAGGACAAGATATGCCATCGTGTTGAATTTATCAGGAGGATTGATGGTGGTGTTTTATTTTTATAAGAGGCAGTCATGAAAAACCTTGCCCCTTGCCCTTTGCCCCTTGCCCCTGGCGATAACGGCTTCACCCTCATAGAGCTTGCGATAGTGCTGGTAATAATGGGCTTGCTGATCGGTATGGGCGCAGGATTAGTGGGCCCTTTGACAAAGAGGGCGAAGGTTTATGAAACAAAGGAGATAATGAATGCGGCGGTAGAATCAGTTGTAAGTTTCGGCGCTTCAAATAATAGATTGCCTGATGCAACTGAATTCCCGACAACGGTCAGGACCCCCAATGATACATGGAACAAGCCGCTTAACTATATCTTTGATAGTAATTTAACAGGCAATATCTGCGGGAGAAGAAGTACAAACATCACAGTTAATATCTGCCCTGATGCAGGCTGTGGCTCTCCTCAGGCAATAAACGATGTTGCTTTTATAATTCTGAGCAGCGGAGAAAATTACAATAATCAGACGGCAGGACCGCAAGCGGTAGCAGCAGCGGCCATAATAAACGTTTACAATCAGGGGGTGGATATAGACAGTTATGCCGTTGATATGAGCAGGACTGAGCCTAATGATGACATAGTCAAGTGGATCACCCTCGGTGAGCTGACAATAAAGGCGGATTGCAGCAGCTCGAGACTCAAGATACTTAACAATGAACTCCCTTCCGGTTCTGTTGGCACTGTATATAACGCTGAAATATTTGGTAATGGCGGAGTGCCGTACAGCAGTGGAGGACAATACAGGTGGTGCAGGCAAGGAACTGTATCTACAAATTTTACATTCACGCCATCATCGTTGTCTCCTAACTGTTCAACTTTGCCCGAAGGATCATGGAATCAAGCCGATAGCCTTGTTATAACCGGATCACCCTTAGGAGTACCTCCAGGATCACCTGTATCGTCCGGCAGCTTTCCCCTTACTTTTTTTATAAGGGATGATAGTGATTCTTCAGGGTCTAATGATAATATAGTTCAAAAATCGTTGGTTATAACTATAAGTCCTTAAACGTATTGTAATCTTAACCTGAATGGAGATTAATTATATGAACTCATTAAGTAGGTTTCTCCTGAGTTTGTCCGATGGAGAATGCTCATGAGTATGCTTGCTGATATACTCTCAAAGGTGCCGCAACCCGCATCAAAAAGAGAAGTCCCGCCAAACCTGAAAAATATCGTAAAAGCCGCCTCCGGGCTGTCTGCCTATAAGAAAAAAATAATTATTCTGTCCGCAATATTTATTGTCTCCGTATTGTCGGGGATATTTTTTCTTCAATACGTAAAGTCACTCTCAGGCGAGTCGGATATAATTATCTCATCCACGTCGCCCGATATAGTGAGACGGCATATCCGGGAAGAGCAACCGGTAACAAGTGAATCCTCAGGCCTGCCGCAAAGCGGTAATCACGAAGAAGCGGGTAAGTTGAATGAAGCTCCGGAAGAAACTCAGCCTGCAATGAGCGGAAAAGAACCCGTGGGCATACTTCAAGAAGAGGGAACGCTCCTGCCAAAAGTCATTAGCAGGAATGAAGATAATGGGGAAGTCCGTCAGCGTTTGGCAGGCAAACCGGACGGAAATGCTCCTGTAGACGGATCGCACCAAAAGGCCGGGGTGAAGGACGCAGCAGCAAAACCTGACGAGCCGATTAATAATCTCAAGCCTGATAATCACCCCTCACAGGTTAAGCAAGATGTGGACACATATAGAGTGGACGCTTATTTATACGGGGCAAGAGAATACGAAATGAAGGGTGATTATTCAAAGGCCCTGGTAAATTATAAAAAGGCCCTGGAAATGGACAGAAGCAATTATGCGGTCATAAATAATATCGCGTATATATACCTCCGGTTAAATCTTGTTGATGAGTCAATTGCGTATTCCCGTATGGCATTAGATATAAACAAAGACAACCCCCCGGCATTAATTAACCTTGGAATCGCATATGCCAGATCAGGTGATATGACGTCTGCGAAAGAGTGCCTGAACAATGCATTCAGGCTTGAGCCGGACAACCGGGATGTCATTCTGAATCTCGCAATCCTCCATGAAAGGCAAGGCCAATTTCAGGAGGCAGCCGGATATTTTACCAGGCTTGTAAAATCAGGGGACATGGACGGCGCCCTGGGTCTTGCGCGGGTTTATGAAAAGCAGGGCCAGATGGATGGAGCGATTAAACTTTACAGAAATGTTTATGAACATAAATCAGCGGACGACAAGATGAAGACATACGCAAGGCAGAGGATGATCTTGCTGAATAATAGAAAATAAGAATAGAAATTGACGGTATTTACATCAACCCGACTAATGTAGTCATAGATAATTTATTTAACTCGAATCTTATGCATACGCAAAGTACGGCATGGAAGACGCAGATTGTAGGTAGCCCCTTCCTCCGGCAATCGCAAATATGATTTACAAATCTGACATGCATTAGATTCTAATGCACTATAGTTTTTATTCGTTAATCCACTAAACTTTCCTTTCTTGAGTTTTTCCGGTTATTAGCACATAATATCTTTCATTTATGACAGAGTGACTTATCAATAAAAGGGGTAAAGATTTGGCAGCATATGTTGGGGACACTCAATGACGTTAACAATCACGCCTTCTGTTTACAGTCCTTCCAGGTGTGAACTCCGTTTGTATCTGAAACAGAAAGGTGTCGAGCCAGCACAGGCCAGTGAATTTTTACAGGTCATTTTCCGGCTCGGGCAACGGCATGAAAAGAACCATCTTTCTACATTCACTGAGGTTTCTGATCTGTCCGGTAAACCGGTCGCAAAGACGTTGGAAGATATTCAAAAAGGAAGTCCTGCTGTATATCAGGGTAAACTGCAAGCTCAAGTATCTGTGGACGGTCAGGTTATCGAGGTTGTGGGGGAAAGAAAATCCCTGATGGATGAGATTTTGAAGTATAATGAAGAGGATTTGAAGGCGACTTGGGCGGTGTTTGGGTGGTTGGGAAAAGTTTAAGTGAGGGCAATGTCTGTCCTCGGATGTCAATAGTGGACACCAAACCTTTCATGCCGCTCTCTGTTCAGCATAGAATCATTGTTCGTATGCAGCGGGGGATAAGTACCCCAGCCGTTTTTGCCTTCTCTGCCTATTGTAGAAAACTTCTATGTATTCTGTGATGTCCTGAATTGCTTCCTGCCTGCTTGTGTAACGACGATGATACACAAGCTCCTGTTTGAGCGTTCCCCATAAACTCTCCATAGGGGCGTTGTCATAACAATTCCCTTTTCTGCTCATTGATGCTTTCATTGCAAACTGGTCAAGGATTTTTCTGTATTCATGAGCGCAGTACTGGCTCCCCCGATCCGAGTGATGCAATAATCCTTTTGCCGGGCGCTTAGTTTCCACGGCCCGTAACAGTGATTGACTCACCAGATTCTTTGTCAGCCTCTCTCCCATTGCATATCCCACGATCTCTCCAGAAAATAGATCTTTATGCCCAGCAAGATAAAGC
>CAYMUX010000064.1:0-20239 GCA_964393845.1 uncultured Nitrospiraceae bacterium
AGTTGAGACGGTTTGAGATGTTTTGATGTATGGGTATGTTGTGCAGGGGCGTAGCCTGCTACGCCCCTACGCCTCTTCTGAATAGTTTGCAGCGCCCTCATTTTTTCTCCTAAACCAATACACCACCTTGACATATGGACCATTGTGTGATATTTAGTAAGTTATTCCACGAATAAAGATATGCGAGATAGATGCCTCTTGTTGCGGATATCAGGGTTAGAGACAGGACATAAATGGCAACAGTAGCAGGGGCATGGCGCGCCATGCCCCTACCTGAGAACCGTCTAATCAAAATACTTTTCTGTTACTTCAAATATGTTGTAATAACCGTTGAGCACCTGTCCCTGTGATTTCCACTTCTTGTCGGGCTCTGTCGTATCTATCTTTTTCTTCACTTCGAGTTTATTCATGTCAACGACATACACTGCGTCGTCTTCTCTGTTGGCCACAAAGGCCTTCTTCCCGTCTTTTGTAAAGGTGACGAAACCAACGTGTTTCCCCTGTCCAACGGTTATTTCCTTTATCACCTCATGTTTTTTTGCATCGATAAAGGTCACTACATTGCCGCCGTATTGCGTTGTCACAACGTATTTGCCGTCAGGACTCATGTAAGGATGACCGTCGCCTTTCCCGCCGGTATTGAAATGGGCCACCTGCTGCTTTGTTACGGCGTCGAATACATTCACGCTGGTGCCGTTAAAGTCCGGGCCGGGCCCCCTGTTAAGCAGGTAGAAGTATTTGCCGTCAAGTGTGAACGCTCCGTGATGCGCCTCGCTTGCCTCACCGGGGCTTAATATCATGCAGAAGCTTCCTTCCGGAACAACTTCCGGGCCCGCAGAAAGGGCCTTGGAAAATTCATACACATTCACCTTGGCACATCCCGTGATTTTACCCGTTAAATCCTCTTCTCCTTCAACGATGACCCACAATTCCTTATTGTCGGGACTTACAACGAAATAGTGGGGATTGCCGTCAAGCTGTAGTCTTGCAGCTTCCTTGCCTTCTGCCGCGTCAATTATATGGACGGTATTATCCCCATTATTTTGAGTAATGAAGTATTTACTGTCTCTCGTCCAGACATTATGGGCGGACATATCTCCTTTATGTGCGTGGCTCTTGACGTCGATTCTCACGGTATGCTTTACGGTATTGCTGTATGTATCAATGATCGCAATAACAAGCTTCCCCATTTCACAATTTAAATGGTTTACCCCCACAAACTTACCGTCAGGGCTTACAAGCCCGTGTTTAGGCTTAGGGCCGGTGGGGAGGTTTTTGATTAGGGTGCGCTTCGGCACATCAATAATTGAAACCGAATAGTGTCCCAAAAAACTGTTGCTCACATAAAGCGTTTTCCCATCCGGCGTTATTGATCCGAGAGCACCACCAACACCTCCTGTGGAGACCTTTCCTGTAACTTCTTCCTTTGCTTCATCAATGAATAAAACATTGCCGTCTCCCCTTAAGGCTATGGTTGTCCCGGCCATCGCTGCACCTGCGTAAAAGATAATAAAACATAACAATAAACTATATGCCCTTTTCATATTTCTAACCCTCCTATGATGCTTTTTAATATATTAAGAAATTCTAAAGTAATAATTGCTATGTTCCCTCCTTTCCAAAATGGCTGACTACAGGTTAATTTGAATCAATGTGACAAAATCAGCGCCAATCTATCCATCAATAACTCCTCAATGAATTAATACGCAATAATTTGCTCGCTGTCAATTTAAATTTTGTTAAATGGTTATTAAAGATGATTATAAATATAAACTTTTTACTTCATAATATTTCAAACCAGGGGAGGTTGATCGCTTCAATAGCCGTGTTGTTGGCGGGTCATGGGGTCGGGGTCAGTGGCCGGACAGTTCTACGTCTTATAATAAGCTCCATTAGCACATGCTTTACATAATAGCTTTCCGTCTATTGTGACATCTCTTTTGTCCTGGACATATTCCCCGCATTTATTACATTTGATCCGGCGGAGCGGTCTTCCGGGCATGTCCTCTTCGGGTATTCTGACTTCAACTTCTTTCCATTCAAAAAGCTCTTCGTCCGGCATTATCTTGTAGGCTTCAAGCTGGCATTTATATTTATCTTCAATTTCCGGGAAGTAATTCTTGGCCTTATCTTTGGATTCCTCTTTTGCGATTATTCTGACCGCGTTTCCTGTTTCAAGATTTACAAAAGTAGCTGCCATCTTTCCAAAATCAAGAAACTTTAATGACCGCTTGCCGAGACTGCAGCCTGTAACAGACTGGATCGCATCGGTGGCGCAGCGGTCTATTTCCACATAAACTATGAGCTTTTTGCGGTCTTTGTCTTTCGGATTAACTATGCCTGTTAATTTAAGACCGAGCATGCTCATTCTGACTCCCAGCACCTGTCCGGGGCAGAGGTGGCCGTGTGTCCTGACTGATTCTTCGAGCAGTTTTTCAAAATCTATAATGTTTGACATACGGATACTTTCAATATTTTATTTTCACGGAATGACACATGCAGGAAGTTCTTTCCTGCTTCCGTGTTATCAAATCTACAATCTTTGCAACAGGCCTGTCAATAAAAGCATTAAGAAATATCTTTTATTATCCTCAGTGACAATGATATAATTATTTTCGAAGGTAGAAGATTAAACGGGCCTCAAATATTCGTTTCCGGTCGATTACATGAAACTCAGGAAATTCTTCAACAGTATTGCCTTTCGTATATCTGTTGCCATCGCATTCGTAATCGCTGCTACAACTATAACCGTAGGTGAGATCATACTGAAAGAAGAAAGAAAAACGCTGGAGCTTGAACTCATCAGCAAAGGACGGTATCTTGCCGAACTGTTATCTCACAATGTAAGGGGGCCGCTTCTCAATAATGATCGTAAAGCAGTATTGTCTATCATAGAAGGCACAATAATAAGCAGGGAAAGTATTGTAGTGTATGCGGATGTCTATGATAAAAAAGACAGTATGATTGCCGTTGCATATAAGGACCAAAGACACAGCTCGATGCTGCTGCCCTTTAATCTTGACAGATCATTGAAGGACATAGAAATCAAAGAAGATACAGTCCTGCCGATCTATCATTTAAGAGTGCCTGTCAGGGGGGACAATCTTGAAACCGCGGGATTCTTAAGATTGTGCATAACAAAGGAGGCTTTCAATAGAACACTTGTAAGCGCCAGGCGAAACATATATCTTATCGGTGCTGCTATTATCTTCATAGGAATAATGCTGGGGCTTATGGCGGCAAGAAATATTCTCAAGCCGATCCTTATTCTCAATGAAGGCGTCAAGCAGGTTGGAGAGGGCGAGCTTGGAGTTGAAGTGCCGGTGATAGGCATGGGTGAAATAAAAGAGTTGGCGGGGTCTTTTAATAAAATGTCAGTGAAACTTAAAGAGCTGGTTGACGCCATAAGATCCGCACAGAAGAATCTCGTGCGCACAGAGAAGCTTTATGCGATTGGTGAATTTTCTGCAGGCGTGGCGCATGAGATCAGAAATCCGCTTACGTCGATCAAGATGCTTTTTCAGACAGTGAAGAGCAGGAAGGAAACAATGTCCCAGCAAGACATTGAGGTGATCGAAAAAGAGATAAACAGGATCGACCGGATAATACAGTCGTTCCTGGCTTTTGCAAGACCGGAGAAAATAGAAATGAGCGAAGTAAATATTAAAAATGTGCTGGACGATGTTATTACCATTACAAAACCCAAGATGAGCCAGTGCGAGATAAAGCTTCAACAGACCCTCCCGCCGGAATTGCCCAATATCCACGGGAATTTTGATGCCCTGAAACAGGTTTTCCTGAATCTGGTCCTTAATGCCATCCAGGCTATGGACAAAAACGGCGGCACACTCGGCATTGAAGCCCTTACCGCTGATGGCGCCCTTTCCATTATAATCAAAGATACGGGCATGGGCATCCCTGATAAATATTTAAAGAAGGTTTTTGATCCGTTTTTTACAACGAAAAAAGACGGTACAGGTATGGGACTGGCCCTTACACACAACATAGTGAATGACCACTCCGGTTCCATTGATATAGAATCGGTCCCCGGCAAGGGGACCAGTGTAAAGGTGGAATTTCCGATATGAACACGCTCCTTGTTGTCGATGACGAAGAATCCGTAAGATACTCATTTAAGAGGATGTTCGAAAATGAGTACAGGGTATTGACTGCTGAAGACGGTTGTTCCGCGATCGGTATTCTCGACAACTCTGATAACGGAATTGATGTAGTATGCCTTGATATCAGGATGCCCGGCCTGAGTGGTATCGATGTCCTGAAGGCAATAAAGGCAAGGATGAGAAACCTCCCGGTCATTATAATGACCGCGTTCAGCGATTCTGATACGGCAATTGAGGCCATGAAGGAGGGGGCCTTTGATTATCTTACAAAACCCTTCGAGTACGACCAGCTGACAGAAGTTATAAAACGAGCGATCTCTTCGGCAAGACTTCAGCATGAGGCCTTTTATGGCGAAATGAAACCTATCAAGGATGGCGGGGACACAATTGTCGGGAAGAGCCGGTTGATGCTTAACGTATTTAAAATGATCGGTCAGGCCGCAGGTTCTGATGTGCCGGTGCTGATAAGCGGGGAGAGCGGTGTCGGCAAGGAGATAGTGGCGAGGGCGATCTATAATTACAGTAAAAGAAAAGGCGGGCCTTTTCTGGCCGTTAATTGCGCGGCACTGCCTGAAGGCATTGTTGAAAGCGAGTTGTTCGGCTCTGAGAAAGGGGCATTCACAGGAGCGGAAAAAAGGAGGATCGGCAGATTTGAACAGTGCGATAAGGGTACCATCTTTCTTGATGAGATCGGCGACATGCCTCATTCAACCCAGGGTAAATTGCTCAGGGTTTTGCAGGATGGGAGTTTTGAGCGGGTCGGCAGTAACACTACAATAAGGACAGATGTGAGGGTGATCGCGGCGAGCAATAAGAACCTTCATGAGGAAGTAGAGCAAGGCAGGTTCAGGGAAGACCTCTTTCACCGGCTTAATGTCTTTTCAATACATGTAAGCCCTCTGAGAGAAAGAAAAGAAGACATCCCGCTGCTTTCGGAATATTTTATTTCAAGGACCTTCAGAGAGAATGACAAGAAGATCAAAGGGATATCACCTGAGGCAATGAACATCCTGACATCATACAGCTGGCCCGGCAATGTGAGAGAGCTGGAAAATGTCATTAGAAGGGCCGTGGTTGTCGCAAACAGCGATATTATTGATGTCCATGATATTAATCTGAATTCCGACCCGTACAAAAAGGACCTGCTGGAGCTTTCCGGAGTGATCAATGATTTAATGGACACGGCGGTAGCGGAAAAAACCACTGACGGCATATTCCGGTGTGTTGTCACAAAGACGGAGAGGACCCTGATTGAGAAGGCCCTCAACATAACAAAAGGAAATCAGGTGCATGCATCCGAACTCCTCGGCATTACAAGAGTGACCCTGAGAAAGAAGATGCAGGAATATAATATCCCCTCTGTATAGAGAATATACATCGCGATCATTCTCTATACAACTTATCTTCATCGATTAATCATTGACTCATCATAGATTTATTTTGCCTCCCCTTCATAAATTGATCATTTAACAAAAAGCGTAAAATGGCCTTACAGTCCGATTACGTGTCCTGTTAAATGTGCTATAAATTTTACAAGTAGAAGCCCATTAATTTATTCAAATCACTTCCAATCCAATGCAGACAACCTTGGCATACAATATGCAAATTCATAGGTAGTAAGCCAGTCAATAAAAGAATTCTTAACTACAATAGAACGACATTTTTAAAAAGAAAGGAGGGGCAACAATGAGATTAGAAATTAATGACAATGTATTAAATAATACGACCAGGTGCAGAAAGGATTTTGCATGCCTGTCCGGGACCGGACAATGTCTCTGTAAGCTTACTTACTGTTTTAGTGGAAAGAGCTACTTTATTGAGCCGGAAGGTAATCTGTTATGTAATTATAAAGTGTCTTTTTCAGGCTCTGTTCTATGCGGTTGCCCCACAAGGAAGGAGATATACAACCGTTACAGGATTTGATTGATATAAATGGATTATTCGGCCATGATATTTGTCCCTTTGAGCCCGGGACCCACACAAAATATCTTGGCCTTTTTTTATTGTTATAGTTAAGATAATAAATTGCATGTCATCTGTATGCAATTTATTAAAGAAATCAGGTTTTGAGAAACGCAAGCGGGGAAGTCATCATATATTCAGGAAGGAAGGCTTTAGGGAATGTAATGCATAAGAGTTCGGTGATCCCATCCCTGATCCAAAGGGACACCGTTTAATGTTTGCGTAAATTCTTTCTTTATTGAATTACAAATGAAAAGATCCTTTTCCTTTGCAACGCTCTCCGTTATTTCGAGCTAAGAGAGAAATCTTTTCTTATGCTGACAGTTGACGGCTGATTGCTGAAGGCTTAAGGCTGAAAATAGATTTTCTTATAGTATGAGCTATAATATGCGGCATGGAAGGGCTTCCGGGATTTCTTTACGCACAACGGGGGCCAATACCGTTTCGTGAAATGTTTCCGAGCTGTTACACTTTTGCACTGTGCTTGCGAGGTTGTTGGATGAGAGGGGGGATTGAGTTGAGTGAAATGTGTGGAGTGAAAGAAGGAAAACCATGTGCCTTCCCCCCCACTTGCTAAGAATAAATAGTTCTTGTCTTTAATGGACCTATCGTATTATCATTATTGAATTTATGGATAATGGGGGACTCGATGAGATTTGACGAAATAGGATACTGGTCAGAGGTTAAGCTTGATATCGTTAAGGAATATGCCGCAGCATACTCAAAAATTCTTTCGGCTCAGAAGTCCCCTCCGCTTCATCATATCTATATAGATGCTTTCGCCGGGTCAGGCATACACATTTCCAAAAGCACTGGTGAGTATGTTCAGGGCAGTCCCATGAATGCGCTTTTGATAAGGCCTCCTTTCAAAGAATATCACCTGATCGATTTCGATAGCGAGAAAGTCGATTCATTACGTGACATCGCAGCCGACTATCACAATGTCACTGTATACGAAGGCGACTGTAACAAGCTATTACTGGGAAAAGTTTTCCCGCGTGCAAAGTTTGTGAATTTCAAAAGAGCCCTTTGCATGCTTGATCCCTATGGCTTACACTTGAATTGGGAAGTCATGCATACGGCTGGTCAGATAAAAAGCGTTGAGATATTTCTGAACTTCCCTGTCATGGATATGAATATGAACGTTCTGTGGAATGATCCGGGAAAGGTAGACCCCCAGCAGGCTGCGCGTATGACTGCGTTCTGGGGCGATGAATCCTGGCGTAAGGCTGCGTACAACACATCGGGGAATCTCTTTGGTATGGAGGAAAAGACAGATAACGATACTGTAGCAGAGGCGTTCAGGCAGAGATTAAGAAAAGTAGCCGGATTCTCATATGTTCCCGAACCGATACCCATGCGAAACGAGAAAGGTGCTACAGTATATTATCTCTTCTTCGCTTCTCAGAATTCGAAAGGCGAAGAAATAGTAAGTTATATTTTCAATAAATATCGTAACAGAGGAGTCTCATAATGGCCCAGAAATCAGCAATAGAATGGACCGGCTCAACATGGAATCCCGTGACCGGGTGCGTAAAAGTCAGTCCGGGGTGTATGCATTGCTATGCTGAACGGATGGCGCAACGCCTTCAGGCCATGGGCCAGTCTAACTATGCGAATGGTTTTAAACTCGCACTTCACGAACATGCGCTCGAACTGCCGTTCAAATGGAAAAAGCCGCAGACTATATTTGTTAATTCCATGAGCGATCTCTTCCTGAAAGGTATCCCTAAAGAGTTTATCAAAAAGGTTTTTAATGTTATGGCCAAGGCACACTGGCATACATTCCAGGTTCTTACCAAACGGACTGAAAGACTTCTGGAGTTAAGCGCTGAATTGCCGTGGGCTCAGAACATCTGGATGGGCGTGACTGTGGAAAACAAGGATTATTCTTTTCGCATTGACCATCTTCGCAAAACAGGCGCTCATCTTAAATTTCTCTCGATAGAGCCGTTGCTTGGCCCGGTACCGCATCTGAATCTGGACGAAATCGACTGGGTGATCGTCGGAGGTGAATCCGGCCCCGGCGCTCGGCCTATGGAAGCGAAATGGGTTTTTGATATTCGTGACCAGTGCCAGGAAGCAGACGTGCCGTTCTTCTTTAAGCAGTGGGGCGGGACACGAAAGAAAAAGGCGGGGAGGCTGCTGGATGGAAGATCGTGGGATGAAATGCCGGTCATATTGAGGCAGGATATGAGGGCAATGGTTGGATGAGAGGGGGATGGAGTTGGCTGAAAGATGTTTAATGCAAAAAAAACATAACCCTGCTTCGTACTGCACAAACTTCCCAAAAAGTTATAGACAATGGTAAAAAGCGACATCGATAACTTGACTCTGGTTGTATGACGGCAACTATACTTGTATAATACTTTTTATCAACGATGAAAACTTGGCAAATAAATAAAACAGTATTTAAAGTAAGCGATTTCCTTTCTTGGCAGAAGGCTGGAAACTTAGATTTAACTCCACCATTTCAAAGGCGCTCAGTGTGGAAAAAAGGAGCTAAATCTTATTTAATAGATACAATTATAAGAGGACTTCCGATTCCGATAATATTTATTAGAGACAAACAATCCGATGATTTCTCTCTTGAACCTCTCAGAGAAGTAGTTGATGGACAACAAAGATTAAGAACCCTAATTTCTTTTATTGCTCCCACATACTTAAAAGATCACAAACCAGAAAAAGACGATTTTAAAATTTCCAGATCACATAATAAAGACCTTGCCAATAAAGTATTTGGGGATTTGGATAAGGATACAAAACAAATTATTCTGGATTATCAATTTAGTGTTCACGTTCTTCCAGCAGATATTAGCGACCGAGATATTCTCCAAATATTTGCTCGTATGAATTCAACAGGAACAAAATTAAATCGACAAGAATTGCGTAATGCAGGCTGGTTTGGAGAGTTTAAAATGTCTGTGTATGAATCTGCATTTAAATACTTTGATGAATGGAGGAAATGGAAGGTTTTTACTGATGATAATATTTCAAGAATGGATGAGGTTGAGCTGTCAACTGAATTTTATAGCTTCATGATGAAAGGTCTAACTGGGAAGTCACAAAATGCGTTAGACAAATTATACGATGATTATGATGACGAAGGTACGTTTAAAGTAAAAAATGTTATTGAAAAAAGATTTGAAATAATAATGGACACTATTGACAATAATCTTGGGGAGTTTATACCGCAAAGCCCTTTCAAGAAAAAAACAATTTTCTATATTTTGTTTGCTACCATTTATGATATATGTTATGGAATAAATTCAGAACTGGTGACTAAAAACCATAATAAAGTAACTGTTCACCAGATAAATATTTTAAGACATATTGGTGAAGACCTTGACCAAGGTAGGGCTGATATGAAAATACTAGAAGCCGCAACACGAAGAACAACTAACCCCCTTGAGAGAAAGATTCTTTTCAAATATTTCAAAACCAGACTAGATGGCTAACTCAGCAAAAACTCTTTCTAATAAGCTAATCAGCCATTTAGCAAACATTGAAAAAACAAGAAAGAAGTCTGAAGAGTTATTGAAGGGTGGAATATTAGCTAATAGAGATGTGGATGTGATATATAGCGGTCTGTATATAGAAGCAGTCGTTTCATTCGAGAAATTTATTGAGGATTTATTTATTGATTTACTGTCCAAAAGGGTAAAGCATTCATCAATAAAAGTTAAGCCAAAAATATATTTTAAATCAGCCACTCTTGCCAGAAATGTTCTTCTTGGTGAAAGGTCGTATATTGATTGGTTGCCGTATGAAAAATTTACTAAGAAAAGAGCAAAAAGGTTTTTCAAAAATGGATTGCCATTTACAGGACGTGATATTAGACTTGAAACTTCTACGCAACCAAGCATCGACAAAAGAATCGAAAAGAGTTCTGAAAATATATTTATAATCCGAAATGTGTTAGCACACAAAAGCGAACAATCGTTTAAGCGCTTTCAAAAAGAAATAATATCATCAAGCGTTGGATTGCACTCAAAGGAAAAAAAGCCGATAGGATATTTAAGAGGTATTCATTCGCATCATCCAATTCCAACCACTAGATACGAACAAATTATAAATGAGATGAAATTTATTTCTGTTTTATTGACATCATGAAAATCAAGAAATGAGTACGCATGACCAGGGTCTTAACCTATATAATACACTTAACAAAATACAGAAAATGTACAATGCAGGTTCAATCTTCATCTCTAACAACAAAAGCCCAATGACAATGACGGCATCCGGGGGATAGGGTCAGGCTTGCTTTCGTGCTTTTAGCCTATCCACCATACGGCGTGGAATAACCTTAGCCTTGTGGTTCTCGTGAATACTCCGATATCCCGAAGTAGTTCATCCGACCTTATGCAAGTTTCTTGAGCCGGTACTCCATCGAAGCATCTACCAATAAAAATTGGCTGGCCTTGACGGATTGAAAAAATCGGTACTGCACAAGGCGTTAACGGAGAGCTATAAAAAACCAGTTAATCATGGACTGTTTCATGTCAAATTAACGGTATTTTGACATAATCCCGTTAATCGGGTATATTGTCTCTATGGCAACAACAAATCCTGTAAAGAACGAAATCAAAGCACTTAAAACCGAATACGACCGGCTTGGTAAGGGCAAAGGATCTTTACTTAAACTTATTGATGAGTCCGAGCTTTCTGAAAGCGTCTTCAATTCAAACGCCATTGAGAATTCAACGCTTACACTGAAGGAGACAGAGCGTATTCTGCTTGAGATGGAAGTTTCCCGTAATGTTTCGGTGCAGGAAGTTTTTGAAGCAAAAAATCTTGCACGTGTGATGGAATATACCAGAAGCAAAGCTATGGAATTGGAGCTTTCCATGGATATGATTCTACTTCTGCATAAAATGCTGATCGGTAATATAAATGATGCTATCGCAGGGCGTTTCCGTACCACGGGCGAATATGTCCGCGTGGGAACGCATATCGCTCCGGCCCCGGAAAACGTCGAACGAATGATAGAGGCGATTCTGCTGGAATTTTCCGCAGACCACCATAATTACTTTGCCGACAAGATAGCAAAATTCCATCTCGATTTCGAAACGGTCCATCCGTTTTGCGACGGTAACGGCAGAATAGGACGCGTGATCATCAATTTTCAGCTCATGCGATCCGGTTTCCCCTGTATCATTATTCGGGATAAAGAGAAGCGGATTTATTATGCCTCATTCAATGAATACCGCGATTCAAAAAATACAAAGACGATGGAAAAGATTGTAACGCTTGCCCTGACGGAAGCGCTTCATAAAAGAATTGCTTATCTTCGCGGCGAGGAGATAACCCCGCTTGCAAATTTCGCAAAGACGCACAAGAGATCGATCAACACACTGCTTAACGCCGCCCGCAGGCAGACTATTCCGGCTTTCCATGAAAAAGGCGTTTGGAAAATCGGAGATTATAAACTATGAACGAAGAGGAAACACATGCAAAAGCTCGTACCTCATTTTAGAAGCCCGATATTATGTTCACATCCCTTTTGATTAGATATGTTTTTAATATCTTGGCCTTTTTTTATTGTATAGAAGTAAAATAACAATATTAATAAAATACAAAATATTCCATTCGTATAAAGTTTAATCATGATTGACCTCAGAAAGTTTTTTCTGACAGCTCTTATTCTCTTTATTACAGTAAGCGTGGCTGCCTCACAGGAAAAAGAGATAGTCTTTGCAATTTCCCCCATGGCATCTCCTGTGTCCACTCTTTCAGGTTATGCTGATTTCATTGATTATCTGTCCCAAAAGACAGGTATAAAAATAATCCTTAAACAGCGAAGAAAGTACTCTGAAATAAATGCCCTTCTCAAATCCGGCGGCGCACAGTTTGCTTATACATGCACGGGAGCATACCTGAGCGGCAGAAATGAATTCGGCCTTGAAGTGCTTGCAGTTCCGGTTATTAACGGTAAAACAACTTACAACTCTTATATCATTGTAAACAGCAAAAGCAAAATACAGACATTTGAACAGCTTAAAGGAAAGGTCTTTGCATTTACGGACCCGATGTCATTATCCGGCAGGATTTATCCGGCGTATCTGCTTGAGACCATGGACATGACGCCGGAGAAGTTTTTCAGGAAGACCTTTTATACGTCAAGTCATGAAAAGTCGGTTGAGTCCGTGGCATACGGGCTTGCCGACGGGGCGGCGGTTGACAGCCTTATTTTTGAAGACATGAAAAGAATGAAGGTCCCTGCGACTGCCATGGTCAACATAATTCAGATATCTCCTCCCTACGGCATCCCTCCGATTGTTGTTTCTCCCGGCACTGATAAATCAATAAAGCAGTTGATGCTGTCTTCACTCCTGAAAATGAAAGACGATCCGTCAGGGAAGAAAATTCTCGAAGAACTTCATATAGAGAAATTCGTTCTACCTGATCCGGCTATTTATCACAGTGCCGTTCAAATACGCCAGGCCACGATGCTGCCATGAAGTTAAGGAAATTTGTTGACAGCATAGCCTTTCGTATTTCAATATCCATTGCGGTCGTTGTCGCGGCCTCGACCATAGCCGTGGGCTGGCTTATTATGCAGGAGGAAAGAAAGACGCTTGAGGCAGAGCTTCAGAGCAAGGGCAAGTATCTTGCCGAGTTGATGTCGCATCAAGTAATTGAACCTTTGCTCTATGAGGAACGTCATGCGATATTCTCTCTCCTTGAAGGCGCCATGAAGAGCGCACAGAGCCTGATAGTGAATGCCGAGGTATATGATAAAAAGGGAGACGCGATAGTTTCGGTTTATAAAGATAAAAAATATGAGACTATACAACGTCCGCAATATGCTTTTGATCATCCTGCACCGGGAGTGTACATTCAGGAAGACAACAACCTGCCTTTATATCATATGAGCATACCCGTTAATGCCGGGAATCTCGGGACCATAGGATTTCTCAGATTATGCATTACGAAAGAATATTTGTTAGGCACACTGAAAGACGTTAAGAAGAAGCTTTTTCTCTTTTCCGCTGCCGTTACCTTTGTCGGCATAATATTAGGACTCTCTATGGCCAGAAAGGTGTTGCAGCCGATCCTTATCTTAAGCAAAGGAGTAAGCCTGATAGGCGAGGGTGAAGTCGGGGTTGAAGTGCCTGTTGTAGGTCATGGTGAAATAAGGGAGCTTTCACTGTCTTTTAACAGGATGTCCGTAAAATTGAAAGAGCTCATAGACAAGATCAAATCAGCCCAGGAGCACATGGTCAGGACGGAAAAGCTGTATGCTATCGGAGAGTTCTCTGCGGGAATTGCGCATGAAATTAAAAACCCGCTTACACCTATTATGATGCTCATGCGCAGGGTGAAGGAAGAAAAAGAGTCCCTTACCGATAAAGACATTGATATTATCGAAGAAGAGCTCAACAGGATTGACAAAATAGTGACTGAATTCCTGGCCTTTGCAAGACCGGCCAAGGTGGAAAAGACAAAGGTTAATATTAATGAAGTCATCAGCGAGGTCATCACTTTAACAAAGCCTAAAATGGACCGGTCGGGAATATTTATTATCGGGAAGTATTTGCCGGCGCTGCCGGACATAACGGGAAATAATGATGCCCTCAAACAGGTCTTTCTCAATATCATGCTGAATGCGGTCCAGGCAATGGACGGCAAAGGTGGCGAGCTGACGGTAGAAACATCAACCGGTGATGGGAATGTCAGGGTCATAATAAGCGATACCGGGATTGGAATACCTGAAGAAAATATGAAGAAAGTTTACGACCCCTTTTTTACAACCAAGAGAGAAGGCACGGGCATGGGACTTGCTTTAACTCACAACATAGTAAGCGACCATTCAGGCAGAATAGATATAGATTCAATCCCCGGCAAAGGGACAACGGTGAAGGTGGAGTTCCCGGTATGAATACATTGCTTGTAGTAGATGATGAAAAGTCAGTCAGATATTCCTTTGAAAGGATATTTAAGAATTACTATAACGTCCTTACCGCCGAAGACGGCAAGTCTGCAATCGAAGTCCTTGATCGTAATATTGATAATATCGATGTAATTTTTCTCGATGTCAGAATGCCTGACATGAACGGGATCGAAGTCCTGAGAAGGATCAGGGACAAGTCGAAAAATATTCCGGTCATTATTATGACCGCCTTCAGCGATTCCGACACTGCGATTGAGGCCATGAAAGGAGGGGCCTTCGATTACCTTTTAAAACCTCTGCGTAATGAGCAGCTGCGAGAGGTCATAGAGAAGGCGCTTGATTCTGCAAGACTAAGGCAGGAGGCCTTCTGTTACTGCGAGCAAAACTTCTCCGGGTCCGAGAACATTGTCGGAAAAAGCAGGGCCATCCTTGAACTTTGCAAAAAGATAGGACAGGCAGCAGGCTCGGATATCCCGGTCCTCATTACTGGAGAAAGCGGCGTGGGAAAGGAGATAGTGGCCCGCGCCATCTACAATCACAGCCGCCGCAAGGGAGAGGTCTTTATGGCGGTCAATTGCGCGGCCCTGCCCGAAGGGATAATCGAGAGCGAGTTGTTCGGCAATGAAAAAGGCGCATTTACCGGGGCTGATAAGAAAAGGATAGGCAGATTTGAACAGTGCAGCGGCGGCACGATATTCCTTGATGAGATCGGGGACATGCATCTTTCTGCGCAGGCAAAGCTGCTGAGGGTTTTACAGGACGGGAGCTTTGAGCGTCTCGGAAGCAGCGAGACCATCAGGACAAACGTGAGGCTTATCGCTGCAAGCAATAAAAATCTCCGGGATGCGGCAGGGCAGGGGAGATTCAGGGAGGACCTGTTTCACAGGTTGAATGTATTCCCCATATATATACCTCCGTTAAGAGAGAGGAAAGAAGATATTCAACCATTGTCGGAGTACTTTATCGCCCGCTCAATCAGAGGGACTGATAAGGGGGTAAAGGGCATATCGCCTGAGGCGTTGAAGATGCTCATGGCGCATAACTGGCCCGGCAATGTGAGGGAGCTTGAAAATGTCATAAGACGCGCAGTCGTGGTTTCAACTGCTGATGTTATCGGCGTTAATGATCTGGACATCCATGAAAAGCCGCTGAAAAAAGAACTGTGCGCCCTTACCGATGTTATTGATAATCTGATTGAGAGCGCCATCGCAACTGATGAACACCCCGATATTTATGCCGTTGTTGTGTCAAGCGTCGAAAAACAGCTTATAGCAAGACTCCTGGAAATAACAAAAGGCAATAAACAAAAGGCCTCCGAGCTCCTCGGCATCACCAGAGTGACCCTCCGGAAGAAGATGCAGGAGTACAACATCTCTCCCGGATAGAAAGTATCCATTGCGGATATTTATTAACCATTCCCCTGTATTCTCAGTTTTCTAACCGCCTAATTCTCCTAAGTTATTTACTGGCATCCCGTTTGCTATTTTGCTATAAAGTGTAAAGATATAGCGTCCTTTTTCTGCCAAGGTCGGCATGTAAAAAAGTAACTCATTCATATTGCGACATATCAAAGGAGGATTAGTTAATGAATAAAAAGATTATTCTCATAATTATGGTTGTGTTTGTAGTTGTGACTGTTTCAGTAATAGCAGGTTCGGAATACTATGCGTCCCAGCCACAATTTTGCGGTTCTTGCCATACATCAATGAAAACTCATTACGGTTCCTGGGCAGAGTCCGGGCATGAGGATGTGAAGTGTGTTGACTGCCATTTTGCACCGGGCAAAGAGAGCATTCTGACGGCCAAATTACGAGGGGCGGAACATATTTATGCAAGCTTGTTCCCTGATGCTGAGGCTAATGCTGAAGTTATAGAGGTTCGAGGGCCTTCAAAGGTAAGCAATCTTGCATGTTATCTGTGTCTTGCCTTGAAGCACATTCGTAAGGTTGCTATTGAGTAATTTAGAGAGGAGGCGTGGCATCATTCCCGCCGCGAGTTTTACGCTTATTGAAATTAGTCCATTGCAAATTGATATATCATGATATAATTTGACGTAGCAAATGCAAAATAACGATAATTATAAATTCGGAAGAATAAGAAAGGAGGGAAAAAGATGGGTTTTTACACGCTCGAGATAATTCAATTTGTCTTTGGAGTAATCATTGTGCTGGGAATTTATTTCCTGATAGCGTATTACAGGAGACTTTTGCTTGATTATTCGTTTGGAGGAGAGGAGGAAATCCAGACAAAAAGGGCCTTCAAGCCGTTGACGACAATCGGCTATTTTCTGATATTTACGCCGATTATTCTATTCGGGATAGATGTTGTTCCGCCTGCTGACTATACCGTCGGCGGTCATGTTCAGCGCATTATCTATTTCGAAGCCGGGATAGTTTTGCTGATAGGCATTCTGCATTTTGTTATATTGGCCATGTCTCCGAAGATTAAGTTTTAAAGACATCAACAGACAGGAAGGTATATGAAAAAGAAGGTGCTATAGATATGGGGCTTTTTAAGCTGTGGGGGAAACGAGGGGCAGCGAAAACACTTGCGAGGTCAGCCTATGAAGCATATTTGAAATATAAAGCAAGCGCCCCGGATCTCACGGAAGCGGAAATAGCGCATGTCGTTTTTATGCAACGATGCTCATTAAAAAATCTCAATAAAGCGGAAAAGGCGCGATTTGAAAAATACCAGGAGACAGATAAATCAGTAGACTCCATATTTAAACTTTGTCTTGCAGTCCTTTATATAGTAGACGACATATCGGAAGATGACGCAGCGGCTTATTCGACAGTCAAAAAAGTTATAGAGGAAGAACTGAGCAGGTCGGGATATAGAAGTCCTCCTGACGACAATATGAAATAAGAACGGCAAATATACATCAAATAATAAGCTTAATTTAAGGAGAGTTTGACACTATACAATGCATAAAATAATTCTGATAGTTATTGTTATGGTTATAATCGGCGCTGTTGCCGGATTGTTCACTGCGGAATATTATACGTCTCAGCCTTCCTTCTGCGGCTCCTGCCATATAATGAAGAAATATTACAATCAATGGACCAAAGACAAACACGGAGAAAAAGGCGTAGCCTGTGTCGAATGTCATTATGCGCCCGGAGAGCATGGCACTATGAAGGCTAAATTCAAAGGCCTGGGTCAGCTCTTCACATATCTTGGAACAGACATGAAAACAGTAAAAGCTCCTGCGAAGGTAAACGACCTCAGCTGTACCACATCAAATTGCCACCCTGAGGAAAAATTTATGGATAAGAAAGTCAAATTTACCGAAAAGATTTCATATATCCACAAGACTCATAAAGACAAAACAATTGACGGCCAGGCGCTTCATTGCGACACATGTCATCAGCATGTGACGCCGGAAAAACATTTTGAAGTCCCGCGAATGACGTGCTATCTCTGCCATTTTAAAGATGCCAAATTCAATGAAGGCCGGGGGAAATGCTCTCTCTGCCATGAAATTCCCGACAAACCCCTTCAAAAGTTGGAGCCGGGAGGAGAACCGCCCAAAAAGATAATCACCCATAAATCTTTTGAAGAAGCAAAAGTATCCTGCCAAAGCTGCCATTACCAGATTATTCAGGGAAAGGGTGAAATCAAAAAAGAGGACTGCTTTGACTGTCATGAGTATTCAACCGAAATGCTGAAGAAGGCGGAGGACAAAAAGATGATGCATCAGAAGCATGTTGCCGCGCAGAATGCCAACTGTTTTGACTGCCATAAACCGATAGAGCACAAGGAAACCGATTTCATGGACCAGGCAAGGTCCAACTGCGCCACATGCCATCCCGATCATCACGTGCATCAGAAGATGTTAATAGCAGGTATCGGGGGCAAGGGAATGGACAAGGCATTCCCTATCAGGCACTTTGAAGTCAAGATGAATTGTTTTGCCTGTCATACAGGGGAAGGCTACGACTACAAAGGTGTGAAGTTGATGAAAGGGGATACCAGGAATTGTGTTGCCTGCCATACGGAGGATGAGAAGAACCTGGCTATGAAGTGGAAAGAGGATGTTTATGAAATGCTGGAGGAAGCCAGGGGTGTTGAGAAAGAGGCGATGTCAGCTATCGAGATGGCAAAGGGCAGGTTGCCGAATAAAACTGTTCAAAAGGCAATGGCGATGATGCTTGAAGGACAGGAGAACCTCACGCTTGTGGATGCAGGGGGCGGAGTACATAATAAAAAGTACGCAGCGCTTCTGATTGATACGGCAGTGGAAAAATTTGAAGAAACAATGGAGATGCTTAAATGAATTTACCGTGTTTCACCCGAATAATGTGGAATGTATTTCGGGGAGTTAATTATTTCGTGATTATGGCTATTTGATCGCAGATTATAAAGACGTTTAAACCTTGAAAGGAGGGTGTTATGAGAGTCAACAGAAGAGAGTTTCTGCAGGCATCGCTTGCAGCCGGTGCAGCGGCCGTAATCAGCGGTCCCCTGCTCAATGCGCTTGCCTATGCGGAAAAAGACGATTCAAACATCGATATCGGTAGTTGGATGCCGTCCACCTGCCAGGGATGCACTCAGTGGTGTCCCATCGAGATTTTCGTTCAGGACGACAGGGCAGCGAAGGTGAGGGGTAATCAGTTGTGCAAGGCAAACAACGGTTATGTGTGTCCGAGGGGGCATTTGATATTGCAGCAGTTGTATGATCCGGACAGGATTAAGGTACCTATGAAGCGAACCAATCCGCAGAAGGGCCGGGGCATTGATCCGAAGTTTGTACCTGTAACATGGGATGAGGCTTTGGATACGATTGCCGACAAGATGATGGAGCTTCGCAAAAATGGCGAGTCACATAAATTTCTGTTTATGAGAGGGAGGTACTCTCCCACAACAACCGAACTTGCCTATGGCACGGTTCCTAAAATGTTCGGCTCACCTATAGTAACGGCAATAAATAACTTAAGTTAAAATATGATATTTCCTTTATATTACAGCTAATTAAATGCTTAAGATGTATTTTAATTTAATGCCGTTACTATAATAATATTTCCCACAGCGCAATATGTGCAGAGGCAGAGAAATTCGGACCATACTTTACGGAAGGCTACTGGGGATACAGGGATTATGACCTTGCAAAGACAAAGTGTCTGGTTGCCTGGGGATGTGATCCTTTAAGCTCTAACAGAAATGTCCCCAATACCATCAATAAAATCGGAGATGTAATTGACAACGGAATGCTTATCACCGTAGACCCGAGGCTCAGCGCAATAGCTGCCAAGTCCCATGAATGGCTGCCTGTAAAGCCGGGAGAGGACGGCGCGCTCGCAACCGCAATCGCTCATATAATTCTGACCGAAGGGCTTTGGAGCAAAGAGTTTGTTGGGGATTTCAAAGATGGTCAGAACGGCTTTAAGGCAGGACAGCCAGTGAACGAGGAAGCCTTTGCAGAGAAGGAGTCCCACGGAGTTGTTAAATGGTGGAACATTGAGCTTAAGGACAGGACTCCTGAATGGGCGGCCCCGATTACCGGAATTCCAGCAAAGCAGATACTCCGGGTTGCAAGAGCAATGGGCAAGGCAGCGCCTGCTGTTGCAGTATGGATGGGCCCCGGCCCTGTCATGAGTCCAAGGGGCGCGTATCCTTCGTTTGCCATTCATGCATTGAACGGTCTTCTCGGCTCTGTCGAAAACGAAGGCGGCTCGCTGAGAAATCACGGCAAGTCACCTACGGACAAATATCCGAAATTTGACAATTATCTTGATGACATTGCAAAGAAGCACGGCAAAGAGAAAAAGATTGACCAGAGAGGCACAAAGGCATTTCCTAACATGGCAAGCGGAAAGCCGGGCAGCGGCAGTTCTGTCAACAATGTTGCAAATGCGATGCTGGCAAAGGATCCTTATGACATAAAAGTTGCGATCGGTTACTGGAACAACTTCAATTTCTCCTGCACAGGCGCGGACAGGTGGGACAAGGCAATGGCGCAGCTGCCCTTCTTTGCGCATATCGTAACCAATCCGTCTGAGATGACACAGTTTGCGGATATAGTCCTTCCGGCAACCTTTGCCTCTGCGGAAAAATGGTCTATTATAACCAACAAGGGCAACACCTATTCTCACGCCTCTATACAGCAGCCTGTTATCAAGAGGATGTGGGATGTTAAGGACGATGAGACAGAGATCATGTGGCTTCTTGCCGAGAAGTTGAAGGCAAAGGGTTTTCCGAATATCTACGATTACTTCTCAACGGAGTTCAAAGACCCTGAGACCGGCAAGACCCCTGCAAA
>CAYMUX010000065.1:0-19864 GCA_964393845.1 uncultured Nitrospiraceae bacterium
GTTGGTAGAGCAGCTGACTCTTAATCAGCGGGTCGCAAGTTCGAATCTTGCACGGCTCACCATGAAAAATCAAGGACTTATGAGAATAATTTCATAAGTCCTTTTTCGTTGCTTAAAGAAGGTCTAAAGAAAATTGAAGGAGTGTCATTCTATAAACGCCGTTAAAAATTAATTTCTAATAGGGGGAGCTTTCTCTAATGTAAACTATTGTTTGGTATTTTCGATCAATCTCATATAAAATTAAAAAGAGCCAAATGATATAAAACGGCAATAGCTATATGAGAAATAGACGGCCTTTTAAAGTCGAGAAAAAGAAATCAACAAAGAAAAGCGATACCAGGTCTGTTGCTGATATTGTAAAGGAACTCAAGAAGAGCGGTCCCTCGTCCGGCGATTATCGGAAACAATCTCTTAAAATCCACGGTCTCATCTGTGCTAAATGCGGGAGGGATTTTGATTTCAGTAATCAGCATCTTCTGACAGTTCACCATAAGGATGGAAATCACATGAATAATCCTCCTGACGGGTCGAATTGGGAAAATCTTTGTGTATATTGTCATGATGACGAACACAGCAGGGAAGTTTTAGGAGATTATTTCAACTCTGATATAAAAGATTAGCTTTATCTAAAACATGCCCTTTTAACATACATATAACAAAGATTATATATACTATTCACTAAAAGCGTTTACAAGTTCAGGCTATTCCAAAATTTCAAGAACATAACGCTTGCCGAGTTTGGTCCCGGCAGCACTCAGTATTGTTCTCATTGCCCTCGCTGTATTTCCCTGCTTTCCTATAACCTTCCCAATATCACTTTTAGCAACACGCAATTCAAAAACTGAGGTCCTTTCCCCGTCTACTACGGCAACTGAAACTTCCTCCATGCTGTCAACCAGAGCCTTCGCCATTTGTTCAACTAGTGATTTCATATCTACCTCCATTTGAACCCGGGTTGTTTTTTACAGACCCGATTTTTTAAAAGGTTAATTCGCAACAGATGTTGGTTGCACTCTGAATCGGATTAATAATAACCTTCTTAGATTTCTAGTATTAATAGATATTATCATATATACTCAGACAAAACAAAGAAAGCTACGCTAAAGACTGGAAACGCCTCCCAGTTGTGCTTCGCAACCCTGTAAAGTTAAAGTCACCTCGTAAAATTTCTTTGTTCACACTGGAACTAAGCCATAGAGTCTTTCGGGGATGACTCCATTCGACGATTTCAGAATTTTTAAAGGGGGGGCGTTATCGAATTATTGAGGTGGGGGTCGGCTTTCCTGTTAATTTTTTTTTATCTTTATCATCCCATTTAACTTTTTTACGAACTGGTTTCTTTGAACAGGCCTGGCAAATCGTTGAACCTTTTGCATCATAGCACCCGTCTTCATCAATCGTTTTCTCTAAATCCTCGCAATATATTTTTATCTTTTTCATATGAATATATTGTAGGCCCCATATGATTTAATAGCAACCTGAATTGAGCGATTTTATTTTGTACAGCTAATTATGTCCGTCTTAAAGATATCCTCTGCCGCATGGCTTCAAATATCAGGATAGAAGCTGATTGAGCCACGTTCAGTGAATCAACCTGGCCGTTCATTGGAATTTTAACAAGAGTTTCGGCTAGCCAGGGTGCAGAGAGACCGACGTGTTCTGCGCCCACTGCGATGGCCGTGGGGCCGGCCAGATCAATCTGGCTGTATAACCGGGTGGCCTCTGGCGAGGCAGACAAAATCTGAACTCCGTGGTCTTTTAGCCATTGAACGGCAGTATCGCTGCCGGCTTGGGCTAGTGGTACGGTGAAAAACGCCCCGCGGCTGGCACGTATGACATTGGGATTGTAGATATCGGTATGGCTGTTGCAGAGAATCAGGCCGGTCACCCCGGCGGCATCGGCGGAACGTAATATTGCCCCTAGATTACCCGGTTTTTCCAGCCCTTCGGCAATGAGGTAGAGTGGGTTGGTCAGGTGTGGCAGGGTATTTAGTGAAAAAACAGGATGGGGAGCAAGACCCACAAACGGATCAGTAGTATTGCCATAGCTTATTTTTTCAAACACTCCGGCTGAGACCGGCTGCAGAGGAATTTTTTTCAACCGCGCTTTGTCGAGCATTGCACAGTGAGCAGTCTGCTCCTGATAAAAGATGACTTCTATGGGAAAATTATTTAGCAGGGCCAGCCTTAGTGCCTGTTCCCCGTCAATCAGCATGAGTCTTTGCCTATCGCGCTCACCTCTCTGGCGCAATTTGACCAGATTTTTGATCTTGACATTTTGCAGACTGGCGATTCGGGGCAGCATTTTATTTCCCCTCATTGTGCCAGCAGGCCATGGTACCGCTGGGTAATACCCGCTTACTGTTGTATTCCGGGATTACCAATTCAGCGCTGATCAGGCTGCCGCCGAATTGTGCCATGAAATCCGCCAGCAGATTTTCCAGAGTCAGCGGGGTGACCCCCGGCGTGTGTGCGCTGAGCAAAACAAAGACCGGGTTGGTACTGAGAACCTGACGGCAAAGTTTCAGCAGAGCGGGAAGATCGTCTTCAAACTTCCAGACTTCGCCTTTGCTTCCCCTGCCAAATGAAGGCGGGTCCAGAATAATCGCGTCGTAACGGGAACCCCGCCTGATTTCACGCTTGATAAACCTGTTCACGTCGTCAATCAGCCAGCGGATCGGCCGGTTATCCATGGAGTTCAGTTTGGCATTTTCCCTGGCCCATGCCTCAATTCCTCTGGCTGCGTCCAAATGCACTACCTCAGCCCCGGCCGCCGCTGCTGCCAGTGAGCTGCCGCCGGTGTAGGCAAAGGTGTTCAATACCCTCACAGGACGTTTGACCCGGAGGATTTGCGCCTGAATCCACTCCCAATTTGGCCCCTGCTCCGGAAACAGTCCCAGGTGGCCGAAGTCGGTCAGCTTGATTTGCATAGTCAGGCCGTAATAATTCACAACCCAGGCCTCAGGTACTTTGGTTTTGTACTCCCACTGGCCGCCGCCGGAGCTGCTGCGATGGTAGTGAGCGTGGGCCGCGACCCACTCGCTTTCAGGCCGGGCCGGGTCCCAGATGGCTTGCGGGGCCGGGCGAATCAGGCGGTACGGGCCAACCTGCTCCAGTTTTCTGAAATTTCCGCTGTCTAAAAGGATGTAGCTATTTTGTTCGCGTGGCATAGTGGATAACCTTATTTTTTAATTCTCCCATTATCGTTTTGAACGGGAACGACAAATCGGCTGATGCATTGGCAAAGGTTTGAGGGTGAAATAAACAGGGAAGGCGCAATCTGATGCCTTCAATATGTTGTCACCAGATTTCATGCCTTTTTAACGCTATAGACTTTACATACTTTTCTTTATTCTATAACTATGGAGTTTGTAACAGCTTTTCCACCTCTACTGGAAAGACCTTCTCCCTCACCATTATTTAAAATAGTGGAGCCTGTAACTGTCAGATTATAGTCGCAGTCCACACCGCCTGATTTGCCATTAATAATAGATACTCTTTCAAGCGTTACTTCATGTGTTATACCTTGAGGATTTTTAAATTTAATCACTGCATCTGCATTGCCGCCATCTAATATTACATCATTACTTGTTAACCCGTCTTTTGCTTTAACAGTAAGATCATATAGCTCAAAATCTGAAAACACAAACGGCCCTAATCCGTCATCTGTTGTTTTATAAACTCCTGCATTTAAAATTATGGTATCATCCTGACCGTTTCCTGAAGCTTTTTTAAGAGCTTTTCTAAATTCTGTGGTATTGGTTACTTTAAAAGTCGCAGCAAAACCATTAACGCTGAAAACTAAAACAAAAATGATAATAATCTTTCTTATTAAATTTTTCATCCTGCTCCCCCTTTATAGAAAATTAAACCTGATTATTAAATCTAAGCACTGCCTCCTGAATTGAGCGCCTTTATTTCGTAAAGCGGCCTTGCAAGAATCACTTAATTCATGTGCTAGTAATATGACAAATTAATTTTATTTTGGCAATAACAAATTTATATAAGCAACGATTATCAGACTAACGACTGACTATCAAAATTGATATTTAAACGTTAAAATTTGGATTATTATAACTGTGTATAATCTATGATCTCTTAACGCATTTTTGCTTGACGGTTATGCTTTGAAACGTGTAGACTCGTTGCATGGGAATTTATCATCTGCTGCGGTAAAATCCTGTGGGAAGACAGACTTTCTCAAGATTGAGTCCAGCGTCAAAAAAGAGTACTAAATCTCATGATAGTTGTTTCGGCAGATATTAAATTAATGATTAAGTATGCATACAAATCACTTGGTAATATTAAATTATTTCAGACGGAAATAGGGAGTTTACAATGAAGTGTACGCTAGTAATCGTAAGTGATTCAAAAGATAAAAAATCATTTGAGTTTGACAAAAAGGAGATCACTATCGGCCGCATCACGGGGAATGATCTCGTGCTGGATGACATGAGCATTTCACGGACTCATGCGAAGATAGTTGAGAAGGAAGAACAATTCGAGATAATCGACCTTGAGAGCAAAAACGGTATTAAATGCAATGGAGAGAAGGTAAAGAGTGCCATATTAGGCAACGGGGACAAGATAGAAATCGGGAATGTATCGATAGAGTTTAATTGTGAAGTCCCGACCGCTGAACAAACATTATGTCTTAAAGAAGAAGTAAGCGGAAAAGATGAAACACTTATTTCAAATGAACAAACAGTATGTCTTAAAGAAAAAGCAGGCGGAGAAGATGAAACAATTATTTCGAATGAATGCAAGGGAGTTTCCCATATTCTCAAGTTGGTAATTACATCCGGCGAAGAAGCAGGTAAAGAGTATTTAATAAATAAGGTTGGTTTAACTATTGGACGTTCCGAAGGAAATGATGTTGTGCTCAATGATACTCTTGTTTCGCGTCATCACGCACAAATTATACGCAACGATGATGACACCATTACAATAAAAGATCTTGGAAGTGGGAATGGCACTTTTATCAATGGAAAGAAAATCGATGAAACCTTGCTTTCGAGCGGAGATGAAATAAAGATCGCTGAGATTACGTTTACTTATACTGTGCAGGGAGAGAATGCGTCATTCGAAAACAGGGGGAAAGAGGTAAAACATGAAATACCGGAACAGAAAAAAATATCCCGGCCGGTCCTCATAGGTGCGGTATTAATTCTGGCTGTTTTAATTGTGCTGTTTCTGATTACAGGCAAAAAGGGAGAGAAAGATGTGCAGCAGGAGTCAGACATAGTTAATCCTCAGGCCAAGACTCACATAAAAGAAGGGAAGGACATGCTTGAAAACCAAAACTACAAGGAGGCCATTAATAAATTCCAGATGGCACTGAAAATAGATGTCGAAAACAAAGAGGCCAAGTGGCTGATTGAAGAGGCTAATAACAACCTTAAGAAAAACTCCCGATCTAAACAAAATGGTTCAAGCATCTCAGATGCCATTGATGAGTACGTTGAGGGCCGGGCTTATGAGGCCATGTCTATACTCAGGGGAATTTACAAAGCTTCCCCAGACAAAAAACAGGCTGGCCAGGCACATGCATACATCGGCTATATTGAAGAAACAATAAAGAGTTTCCAGACAGGAACGGGGCTGTATAGTGAAAAGAATTTTGACGGCGCCTTTGATGAATGGAAAAAAACGCTCATTTTTGAAAAAGAGCTGCAACTGACCAGGAAGAGCTGGTACGCAGGCAAGATTGCCCATGTCGCAGCTGATAAGCTTTACAGAAAAGGGCTCGACAGTTCTGCAATAGGGAATGAGGAAGAAGCTGTCATCAGCTGGAAGAAAGCCGTAGGAATAGCCCCTGATCATAAAGAATCTCTATTGAAATTAGAAGATGCGGCACGAGATCTCTATTTAGAAGGCGAATCCCAGGAAAAAACTAACCTTGAAGCTGCGCTTCAGAAATGGAAGGAGATTCTCACTATCGTTCCGCCCGGCAATGAACATTATGATAAGGCAAAGGCAAAATTAAATCTCTATCAATAAGTTGTTATTTTAAATAGGACGTTGGTAAAAGCAAACTACTGCATAATCTTATTGAATGGTTTATTAAGATTGCTTTTCTCCAGGGTCTTTCCGTCACCCAGTTCTTCGTAATGATAAACCATCTTTGTCTTGCCGGTTACCGAATCAACAATAAAAGCACCGTGCGCCTTACTGTCGCCCCATGCAGATATTTGATATCTTGCATTATCTATACTCAATTGATTATCGGCAGCTCCCATCAGAAATATTGCCCCGACGACAATTAGCGCTCCTAACTGAAAAAACCTGATTCTTTCTTTAATAGTCCGGTCCTGGATCACTGGACAACCTCCTTTAATGTTATTAATAATATGACTGTTCTACTGCGTCAGTTCATTAAGTATGTTAATGAGATTATCTTTACTCAAAACTTTACCTATTCCTTTACGGGGAGGGATTGCATTCTCAGGGTCTTCTTCATCATGAACAGATGCGGCTTCTTCCTGAGACTCGTCCTTTTGAGGACTTTGTAAATTCTTCTCGCTGCTCCTGGCGGCTGCAGCTGCGGCTGCTTGTTCCTGCTCACGGGTTAATTTCTCAAGCATCTTTCGCCTTCCGAGGGCCTCCTGAGTGACAGGAATATTTATAAATACTTTCTGGAATGTGTTCAGGGCAATTTCATTGGCTTCAGGATTATAGCTCCCGTCGACCTTCTGCAGGGCCTCCCGTGTTACTGCATCCAACTCTTCCGAGAACGGCACATCATATCCGTAAAGATATAACCATGTCTTTACCGGCAATATTCTTTCAGATTCTTTCATAGAGTAAAAGTATCCGCTTATTGAATTCATAACGACATTATCCGGAGTCGTGTCATCTCCGAGCAATCTCCAGTAAGGCACGATAAGGTATTTACCGACCATCTGGATTGTACTCAGTTCAACAAGGAGCCGCACTGCTGCATGCCTGCCCTGGACCTTTTTAATGCTGCCGCGCAATCCGAAGGTCGGCCCCAAAATAGTTATACCCAGTTCTTTTTCACCCAAGGCCTTATGCACTTCCATAGTGTTCACAGCTGTCATCTTTGGAATGCCTGACATGGTATTAAAGTCCAGCAGGTTGAAATCAAGCGTAATCCTTGCCAGTCCCTCCTTTGCATCGTCTTTGTATTTGACCCTTACCTCTTTAGACGGGAAATCGTCAGTTAATTTTACGAACTCATACCCTACGCTAACTTCCGTATTCTCACCTTTTGTTACGAGTCCTCTGTCAAACTCAGTTATTCCCCCGCTGAGAATCACATTAGGTATAAACTTGTTTGAAAAATTTGAATACCCGGTGGCCTGCTGATATTGCATAAAATGAGGATCATAGGGTATATATACGACTTTCCCTCCGATTGAATTAAGGGAACTTTTCATCATTTCTGTAATATCGCTGGGAATTTCTCCGCCTGTTGATGACGCCGTGCCTGTTTCATCTCCTATAGGATTGCTTTGAATCAACAATAAATCAGTACCATAAATGTCCGTCATTAATCCTAGATTTGCCAATGCCTCCGTATATGAGGTGGTCTGGACTCTTGGGGGAGTGCTTTTAAGCTCAACATCCACTTTTCTCGGGTCCATCCCGGCACACGCAAGCAGGATCATGGATAAAGAAATTATCATGCATAATAGTTTAATTTTCTTACTGTTATTATTTAGAAAAACTTTTATCATTTTCTTATCCCGGGTCCTTTATAAATTATTTATCATCATAGATATTGTATATGGGTCCTGAACAATCAGCCCCTGCTTCGCACACCACACTTTTATTTATATTTTTGTCCTTTTCATCCTTCTTATTTTTTTTTGATGAAGAAACAGCATCCAGAATAATAAAATTTATGTTTACATCAGGGTCCCCCATTTTACTGTCATCTTCTATACTGTCATCTTTGTGCGTCGATATGCCGTCATCCAGGTCTCCTGCCCATACTACATTCCCGGCACTTACTACCGCACTGATAAATACTGCCAATATTATTATTCTTATTGTATAAAGCATGGTGACATCCTCACTAATTCCTGACATGAAGGAAATTCTTTATTAAGACTCTAGGGAAGCGGCGGTCTTGCCGCTTCCCTAGAGTACCTTAAAGTTATTTTACTACTACTGAACCCACACTGGATTCTGCATCTTTTCCAGTTGCCGTGTTAGTTGTGTTAGCTACAGTACCGCTATTTACAATCTTTGCTCCACTTTTAACAGAGGAGTCCTTTATTTTTATAGTTGCCATATTTGCTTCTGAACCTTGTCCTGTTGCTACGTTACGGGAATTAACTACAGTACCTTGATTAACTACCTGTCCGCCGGTGCTGACAGAGGAATTCTTCATATTTACAGTTGCCATATTTGCTTCTGAATCCTTTCCACTTGCTGTATTAGAAGAGATCCCTACATTGCCTTGATTAACTACCTGTGCGCCGGTGACATGAGAATTCTCCATTTTTACAGTTCCCACATTTGCTTTTGAATTCTGTCCACTTGCTGTGTTAGAAGAGATCCCTACATTACCTTTATTAACTACCTGTCCAGCGGTGACAGAGGAGTTCTTCATTTTTACAGTTGCCATATTTGCTTCTGAATCCTTTCCACTTGCCGTGTTAGAAGAGCCTACTACATTACCTTGATTAACTACCGCTCCGCCTGTAACACGAGAATTCTCCATTTTTATAGTTCCCACATTTGCTTTTGAATTCTGTCCACTTGCTGTGTTAGAAGAGTTGGTAACATTGCCTTGATTAATTACCGCTCCGCTGGTGACAGAGGAATTCTTCATTTTTACAGATGACATACTTGCGTCTGAATTCTGTCCGCTAGCCGTATTACTGGAACGATTTATATTCCCCCGATTAATAATCTGAGCACCACCGCTGACATTGGAATCCTTAATTTTTGTAGTTGCCATATCTGATTCTGAACTCTTTCCACTTGCCGTGTTACTGGAACGTTCTACGTTACTCTTATTGTCAACCGTTGAACCAGTCTGTACTGTGGAAGCGGCAAATGTTAATGATGCACTTAATAATAACATCCCAATTGTTAATCCTAATTTTTTCATTTTCTTTTTCTCCTTTAAAGTTTTAATTGTTTTATCAGTTATTTTTACTGCAAATGTTTTAATTTTTTTCCTCCTTTCTTAATTTTTTGTTTTTCTCGTCTTGATTGCCATATGATCGACAATGCTGTGTATTTTTTGTTACGCAGTTTATTAGACGGACAAGGTTTATAGATTTTACAAATAATTTTTTGTGTGTACCTCCTTCACTAGTGAAGTCGTCATAGAATATGAAAACTTTAGCACAAGTGGAGAGGTTTTTGTATTGCCTTTACTAGCGGTCGTCATAGGGTAATCTACCATTTAGAATACTACAACTTGTTTCAATACCAGTCAAGGGGATACCCACATAATATTTTTTTTAGATGATGATGATAAATAACTTCCAACATATTGAATCTTTATGTAAAAAATCCCTATTCTACAGAAAATTATCACTTGCATACCAGGGGGGGTCAATTATCTCCATACCAATTTTATACGTAACACCTTCGGGATGAATTTTATTTGACCATTTTATTATGCAGTTTAAGGTTAGGGTTTCATTCGGATGAGGCTTAAACTTTATATCAATTTTTGCATTTTGCTGGAAATCCACAGAATCCTTTATCGGTGAAGTAATAACGCATACCCCATATTCGCACAAATCTTCTATGATACCGGAATAACTCTGACCATTATAAATAATTTCCGCCTTATACCCGGGGACTATTCTCTTGACCTGTCTTCTATCCATAATATATAGGTTTCCTGGTTGTATTTTACTTAAGAATATCAAAAAAGCAAATATAGGGCCTGCTTTACCCCGTTAGCGACAGTTCACTCGTAGACTTCAAACACGTATTGATTTATCAGAGAACTTTTTTTAATTTTTATAACGACTTGATGACAATATTTTTTTATGTTTCATTGCTTAAGAAATTTTTACACTTTTTTGCGCAAAGACCGAAGAAAGTGTCGAATAACTTTACGCTATATTTAAGAAAAATTCATATTATATTAATATTTCAATGGGTTGAGTTTTGGCACATTTTTTGCTAAAAAATATTAAACAATTGTTAGGGTGTGATTTTAAATGACATATAGCATAGTAACAAATAAATATATTTCTGCTGAAGAAAACATTAAAATAAATCGTTCTGACAGAAGGAGGTATCCAACCCCGACAATAAGCAGATACACGTTCTACGGTGGACAGCGGAAAACAGTAAGAAGAGCGGAAGACAAAATAGAACATATATTTGTAGACTTATACAGTTCTAGATTGCTTGCAATTGTTATGTCTCTTTTAATTCTCAGTTGTTTAGATGCCTATTTAACACTGTCATTAATAGGGACTGGCCGTGTAATTGAAGCAAATCCTGTTATGGCCTTTTTTCTGGATTATGGATTTGTACCTTTTACTTCAATTAAATTTATGATCACAAGCACTTGTATAGTAATCTTATGTATGTTAAAAAATGTCAAAATTACGAGGATTTGTCTCCCTTGTGCCATTAATGTTTATGTTCTCGTTGTTATATATGAGCTCTATCTATTTTTGATTTAATCTCAATTTAATAAACGTTTCCTCAAAGTTGATTGCTGAACTCATCCTTTTATATTCGACTTCCATTAAGTGGCCTTGGAAGTTATCGGGCCTGTCCAGTGACATAATTCCGATACCAGTTTACTAATACGACTAATGCCCAGATTAACCTGCTGTTTTCTGCCCTTCCTGTTAAATGATCATTCACTATTGAATTAATATACGCGTGGTTTAAAAATTCTACCTTTGAAAGTGAGTCAGAAGAAAGTGTAGAAAGCATGTAATCTTTAAGACCATTTTTGATCCAGACGGCTAAAGGTGGAGTAAAACCTCTTTTCTTCCCAAATGCTATTTCAGCAGGTTGAAACCTCGATAATGCTTTTCGAAGCAGGTATTTGGTTTGAAACCTTCTTACTTTATGATTCAGAGATACTTTTCGGGAAAAATCAATAATAGCATTATCCAGAAGAGGCACCCGGACTTCCAGGCTGTTTGCCATGCTCATTTTATCTGTTTTCTGCAGCGGGTCATCCTGCAGGAAAGTCTTGAAATCAACGTACATCAACTGATCTTGAATACTAAAACCTTTTTCATGGGCTTTTATAAAATATTTCTCCATTGCATAAAACGTGTCTAATCCATTAGTACTTTTGATAAAATCATTACTCAACAGATTTTTCTTCTGAGCTTCATCGAAGAGGACTTTCCAGCGGTAATGTCCCTGATCATATGGAAAATCTGCTCCATAAGTAAATCTTTTGAGCTTGTATGGTGTACTCATATAGCTGTGAGATTCCGGCAATTTGTTAGCAATTGTTTTCATTCCATTGCGAATTCCTTTTGGTATTTTCCTATATAAGCCTGTAAGTTTATATAAGTAATGAGTCTGATATCCTCCGAATAGTTCGTCACCACCTTCACCGCCTACAACTGTCTTTACATGTGAACGGGCCAGCTTGGACACAAAATATACCGGGATTGCAGAATAGTCGAAAAGAGGCTCATCCAGAAAAGACATGATATGTTCTATTTCCTTAACAATTGCATCTTCTGTCAAAATAAATTCATATAAAGAAAGGCCGAGCCTGTCTGATATGATTCTTGTATTGTCCAGTTCATTGTAAGTCTCTTCTTTGAATCCAATAGTGAAAGCATTTAGTTTCAGGTTACATTTTTCAGTTGCTACTGATGCAACCAGTGAAGAGTCTATCCCTCCGCTTAAAAATATGCCCAACGGGACATCGCTCCTTGTCTGCCTGAATAAAACGTCTTTTAGTTCGTTAATAAAGAGGTCTATTATTTCATTTTCACTAAGATTCTCAGGGAACAAACTGATGCTATTGAAATCCCAGAATTCCTTCTCAGTATATTTTTTATCAGAACATATGAGCATATGTCCGGCGTTAAGCTTTCTGATTTCGCTAAATCCGGTAAGGGGAGCAGGAATATAACCATATGATAAATACTGGTTGATGGCTTCATAATCAGGGATGCGGCTTGCCCCGCCCTTTAAAAGCGCTTTAATCTCAGATGCAAACAGCAACCCATTGGTTGTCTCAGCATAATAAAGCGGTTTAATGCCGGGTCTGTCCCTGATGAGTAGGAGTGTTTTTTTCTTGTTGTCCCATAGGGCTATCCCGTACATACCGTTTAGGTGAAGCGGAAAATCCGTTCCGTATTCCTCATACAGATGAACAATAACCTCTGTATCAGACCTGGTATAAAAAGAATGCCCCTGCTTTCTGAGATTCTCTCTTAACTCTACATAATTATATATTTCACCGTTAAAAACAACCCAAACCGATTTGTCCTCATTATGAATTGGCTGGTTCCCGGTATCAAGATCAATAATACTGAGTCTCCGGAAAGCCAGACCTATGTTGTCCTGAAAATAGAAACCCTCGTCGTCAGGACCGCGATGGACCAGTTCCCTGTTCATTGTTCTTAAAATTTCAGGGGTAACAGCGAGATTGTTTTTGTAATTAAAAATACCGGAAAAACCGCACATCGGACTCCTCCTGACTACCTCCGAAAATAAAAGATTATGTTATAATAACACATGTTTTCCTATTGTGTTGCTCTGATTCTTTCAGATAAAAGTAGAATACTTTTGTAAATCCCAGCATAATTCAGAAAGAGCCGTGATGAAAAAGTTTAGTATTATAGTACCTGCATTTAACGAAGAAGATGTTATAGAAAAGTTCTTAGAACATCTTCAGCGTGTACTTTCAAAATCCACTGATACATATGAGATCATCGTAGTTGACGACGGCTCGAACGACAAGACCTTTTCAATTGCAAGCAATATTCCGGATATAAAAGCCATTAGACATCCTTACAATAAGGGGAATGGAGCCGCTGTTAAGACCGGAATTCATGAGTCAAAGGGGGAACAGCTTGTTATTATCGATGCTGATGGCCAACACGACCCCCAAAATATTTTGGAGATGCTTAGGTTATTGGATGAATATGATTTAGTAGTAGGAGCAAGAGGATCTTTTGGACTAGGCAAGAGGGGCTTTGGGAACGTAGTAGTGAGTAAGCTTGCCAGTTATCTTTCAGGCATTGTTATCCCTGATCTTACCTCTGGTTTCAGGGCCTTTAAGAAAGATAAGATGCTGGAATTTATAGACCTTCTTCCTAATGGTTATTCATTGCCCTCAACAAGCACATTGGCCTTTGCAACGTCGGGATATAACGTCAAATTTATCCCGATAACTGCCCATGTGCGACAGGGCGGTAAAAGCAATATTAATGTTTTGAAGGATGGAATGAAGTTTACGGTTTTGATTTTTAGAATGATTTCTCTTTTTAAGCCGTTAAAAATCTTTGTCCCAACCAGTATTTTTCTGTTAACAATAAGTTTCCTGTGGTCATTAAAAACTATAGCATATTCAGGTGGCCTGTCTCCTACAGTAATTATGTTATTTTTAGCAGGAATTTTTACACTTCTGTTTGGTCTTCTGGCAGATCAATTAGCTGAAGCAAGACTGTCTATAGGAAAGATCAAGAAGCTCTTAATGAATAAAACTTTGGGAAAGGTGGATTGATTGACTCAATCACATCTTGCCTAATGAGCAACAAATTATCTCAAAAATTAAGTCTATTTTATAATTCAAATAAATTCCCATGGCTTATTATTTGTGTTGGTGTTGCATTTCGTCTTATTAGATATTCACATAATTCTTCATTATGGTTTGATGAAAGCAGAAACGCCATAGGTATTATTAATCGATCATTTTCTGAACTTGTTATTCCTGCATCCAACCAGACGTTATCTCTTCCGTTAGGCTTTTACATACTTGAAAAGTTTGCCATTAAAATCCTTGGTAATAGTGAATATGCATTTAAGTTATTCCCTCTTTTATTCGGTATAGCCTCACTAGTTCTTTTTTATAACGTAGCAAAACAATATATCAAACCAAAGGCTATTCCCATCGCTCTTGGACTCTTTGCGGTATTAGAGCCACTTGTTGATAGCTCTTCTGCTGTCAAACCTTACTCATGCGATGTAGCTATTGCTCTCTTTTTATATGCAATAACAAAATACATTCAATCAAGGAAATTAAATACCTTACAAGCTATGCTGTTAGGTGGAATTGGAGCAACAACAGCATTGTTCTCACATCCATCCGTGTTTATTATGGTGGGAATAGGAACAACCATGATTATTTCATGCGCTGTTAAAAAAGAATGGTCAAAAATGAGAGGACTTTTAATTACTTTTTTAATATGGGGATCAGGCTTTCTTGCTGTTTTTTTTATCTATACACGGCCTTTAATGTATAATTTCACACTAACTAATGATAGTATATTCTGGATGAAAGCAAAAGGTTTTATGCCTTTCCCCCCCATGTCTTTGTCTGATATTCAGTGGTTCTTAGATTTACCCCAGAGAATATTTGCTTTTCCGATTGGATTGACATTCTCTGGTATTGGCACTTTAACTTTTTTAGCTGGTTGCATCACTATATTTTTAGGAAAAAAGGAGCATTTTTTTATTCTTATATCACCACTGATTTTTACATTGTTGGCGTCTGCCTTTCATAAGTATGTATTTAGCTTAACACCCATTCTGTTCCTTGTACCTTTTATAATACTAATTATTGCAGAAGGGACTGAGTATATAAGGGAAAAAATAAGTTTTAGCTCTCAAGTAATAGGAATCATATTAGTAGGTTTATTATTTCTTCACCCATTGTCCTGGGCAGCTTACAATACGGTAAAGCCAAGTTCACGAGAGGAGATAAAGCCTGTTTTGGCCCATATAAAAAACAACTGGAAGAGTGGAGATATTCTTTATGTGTATTATATGACTCAGTTTGCATTTGAGTATTATTCTAAATACCATCCTGGGAATTATCATTTTAGTGAAAATGAATACATTATAGGGCGAGGGCCGCAAGACTGGTATGCAACATACAAACGAAAGGATTTTAAAGGGTTTTGGAATCCTGATAGACCGTTTTCTCAACCATATAATGAAATATTTAAAGGATATATTGAAGACTTAAATAAACTAAAAGGAAACAAAAGAGTCTGGGTATTATTTTCGTCAATGGTCTCAAAAGATGGCATACATGAAGAAAAATTCTTTCAGTACCATCTTGAAACTATCGGGAAAAAGCTTGATTCCTTTGGACAGCCGGGAGTTTCGGCAGTCTATCTTTACGATTTAAGCATTAATTAGCAGGTCAGCAAGCGAAGATTCGGCGTCATTTTTCAATCCAGTAATTATTAAGAACCAGCACGTCCAGCCCATTAGTAAAAAAACAAGCGATAGCATCTCTTGGTTTTGCTATCATCGGTTGCCCTCGAAGGTTAAAGGATGTATTCATTATAACAGGATGCCCTGTGAGGGATTTGAGTTCCCTGAGCATTTCCCAGTATCTGGGGTTGGTATCCTTCTCAACAGTTTGCGGTCTGACGCTGTTGTCGACATGAACGACTGAAGGAAGCAAGTCGCTTGTCCCTTTCTTCGCCTGGTAAGCAACAATCATGAATTCCGCGTCATCAGCGTCTTCAAGGTAATCCTGTTTATGCTCAGATAAAAGGGAAGGGCAAAAAGGCCGCCACGGCTCACGGAATTTGACCCGGATATTTACCTTGTCTTTCATCTCAGGGTCACAAGGATTTGCAAGTATTGACCTGTGTCCCAGTGCACGCGCGCCAAATTCCAGCGCGCCGTCAAAGTACGCTATAATTTTCCCTTCGCTTATTGCTTTGGCAATTTTCCTTGCGATATTATCAGGCCTGGAGTATTTTACCCCGGCAATATCAAGTTCTTTTTTAATTTCATCATCTGTCGAAGAAGGACCGTAATAGACATTTTTCAGCCTGAAAGGCTTCCATTCTCCGATTTTGTGTGAGAAAGCGCGATTGCAGCTCCTAAAGCGGCGCCTGCATCACTGGATGCAGGCTGCGCAAATATCTTGTCAACATAAGGAGATTGTCTGATTACTCCGTTCATCTTGCAGTTTAAACCGACCCCGCCGGCTACGCATATATTCCTGATTTTTCCATTATTTGTTGCTACCCTGACAATATTCAGCACAGCTTTTTCAAGCGTATCCTGAACAACAAAGGCTATATCCTTAATCTTCTGATTCAAAGGTTCTCCATAATATCTCGGGGGACCAAACAGTTTCACAAGCTTATCTGAGAAATGCTTCCCTGCATCGTGAGTTCCCAATAAAAAATATGACGGGTCTATTTCGTAACTGTCAGAAGATATCTTGATTACATTTGCTATTTTTTCTTCCCATTCCGGAACTCTTGCGCCATAAGGTGCGAGACCCATCACTTTTCCTTCGTCACGGTAAGGAACAAATCCCATGTAGTCGGTCATCCCGGCATAGAACCAGCCGAGAGAGTGCGGAATGTCTACTGTTTTGATTAATTTGTACTTGCCGTCTCTTGCATGCCATATACTTGTGCAAATATGCTCGCCGGATCCGTCAATAACAATAACGGCCGCTTCGTTAAACCCGGACAATAAATAGGTCGATGCAACATGTGATTCATGATGCTCAATAAACTCAATCCTTGGAATCTTTCCTTTCAGTCCTGCCCGTCTCAGCCCTTCTCTGGTTTTTGCCTTGATTGTACCGGGCAAATAATCTAAAATCTGGTATATACCTTCACGAATACCGCCGTCACTCTTGCTTGACAAGCCATATTTTAAAAACTGTTTTCCGAAAAATAATGGTATTTTGATTTTATAAGCCGGATTATCCCAGCCCCATGCAATATAATCAATATCGTCCAGTGTGAGTTTTGCTTTTTCTAAACACCACTTTGCTGCCATACCGGGAAACATGAAATGAGCCCCCTTGAAGTTAATCATACGTTCTTCTTCAACAAAGCCGACTAGTTTACCATCAACTACCAGAGCAGCAGCCGGGTTATATCCAAAACCTAACAACCCTAATATCTTCAATTTTATTCTCCTTATTTTTTATCATAATTTTTTATCGTATCAAAAAACTAACAAATGCATAGACCCAAGGATCGACTATCTCTTGTGTAAATTATATATTTCCGACATATAGCAAAATTTGTAACCTTTATGCCTGACACGCTCCAAAAATTTCATACATAAGTCAATTCCTCGATGTTTGTTGCGGCTATAGATAAACTTCCATATAAGGGGTAATTTGTCAAAAGATTTATCGTTGATAATGAAATCATGTAAATGTGAGCCGAAGCATACAACATCAGGGAGGGCTAGTTTAGTGTAAAAATTAATTCCTAACAATTTAATATATGAGATTGAAAGAGTAAGCCTTAATGGAGACAGGGATGTAAAGGGAATTTCCATAATTTCAGAATTATTATAGTAATGTATGTGTCTATTGCTGAGAAGATATTTAAGAGGATTGGGAAAATAGGACGGGATAATACTTGAGTCATATGAAAAACCATGCTTTTCAAGTAATTTTATTCCTGAATCGGAAATCTTACCACGCGGCGCACGATACCCGCTCGGAGGCCTGTGGAAATAATCAAGATAAACTGTCCTGGCCCTCTCAATTTCATTTTCCGAATCCGGAATATCAAAATTATGAGAGTAACTGTGAGGTTCAATTTCACAATCATATTTTTCAAATAGTTTAATGACATTCGGAAATAATCCGAATATTTCACCAACAGTAAAGGCAGTAATCTTTACATCAAGGGAATTTAATGTAAAAAAATCCCTCTACCTTGTTGAGGTCTTTAAAAATTTCATAATGGTCTACTAAACCTCCATAATCGGGTTCGAGATCTATTGTAAAGGCAAAAAACTTCAGTTTATTCTCCTTACAGAGCCAAGAACTTGTTTGCAGCTTGTTATCACCTTTTATGAACTTAACGCCCTTCGGGCGGACTAAAAAACGTAACTTATTGATTTATAAACATTAAAAATGGAAATTCCTATATTATTAAATTACTTGCAGAAGCGCTAAATATATTCAGAAATATTGAGATGTTTAATGAGAAGTCCTGCCATTGGTTTCAAAATACTTCTTTTTCACAAACAATGTAGATAAAAGCCCATACATGCCTTTGGCCATTATTACAATGAATCTAATACCCGTTATTCGCTTCAGATATGACCATATAATTCGAGGCCTGAAATAAAATTTTCTGTAGGTAGCCTGATTTATTTTAATGAGCTCTTCTCGCGTAAATCCTTTGGCTACAAAACTTGCATTCAGGGTTGTCATTGCATCCCAATCCTCTATGAACGTTCCATACTTTTGTATGTCTTTGTATGCAGGAGACCCAGGGTAAGGAGTAAAAATTGTTAGGGCTATATCATCTAAAGGGAGTTCTAAAGCAAGATCGACAGTCTTTTTTAGGCTTTCACGTGTTTCTCCCGGTAAACCCATCATAAAATACCCTTTCATGCTAATACTTGCCTGCTTTGTCATTTCTGTAGTCTTATGAACCTGCTCCAGCTTAATTCTCTTCATTAATGAATTAAGCATTTCCTGGTCCCCGCTCTCGATGCCATAGCAAATCTGCCAGCATCCTGCTTTTTTCATGAGAACGAGCATCTCTGGTGTAACACCATTAACACGAGAAAGACAAGTCCAGGTCAAATCAATTTTTTCATCAAGCAATCTCTTGCAAAATTCTATTACACGCTTGCGATCTACGGTAAAGGTATCGTCGTTAATTTGAAATTCTTTTATGCCATATTTTTTTGTCAATAAGTAAGTATATTCAAATAAATAATCAAGGGAATATTGACGAATTGTTCTCCCATGAATTGCGTTTGTGCAGAAAGTGCATTGACCGGGACACCCTCGCGTGGTCATAACGGTAACTGCAGGAGTTCGCTTTACACTGAAATACGGTGGGATATATGAAGTTTTTAAATCCGGGAACAGATCAACAGCCGGGAGAGGCAGCCAGTCAAGGTCCTTGATAAGTGTACGCGGTTTTGAATACGAGATACTATCATTATCATTCCAGATTAAACCATCAATACCGATAAAGTTGCTTTTTGATGGATTAGGCAGATTCAATAAGTCAAGCATGGTTATTTCACCTTCACCAATTACCCCAACATCAAATTCTAAGTATCGCTTGATAGTGGCTTCTGGTGTACATGAAATATGTGGTCCGCCTATAACAGTGAGTGTGTCCGGTAATGTTTTTTTTACAATACCGGCAATTCTTGCTGCATCAGATATTGCAATAGTTGTGGCTGTTAGACCAACAATTTTCGGTTTTTCAGTTTGGAGATATTTTTTTAATTCCTCGTCTTTAAGGATAGTAACACCCATATCAAGGATTTTAACTCTAAAGTTCTCACGTCTTGCGACGGCAGCAATGTAGGCCAAACCCGTTTGAAAGGACTTACCTCCACATAGCGCGAAGTGACCGTATCTCTTTGTCATACTGAGTGGTGGATCAATGAGAAGAAGATCAAGCGGCATATTTGTAGAATCCTTTTTAATATTGTTGTGAAATATTTTAATACATATCTTGATTTTAAATCAAAGTTGTAATAAAGCTGAATCTGTATGTTTTTGTGAAGATAATTACATCTTGGGCAGAGATCAGAGAGATTGGCAAACAACTTACATACGACAAGTTTTTAAAGTTTTTTTGGAATAAGGAGAAACTTTTTGATTTTTCAGACATCCCGGCATATAAGCAGTTTATATCTATGAGTTCAACAAATGATAAATAAGCATTTATTTGGTTATTTTTCAATCCAGTAATTATTCAGCACGAGAATATCCAGCCCGTTAGTAAAA
>CAYMUX010000066.1:0-996 GCA_964393845.1 uncultured Nitrospiraceae bacterium
CAGCTAATTAAATGCTTAAGATGTATTTTAATTTAATGCCGTTACTATAACATTATGAGCAGATGTTTTTTCATATTCATACCTGTATTAATTAAATACTACAAATCTTGATGAAACGCAAGTCATTTGTCATACCCGGATTAATTAAATGATAAGTCACTCTGCGCAAAGGATGCTTCTGTTTTGATATAATCCTGAAGGTAATTGTCATGGACACGATTGAAAAACTCAAGGTGCTTTCTGAAGATTCGCGTTACGACCTTGCCTGCGCCTGCGGCACAAACAACGATGACCGCCGCAGAAGAGGACAGGATGGCAAATGGCTTTATCCTGTAGCGCTGCCACGGGGCGGCTATTCCGTCCTGCTGAAAACCCTCCTCTCAAACGCGTGCGCAAACGACTGTAAGTACTGCCCGCTCCGCTCTGATACGGATGTGCGGCGTTGCACGCTCCAGCCTGAAGAGGTCGCCCGCGTATTTATGGAATATATGAGGAGGAAAAAGGTATTCGGCCTGTTCCTGAGTTCAGCGGTCATCGGCAATGCCGACTACACAATGGATAAAATCAACGCGGTTGCGCGTCTCTTAAGATACAAACACAATTTTAAAGGTTATATTCACCTGAAAATTATCCCCGGGGCCTCGGACGCGGCCATCGAGGATTCCCTTTCCCTGGCAAGCGCGGTGTCGCTCAATATCGAGACGCCCGGCAAGAAACACTTTGATGTGCTATCCGAGAAAAAAGATTATCTGAAAGACATCATCCGCCCGCTGAAGCTGATGGGCAAACTCACGGACAGGGGGGAAAGATTCAGCAGGGTAAAATGCACCACGCAGTTCATTGTCGGCGCCTCCGAAGAAACGGACGCGGAGATTGTGGATTACACATTAAGATTATACAAGCGTCTGCATTTTAAGCGCGTGTATTTTTCAGCCTACCAGAAAGGGCTGGGCAAACCGGAGATTCCCGGAGAAAGACAATGTCCCGCCGACCCCC
>CAYMUX010000066.1:1006-19826 GCA_964393845.1 uncultured Nitrospiraceae bacterium
CCAGGCAGAAGGCCAAAGGCCCGACGACCCCGATAAAACTTTTATGCGGGAACACCGCTTATACCAGACAGATTTTCTCATTCGCAGATACGGCTTTACCTTCAACGACATCCTGCTCGACCAGGGCGGCAACCTGAGACTGGACAAAGACCCGAAACAGGTTTGGGCCGACACGCACCCCGAATTCTACCCTGTCAGGATCAATACCTCGGACAAAGAGGCCTTGCTTAGAGTGCCGGGACTGGGACCCGATACAGTCGGCAGGATACTCAAGACAAGGAGTGAAAGAAGGGTCACCAGCCTTGAGGATATGGGAATAAAAGGGAAGAGGCTTGAAAAGATAAAAGAGTACGTTATTTTTGAGTGATATGAGAGCGCCCCAATCAGTTTTCCAATATCTCTCTATAAAGTTGCCTGACGCAAAAGTCTTCTGATATACTCAACGCATGATAATAATACCCGCGATAGACCTTAAAGACGGTAAATGCGTAAGGCTTCTTCAGGGGAAGAAAGAGGAAGTCACCGTTTATTCCGATGACCCCGCGTCAATGGCGCAGCATTGGGTTGAGCTCGGCGCGAAGCTGCTTCATGTGGTTGACCTTGACGGGGCGTTTACGGGTGAGCAGAAGAATTTTGACAAAATAAGGGAGATAAGAAAATCGATTCACATACCTATCGAGCTTGGAGGCGGCATACGGGACATTGAGAGGATAGAACAGTTGATTAATCTTGGCGTGGACAGGACGATCATCGGCACCTCTGCGGCAAAAGATCCGGCAATGGTCAAAGAAGCCTGCGAAAGATTCCCGGGTAAAGTTCTTGTTGGAATTGATGCTAAAGACGGGAAGGTAGCTGTTAAAGGCTGGGTAGAAGTTACAGATCTGGATGCAATAGAATTTGCGAAGCGGATGCAGGATAACGGCGCAGCAGGGATTATTTATACGGATATCTCAAGAGACGGGATGATGACAGGTCCAAATATAGATGCCATGGCAAGAATGGTCAAGTCAGTTGACATCCCTGTTATCGCATCAGGAGGAGTGTCCAAACTTGATGATATTAAGAACCTTATGCAAATAGAAAACCTGTGGGGAGTAATAACCGGCAAGGCGCTGTATGAAGGGACGATGGATTTGAGATTAGCAATAGAAATAACTAAGGGGAAAGACTGAATGCTGGCTAAAAGAATAATACCATGTTTAGACGTTAAAGACGGCAGGGTTGTGAAAGGGGTTAACTTTCAGAACCTGACCGATGCAGGTGACCCTGTTGAGAACGCAAAATTTTATGACGAACAGGGAGCTGATGAACTGGTGTTCCTTGATGTCACTGCATCACATGAAAAGAGAAAGATCATCCTTGATGTTGTTGCGAGAACGGCGGATGACGTTTTCATGCCATTGACCGTTGGCGGCGGAATCAAGTCATTAGACGATATAAGGGATCTGCTTAATGCAGGGTGCGACAAAGTTTCCATTAACACCACCGCTGTTATTAATCCGTATTTCATAAGAGAGGCTGCTGAACGTTTCGGAAGTCAGTGCATAGTTGTAGCCGTTGATGCAAAGAGGATACGGCCTGATATGACTTATGAACCTGATGAACCGTGGTTTAAAGACCCATTTTTGAGCGAAGCCCGTTTGAAAATTCCATCAAATGGAGGAACGGTCTGGGCGATTTCAACTCACGGAGGCAGAAAAATGCGGCAGATAAATGCCGTAAAATGGGCGAAGAAAATGGAAGAACTTGGGGCAGGAGAAATTCTTCTGACAAGCATGGACAAGGATGGAACAAAGGACGGTTATGATATTAACTTGACAAAGACAATATCTGAATCCGTAACGATACCTGTTGTTGCATCGGGCGGAGTAGGGACGCTTGAGCATTTGCGGGAAGGGCTTGTGGAAGGTAAAGCGGATGCAGCCCTTGCAGCTTCAATATTCCACTATAGAGAATATTCTGTTAAAGAAGCAAAAGAGTATTTAAGGTCAAAGGGCGTTCCGGTAAGACTGTGAAAACAGCTACGCATTATTTATTACGATTTTCTTCTTATCAATCCTGTATTGATCTATAACTTCTTCAAGCGCAGGTTGGACTGTTAACGTGTAACCAACTTCCCCTTTTGTGATTGAAACATTTACGTCACGAAGTTTCTTTGCATCGGAATATCTTGCGCATAGAGATGCGGCAAAGGCAATCGCATCATCGGTTGCTTTACCAAGGATGACGGTTAACGGGCTCCCGTGATTGAGTACTCTCAATTTATAGTCATCCTGGTCTGAAAGTGATTTAATTGTTTCGTTTTCTTCGTTATTTCTTCCAATAATTATTTTGCAGTCAGGAGAAAATCTGAAATGCCTGCCGACTCTTAAGAAGTTTATGTCCTTATATTCAGGGTCTTTGTTGTGGCCAAGAAGATCTTTTAATTTGAATGAATAAATAGGCTCTGTGAGCAGGCATCCTCCAGCCGGTGCAGGGTATTCAGTTAAACCTAATTCTTCAGCAAGCGCTATCTGTGGCTTTCTTGAACGTCCGTTGAAATCAAGGAGCATGTCCCTGCTGATCAGCCCTTTCTCCTCCGGAATGGTGACCGGCAGGAGCTTTCCGCAGAGCGGTCTTACAACGAGACCTTTAACGTCCGCTGCCTTGTCAATCATCGGGAAACAGTTTTTTCTTTGGCTCATCGGTCTCTGTCCGATGACTTCTCCGGTGATAAGGAAATCGGCTCCGAGTATTTTCATGAATTGCTTTGCTTCTTTTAACATGAGAATTCTGCAGTCGATACATGGATTCATATTTTTCCCATGTCCGTGTTTTGGATTTTTTACTATTTCCAGAAACTTATCAGATAAGTGTGAAAGCTTTACCTGAAAGCCGAATTTGACCGATGCAGCAAAGGGATCTTTTGAACAGGAAGACTTATCACTTATATCACAGCCGAAGTGGTTCATGAATGTTACGGCAGTTACATCCACGCCATGTCTCTGCATAACAAGAATTGCGAGAGTGCTGTCCAGTCCTCCGGAATATAATGCAACTGCTTTTGGCATAACCTACTTTGTGTGTATTAAGTTCATTAAGGGATGCTGCAGAAGTCCAGGATTTCAAAAGCTTTCTCAACGGCAGCTGAACCGGAAGGAAGATCAAACACGGGTTTGCCTTCAAGGTCAAGATGAAATATATTATCGTCCTCCGGGATATTGAAGATATCTGTAAAAGGAAGTTCGACCCCGCTGCTTTTTATTTTTTCAAAATTCTCGTCAGATACCCTGTTAATTATCAGCTTGCGCTTGTCTACTTCAAGTTTTAGTTCATCTATCAGGCTGTTGATCCTGTTTGCCGTCTGCACGCCTTTCTTGGTCGGATCGCTGATGACAAGCAAAAGATCCACCTTGTGGGTGGTCCTTCTGCTCAGATGCTCCATTCCCGCCTCGTTGTCCAGAACAACATACGGATATTTTTCAGCAAGTATATCAGTATATTTTCTGATGATATTATTGGCGGCGCAGTAACATCCCGGCCCTTCCGGCCTGCCCATGACCATAAGGTCGAAACCGTTTGCCTCAATGATCGACTGCTGCACCTGATAGTCAAAGAGCTGTTCCATGCTCATACCGCCGGGACGTTTCCCCCCGCTCCTTATAGTTGCCAGAGATTCTTCACGCAGTTTTCCGATGGTCGCATGAATCTTAACACCGAGCGCTTCATTGAGACAGGAATTGCTGTCCGCATCGACAGCGAGGACTGCCTTCTTTTTCCTTTCGATAAGGTAACGGACTGTCAGGGCGGCAATGGTGGTCTTCCCTGTACCGCCCTTTCCTGCAAATGCGATTACATATGCCATGGCATTAATTTATCATTTCTCTACGGTTTTGATGAATTATCAGATTAAACTCTGATAGTCCATTATATCAGGAATGTTCTCTCTGATAATAGAGCGTTAAAATACGGGAAGCCTTGAGAGCGCCTCTTTTATTTTTTCATCAGGATATTCGTAATCGCTTAATTTGCCGTCCATGTAATCGGCGTATGAAACATCAGTCCTGGATAGCCATATTCATATCTACATTAAAATTCAAATTACGTTGATAATAGCCAAGTAAGTCCACAACCTCTGACCAGTTTGCCTTGAGCGTAACTGTATTGTTATGTCGTTGTAATGTAATATTGTTCTCAGTCAGGGGGATCTTTAATTCATCTGCAGATGTTAAAATTCTTTTTTTAATTTTCTCAGTGTCTCCAAGTCCTGCCTCTAATATACTTTTGGAATAAGATTTGAGGATACTATATCGATAATAAGGCTTCGCAAAAGATATACCAATATATAACAGCACTCCTATAAGTAAGATAGAAAAAAGCCCTTTTACAAAACCTCTATTATCATATCCGTATTTCACTTGACCCATCGAGTCCCTCGTCCCATGAATCCTTTCGATCACGTCAATTCATTTGGAGATGATCCTTAGTTTTATAATCTACATTCTTAAATCTAATCTGTCAATTGAGTCGTTGATATCAGTGAAATGAATGTAAATCAGTATAAGCGCGGATAAGTTGATCTAAAATCCATAATTTCTGCTTATGATTTATTGGCGCTTAAATTAAGACCGGTTACTTTCTTTAGAGTTAAAAAGTTACAAACAAAAAAAGGCCCGGTTACCCAGGCCTTTTTTAACATTATATGTTGATTATCAGCTATCCTGCTTTTGGCAATTCCTTTATTATCCTCAATCCTTTAAGAAGGTCAATTGCGCGCTGAAGTTGATTGTCTTCTTCATCAGATATCTTGACCGGAACTTCAATTAACTCTTTATCTTTAATATCAATATCTTCACCTATTTTGTCCTCATCTTCTTTGTCTTTACCTTCTTTATCTTCACTTTCTTTTGACACATCATTTATAAGATGTTTCTCCAGGTCCTTCTCTCTATAAACGGGATGCGTTTTTGCTCCGTTTTTTGTCTCGATCTTGACAACGATATCGGGGGTTATTCCGGTTGTCTGGATGGACCTTCCCTTGGGTGTATAATATCTTGCCGTTGTCAACCGGAGGGCTGATCCGTCACTCAGAGGAATGACTGTCTGGACAGAACCTTTTCCAAAGGTCTGAGTTCCGAGTACAATTGCCTTGCCCCAATCCTGCAGTGCTCCGGCTACGATTTCCGACGCACTGGCGCTTCCACCGTTAACAAGCACTACCATAGGATAATCATAATACTTGTGGCCATTAACCGTATCAAAGTTCTGCTTGTCCCCGTTTCTGCCTTTTATATACACGACGAGTTTCCCGGACGGCAAGAACTGACTTGTAACATCAACAGCGCCTTTTAACAAACCTCCGGGATTGTTTCTGAGGTCAAGTATTAGCGCGTTTATACTTTTTTCGGAAAGCTCCTTTAATGCCTTTTGCAGGTCATCGGCAGATCTCTCCTGGAATTGTGTAAGTTTCACATAGCCGATGCGCTCATCAATTACCCTGGATTTTATGCTTTTGAGTATAATTATGTCTCTTATCATGGCAATATCCAACGGTTTTCCCAGCCCTTCTCTTATTATTGTTATTGTTACCTTGGTGCCTTTAGGCCCCCGTAATTTTGAAACAGCATCTTGAAGGCTCAGGTCTTTTGTTGATTCACCGTTTATTTTTATAATTATGTCGCCGGCATGAACTCCTGCTTTTTCGGCAGGGGTATCTTCAATAGGTGCAATTATGGTCAACATTTTATCTTTTATTCCTATCTGAATGCCGAGACCTCCGAATTCACCTTTAGTATCAATTTGCATTTCTTTAAATGATTCAGGAGGCATAAAGGAAGAATGAGGGTCGAGGGAATTAAGCATACCCTTTATTGCTCCGTATACGAGTTCTTTCTCTTCCACTTCTTCTACATAGTTTTTCTTCACTAACGAAAGAGATTCGGCGAATGTCTTTATCTGGGTATAATGAGAATGCTCATCGGCATTAACATTTTCCAGCAGACTCCATTTATTGATGAGAATCCCGGTGAACGTAATAAAAGTAATCAGTACCCATATAACAACTGTTTTACGACTGAACATTTATCCTCCTCTAATATAGAGAGAAACTGATGTGTTTCTCCAGATGTATTTATAGTGCTATTTTATCCTTATTTTATTAGTTGTCCTGCTTTTTCTTGTTAACCATTCCATCGGGTCCACCGGTTTTCCTTTATGCCTGATTTCAAAATACAGGGTAGGAAAATTCAAGAGAGTAGATGTGCCTATCTTACCTATATCTTTCCCTTCAGTTAGTATATCACCTGTATTAAGAAAAATTTCTGAAAGATTCCCATATAAACTATGATAGTCGTTACCATGGTCGATTATCAATAGCATTCCATAGCCCTTAAACCAGTCTGCATAAACGACCCGGCCTCCGGCTATTGCTTTTGGTATTTCTCCTCTATCCGGTTTGATTTCTATTCCGTTTTTAAATACTGTTATATTAAATTCAGGATCTTTATATGTTCCAAACGGGATTACCACTTTACCGCTGACGGGCCAGGGCAAAAGGCCCATTGATGATCTGAATCCTTTGCCGATGACGGATTCAGGAAGCCTTTTCTTTTTTAGTCCCTCAATCATCTGAAGGAGCTCCTTTGATGATTTCTCAAGCTCCGTGATTGTTTTTTCGTAAGACTTGCGCGTGCTTCTGATCATTGTCAGCAGTTTATCTTTTTGAATACGATCTGCTTGTAAGGCTTTTTGCATTTTCCGGACATTATTTTTGTTAGTCTTTAATTCATCATTCAGGCCTTCAAGTTTTCTTTTCTTTGAGATAACCTCTTCCAGATCAGCGCCGTATTTATTAATTATTTTGCTGTCGTAATGTGCTATCAGGCTTACATATTTGCTTTTTTGAATTAAATCCTGGTAGTCCCTTGCGGAGATAAGTATGAGGGCATGACCGCCGTATTGCTGTTTATAAAGAGCCCTGAGACGCCCTTTTAAATGCTCTTTCTGGCTGACCAGTTTACTGTTAAGCAAACTGATTTCTTGCGAAAGGATTGAAATATCTGACTGAGTCCGTGATATGCGCTTGTCGTAATCCTCAAGTTCTTCCGTTTTCTTTTTAATGTTATTGTTTAAATCTTCTATTCTTTCGATTACGGATTTTTCTTTTTTTATGGATTCTTCAACTTTTTGTCTATTGGTTTTTAGCTTCTCCTGGATTTCAAAGAGCTCCTTTTTAGCATTAGCTGCTTCAAGAGGTGAGAGGTGAAAAATACCCGGTGAGAAAAGAAATACAAATAAAATAAGAAGCAAAAATATGACTGCCGACTTCTTATTAATCATTCTTGTATTCTATCTCCCGACTTAATACCTTATTTTGCCTACAGCAATAAAACTTCCTATAACACTTACAAGAGCTCCCGCAAGAGGAACGGCTATATATATCTCAAAGGGAAGGGAAATCATAAATAATTTTACCGAAGGCAAAAATTCAATCACTTTTAAACTTGTAAATGAATAAATGCTGAATATTGCAAGAGAGCTTATGATGCCGCCCAGAAGGCCGATGATAAGACCCTCCAAAAGGAAAGGGAGCCTTATAAAGCTTCTAGTGGCGCCCAACAGTTTAAGCGTTTCAATCTCTTCTTTCCTACGATAAAAAAAGATCTTGATGGTACTGTATGTAATAAACGTAATGGCGATAAAGACGGCGCCTCCGATTACAATTGAGCCAATCTTCATCGTCTTTGAGATAGTGTATAAAGATGACAACCATTTTTCACCGTATTGTATCTCTTCAACTCCGGGCATCTTTTCTATCTGTGCGGCCTTGTTTTTGATAATTCCTGGTTCCAGTAAAGCGCTCTTGAGTCTAAGTTCAAATGAAGATGGGAGAGGGTTTTCATTAACTCCTTCGAGAATAAGCGCATTGGCCCCTAAAGTCTTGCGGAGTTCGTCCAGGGCAGCATCTTTTGAGATGTATTTAACTTCAATAATATCAATATCTTTTGCCAACTGATTTTTTAGAGAATCTTCTTCTTCCTGACTTATTGTTTCGTTCAGATATACAACCATGCCAAAGTTTTTAGCCCAACGCTGAAGGACAGACTCCATGTTTAAAGACATCATAATAAATGTCGTTACCAGTGACAGGCCAATACTTATGGATAAAATCGTGAGGAGATTTATCCACTTTTCGAGCCAGAGGCTTTTAAAAACAGTCTGGAAAGAATAATTAAAGACTTTCAACCGATTATTTCCTTCTCTATCTGGTTATCCTTTAAGAAAAAGACCCTGCGGCCTGTTCCATGAAAAAGATCATGATTATGTGTTGCAATCAGCACGGTAGCGCCCCGGGCATTTATTTCCCTGAAGAGGTTTGTGATTGTTTTGGATGTATCTGCATCAAGATTGCCGGTGGGTTCATCTGCAAGAAGGACCGTAGGCTTTGATACCATTGCCCTTGCTATTACTACTCTCTGCTGCTCTCCCCCGGAAAGATGCTGAGGATATATGTTGGCTTTATGGCTTAATTGCACTTCCTTAAGTACCGCAATGACATCATCTCTGATTGTCTTGGACGGCATGTAATGAATCCTTAAGGCAAGGGCAACATTCTCGTAAACCGTTTTGTTGAATAATAATCTGAAGTCTTGAAAAACAATACCGACATTCCTTCTTAAATATGGTATTGTTTTTTGCTTTAAATTAGTCACGTCCCAACCGGCAACAACCAGTTGTCCTTTGTCCGGATGTTCTGCGCAGTAAATCAGTTTCAGTAAAGTTGTTTTGCCTGCCCCGCTTGGACCGGTTATATAGGCAAGTTCACCCTTTTCAATTGTAAGAGTGACATCTTTTAATACAACGTCTTTGTCATAATATTTCGTTACGTTTAAGAATTCGATCATTTTTTAAAGAATGTTTTTATTGTGTTAACAATATTTTCAGTCGTAATACCGTGAAGTCTCAGTAGATCGTCCGCATTCCCGGAACAGCCGAATGTATCCTGGGTACCTATTCGTTTTACGGGTATGGGACAGTTTTCCGACAGGAACTCACACACTGCTCCTCCAAGTCCGCCGATAATGGAATGTTCTTCCGCAGTGACAAGGATTTTCGAACTCTTAGCGGCTGATAAAAGGGTTTCTTCATCAAGAGGTTTTATTGTGGACATGTTAATTACGCCTGTATCAATGCCGTCTTTTGACAGGATTTCGGCTGCTTCTTTTGCCATACTGACTGTAATCCCGGCAGCCACTATATTGGCATCTTTCCCAATATGGAATACGAACGCTTTTCCGAGGGTGAATTTATAATCGTCAGGCATGACATATGGAACTTTGGCCCTTCCGAGTCTGACATACACCGGCCCTTTAAAATCAACAACCGCATTAATAACCGATGCTGTTTCCGTTGCATCTGCAGGAACTATAACGTTCATGTTCGGCAGGACCCTCATCAAGGCTATGTCTTCAAGGGCCTGATGAGACGCCCCGTCTTCACCTACAGTTATACCGCTATGGGTAGCAACAAGTTTAACATTGGTATTTGAGTAGCAGACCGTCAGTCTTATCTGGTCCCACGCCCTGCCAGTTTCAAAGACTGCAAAGGTTGAGGCGAATGGTATTTTCCCGGCTAATGCAAGTCCTGCTGCAGTGCCGATCATGTCTTGCTCGGCAATTCCCATATTAAAAAATCTGTCAGGGAATGCTTTCGCGAATTTACTTGTCTTGGTTGATCCGGACAGATCGGCATCAAGAGCTACTATATCTGAACGCTTTTTACCGAGTTCAAGCAGGGTTTCACCATACGCATCTCTTGTGGCCTTGGGTTTTTTATCGGGCGTATTGCCATACGCACCTACATGTGACTGCTGACTTTTTTCACCCATTATTAATCTCCTTTACCGCCTTATCAAACTCCTCCTGTGAGGGGGCAACTCCGTGGTATTCAACTTTATCTTCAAAGAAAGATACGCCTTTGCCTTTGGTTGTGTTTGCGATAATAATAGTAGGTTTACCTTTTACACTTTCGGCTTCATCAAGGGCTTTGAGTATTTCCTCCATATCATGCCCGTCAATACTGATTACGTGCCATCCAAAAGCTTCCCATTTGTCGTGAATCGGCTGAATTCCCATGACCTCTTCAACCGGGCCGTCTATCTGAAGTTCATTGCTGTCTACAACAGCACAAAGGTTATCGATTTTATAATGGGCTGAGGTCATTGCTGCTTCCCATATTTGCCCTTCCTGAATTTCACCGTCTCCCATGATGCAGTAAACCCTTGCTGGATTATTGTCGAGTCTCAGACCTAAGGCCATGCCGTTTGCAACAGAAAGACCCTGTCCGAGAGAGCCTGTTGAAACTTCTATGCCGGGAATTCTTTTACAGCAGGGATGCCCCTGCAGGGGAGATTCAATCTTTCTGAGATTGTCCAAAGTTTCCATCGGGAAATAGCCTGCTTCCGCCATAATTGCGTAGAGCAGGGGGGCTGCATGGCCTTTTGACAAAATAAATCTGTCCCTATCTTCCCATTTGGGATCATCGGGATTGAACTTCATTTTTGAGAAATATATTGCTACAGCAACATCTGCGGCAGACAATGAACCTCCCGTGTGTCCGGAATTAGCCCGTGTCAACATATGGAGGATACTGATTCGGATTTTTTTTGCAATATTTTCAAGTTCATGAACGTCAGTAATTTTTCCTTTTGCTATTACATTCATTTACATTCTCCCGGTAATATATTATTTCTTTACGCTTATTGTATTAAATCAGCCGCTGTCTTTAATTATGTGAAGTATATATTATTGCAAATATATAATTATTTCAAATGTTGTTATCTGAATCGTAGATTGCTATTGGTTTTATTTAACGCTGTCTAACCGCTCAAAATAGCGTTCTCTTGTGGTCATATTGGTACGTATGTGCGTTACAGGAACAAGCCGGGGACTGGTTTTTATAACAATGGGTCTTTTTACGCCCGCTTTTGTCATTATAATATGGTCGCCTTTTGTTCTTTTTGAGACGAAACCCTCGAGTTCAAATACCCTTATCAGTTTTTCGTAATGAACCGGTGTTATTTTTCTATCTGACATTTATCAGGCTACAGCGCCAACGCAAGATCTTCTTCAGTAATTGGTTTCCTTGCGGTCCATACATCATCAGTTTTTGAAAACCCCGATTCCTCCAGCACATCATCCAGAGTGCCCATATTTCTGCATTCCTCAATAAATGCCTCAATAGCTTCCTTTATTGATCGTTTGGCTTCATCAATTGTGTCGCCGAAACTGGATACGTTCAACTCCGGTGACAAAGCTACATAAGCATCACCTTCTTTAAATATCTCAATCTTTAGAGAAATATTCATATATCACCTCGTATTTTTATATCATTATTATTGCATTCCTGAATTAAAAATGGAAGATAATTTCATAATGCCCTTGATCCATTACGAACATGTATTGATATATTAAAAGGGGAAGCACTCAATCTCATGCTTCCCCTTTTTAATTAACTAATTCTGTCTGACTATATTCTTATTTTTTCTTCCAGTACCGTCTGACTCCCATCACCGCTCCGCCGGTTAAAAAAGAATGGAGCTTATCGGCTCGGGAGCAAGGACATTTGCACCGTCAAAATTCACGTTGACCGTCGAAACCAGATCGAGTTCGTAAGCATTCCATATAATTTATTTCAGAGAAAAACATAGGTTATGTTATAATTCCCTAAACGACTCAAAGGAGGGGAAAATGCCGAAAGTTACTTTTGATATTCCAACTGACGTAAAAGACATCATCAAAAAACATGCAGAAGTGGACTGGAACAAAATTATCAGCGACACCCTCTGGAATTATGCAAGGAAAATAAAACTTCTGGATTCCATAACCTCCAAGAGCAAACTCACAGGCAAGGATGTTGAGACGTTAGACCACGAAATTAAAGGCGCCTTACTAAAAAAATATCAAAAAGCCTGATGAGATTAGTCATAGACACAGGCATACTCATCTCAGCCCTTCTTAAAGATTCCGCAACAAGAGAAGCCCTGCTTTTATCATCAATAGAATTTCTGCTGCCTGAATATGCCTTTGAGGAATTTGAAAGACATAAAGATAAAATTTCCAAAAGGAGCGGCTTAAGCATGGAAGACATTAATGTGTTAATGACTTTGATCACAGAGAATATAACGATTGTTCCTGCTTCCAAAATAAAGCCTTATATGGAAAAGGCTAATAAAATGATGGGCGGTACAGACCCTTTTGATGTCCCGTTTGTTGCGCTTGCACTCGCAACCGACAATGATGGAATCTGGTCGAATGATAAACATTTTAAAAACCTGAAAGGTATAAATGTTTGGAAGACATCTGATGTCTTTAACTTTATAAAAGCTGAAGGGCAAACATAAAATGTTCCTTAAAAACTACCAGATAAAAGTCGTCGGTGAATTAAAGAGGTTCTTCCAGACTGCGCGGGAAACCAGTGACGCCATTGAAACCGTCAAAAAGTCATTGTCTGAAAATATGAGGTATTCTCTGAACTGGGTTCAAGCTCTTGCGAATTTCCCGATTGGCTCATAATGCCCTTGATCCATTACGAACATGTATTGATATATTAAAAGGGGAAGCGCTCAATCTCATGCTTCCCCTTTTAATCAACTAATTCTGTCCGACTATATTCTTATCTTTTCTTCCAGTACCGTCTGACTCCCATCACCGCTCCGCCCACAATAAAAAGAGCCGAGCTTACAGGCTCCGGGACTACTGTGGTAGCAAAGACATCGGTATTACTGCCGCCTATCTTTACTGTATTCATGTTCGTAAGTACATTATCGACAGTAAAGGCCTCTTGTCCTGGAAGGGTTACAGTATCAAACCAGACGTCCGGCGATCCGTTGCCCACAGGAGTATGTATGTTAAATGCTACGTTTGCTAATGTCACAGATCCGTTTATATTCGCCCCGCTTGAGAACGTTGCTCCGTTAAACATATTAATTGATCCCGCTGGACTTTGAGTCGGCAGGCCAAACTGTGGAAATAGCGGAGACGGGGGAGATACGGTTGTTTGTATTGAATTCCATGTCAATTCTGACGTATCGTAAAAAATATTGAATGCATAATTATCCAATACGTTGCCGCCCACATCTGAATTAAATACTATATTAAAAAAAATTGATGAATTTCCCGTGGCATCCAATGAACCCACAGGCACAATATCTAAATTCCAGGCATCTGCTTCCGATACCCCCCATGCTGCCATAAGAGCTATAATGATTAATACCATTACTTTCTTCATTTTTCTTATTCTCCTCTCTAAAATATTTGAATTTTTTGTGTAGTTAGAAGGAATGCTTTAAGGTTAAAAGCAATTTTCATGCCCTTAAGGGATAAGCGTTCTAATATTTTCTCATCGACAAGATATCAATAAAACCAAAGGGTTATAAACGCATCGAGGACGGTGGTTAGTTCCATAACCGACAGTTAATCTTAATGACACACAATATCCTGGCACACTTATATGTGCTGACACACTTTGTTGGATGTTAGGTAAGATTGAACAACTGGGAGGAAGAGCGACTGAGTATTATATGTCTATGTATTACGTTCACTTAAAATAAGTTGCCTTCAAATTATTAATACCATGGCTCACTAGTAAACCATCTTGATTTTAAGATATTAAAGTCACTGATTCCTATATTTCCGTTGGAATCAAAGTCCGCGTCAGGGTTCCAGTTCGGGCTGGAGCTGTTGGAGAACCATGCTGCCTTGAAAATATTGAAATCACTTATGCCGACATTGCCATTGTTATCCAAGTCACAATCACACATATTCCCGTATCCGTCATAGTCAGTATCCTCTTGCCCTGCATTCGGGGTATTCAGGCAGTTATCCATATAATCCCCGACTCCATCACCATCCGTGTCTGTAACATTTACGATCATGGTTGATCTATTCCCTGCTGCGTCATATGTATAATCTTCTGTAGCGCCGTCTCCATAATCTACGCTTGTGACGCGGTTCAGGGAGTCGTAGGTGTAGGTTACTTGCGCAGCATAGGTATTAAGCGGCGATAAGAATACGTATAAAATAAACCATAGCTTAACCATCTCTTTAAATTTTATAGACATATTCTTTTTTATCATTTCTTAAAATTCAAATTCTTCATATAACTGCTCTAAGTGTGAATATGTTATTTTTTCAGTCCATGATATACCACCGATTGAGGCACTTGGAGCTACACTAAATCCAACGCCTATTTTACCTGATTTCCCATCGATACTTGAGGACCCCTCTGAAACCAGAGCATTCCAGTGTACTGAAGCCCCTGAACTATCTATGCTTACCCCAGCCTCTAAATCAGTTATATTAGGACCAACATCAACACTATATCCTTCATTAACATCCCCCACATTTACCCCTTTATATCGTCCATATCCTATTCCAAAACCTATATCTGCTGATACACTATAGTAGGGCTGACCATCTTCTGTAATGCCTAATTCTATCGTCTTGCAAGTAATAAAACATTTTATCTTTTTAACATACTGACCGGGTTCTAAACTCAGTGCATCAGCGTTTAATTGCTTGTTATTTGGTTTTTCAGGCAATATCATTTTAGGAGTCACTCCGGCTACAGTCGTATCAATGTTTTCGACTAAATAATTATTAAGCCAATCTGAAGATTGTGACAACTCCTGAACCTTTGCCCCCTCTTTTGGCGAAAATCCTGATATATCAATCAATGTAACAGGGTTATTCAATGCATAAATATATCTGTTTAAACTCTGCCCGTCGCTATCATTCCCGGTCTGCGGGTCTTTTGTAATAAACCGTCCTTTTTCAGGCGAATAGTATCTTGCCCTGATATAGTTTAGCCCGTTCCCTTCATCCATCACGCCGTATCTGCCGACATACTTGAATTGATTCACTGTCGTGCCCTGGCTGTTTGCAAGATTGCCGAATGTGCCATAAGCGTATGTGTCTGTAAGATTTTCTGCCGCATCACTCAAGGCAATCGTGCTGCCTCTTGAATCATAGTGGTAGTAATAAGCTGTGCCGTCAGGTAGGACCTTTGAAATGAGACCGAGGCCGTATACATAATAAGCTGTTATTGTCCCGGCATTGTCTGTTTCTGCAATGACATTTGCTAACTTTCTGTTAATATCAAGTACGTACTTTGTTGTTGAACTGCCTTTTGTTTTTGAAAGCCTGTTTCCAAGCCCGTCGTAGCCGTACTGTGTTATCACTCCTCCGATATTGCTCTGTTTCAATCTGTCTTCATAATCATATAAAAAATTGTCGCTTCCCTTTGCCGTAAGATTTCCGTTTGCATCATAGAATTGTGTAGTGCCGCCTTCGTTTATTAATCTGTTTTCTGCATCATAGGTATAGGTAATGTTTTTGCTTGTGAGTATTGGAAGCAGCGGTTCATCCTTTACCGCGCTCGTATGATTCCCGATTGCATCAAGTGTGTATGTATAGCTTGAAATAATCGATGCATCCGAGTATTTATTTGAAAGCCCTGTAAGCCGTCCGGCTGTATCGTAAGAGTAATTGGCTGTTGTGCCGTTTGGAGTAGTTGCAGTCGTGAGCTTGCCGGCATCATCATACGCATATGAAGTTATATTTGTAAGCCAGTCCGTAACGCTACTCAGCCTGTTCAGGACATCATAAGAATAATTCACTGTCTTACTGCCAGGATATGCTAATGATGTCCTGTTTCCGTTTGAGTTGTATCCATAGCCGATTGTCTTTCCAAATGGGTCAGTATGTGAAACCATTCTGTTTAATACATCATATGAATATGTCGAGGTCCCGAGGCTATCAACCATCTGGCTTCTGTTACCGTTTGCGTCATAAGATAATGTGACTGTTGAGGTATCAGGGTATATGATTACTGAAAGCCTGTTATTGGTATCATAGGTGTAGTTTATTGTAATGCCTTTTGCGTCTGTAAGGCTAATCCTGTTTCCGACAGCATCATAGACATACGATATGTATTCCCAAGAGGTTCTACTTTCCGAATGAGCCTGTTTAAGGCATCATAGGTGTATGAGGTTGTGTTTCCATTCGGTTCTGTCATTGTAAGACGGTTGCCGTTTTCATCATATGTGTAAGTGACTATGCCGCCGGTTGCGTCTGTCACCTGCAGGAGTCTGCCAAGCGCATCATAAACAAAGCTTGTAGTCTGTCCTTTGGCATTGGTTGTAGATATCACTCTTCCAAGCGCATCATAAGAAGTGGTTGTTACATTGTTGAGATTATCTTTTACTGAAACAAGCCTGTTTAATGCGTCGTATGTGTATGTTGTGGTTTGTGTTAACGGATTTGTTTCTGTCTTTTTATTGCCGTTTGCGTCATATGTAAAAGATGTCACTTTGCTCAACGGATCAGTAATGTTTAAAACATTTCCAACCGCATCATATTCATACGTCGTAATATTACCTCGTTTATCAGTAACGGAATCCTTTCTGTCCAGGCCGTCATAGGTATTTGCGACAGTATTTAACAGAGGGTCTGTAATTATTTCAATCAGGTCTTTAACGTCATAAGTGTATGTGGTAGTATTTCCATTCGGGTCTGTGACGGTCAATTTATTATTGTTGCCGTCATAAGTGTAAGATGTTACCCCGCTAAGCGGGTCTGTGATTGTCAGAAGGTTGTTATTATTATCGTAGGTGAATGTTGTGGTTCGGTTCAGAGCGTCCTTTGCTGTAAGCCGCCTTCCAACGCCGTCATACGTAAACACTGTCGTATTTCCAAGTGCGTCTGTTACTGTTAGTAAATTACCCTCTGTGTCGTATGTGTTTGTTGTTACCCCGCCTCTGGCGTCTGTTATTGTAAGGGGCCGTCCGTTCGCATTGTAAGTAATCGTTGTAAAATACCCTAAAGGATTAGTTGTTTTAATAAGATTGCTATTTGCATCATACCCAAATGTAGTAACGTTGCCCAGCGCATCCGTTCTTGTCAGTGGGTTATTGTTTGTATCATAGGTGATCGTAGTGGTATACGTGGTTACTGCGTCCAGGTCCTCGGATTTTGTTAAAACATTGCCGGTTGAATCATATGTATAGGTCTTATCATTGCCGTTTTTGTCTGTAACCTTGTCTCTGTTACCGGCAGCGTTATATTGATAGTATGCCGAGTTGCCTATGCCGTCCGTCTCCTGGATCAATCGTAACTGATCATCATGATAATGAATGGTCGTGTATCCTTCCTGGTCAACAAATGTCGTCTTGTGGTTTACTGCATCATATGTGTAAGTTGTCACTCCGCCCTTGGCATCGCTCTGGGAGTTAACCACTCTCTTTAACGAGTCATAGACATTGGTGACGACTGTATTCCCTCTGGATCAACTACTGTCAGCATCTGATGATCAACGTCATATGTGTAGTTTGTTACATTGCCGTTCATATCCGTGGCCGTAACAAGGTTTCCATTCACATCATAGCTGTACTGGAGAGTCCTGCCGATAGGGTCTGTAATAACGGTAATCCTGTTGTTTCCATTATAGGTAAAGACTATATTCCTGCCAGCTGTGTCTGTAATCTGTGTAAGATTTCCGCCTGTATAGGTTAGTGTTATTGTGTTTCCGTTTTTATCAATGATAGTTGCAAGCCTGTTTGATGTGTCAAAGTTGTAATTAGTCAAATCTTTTTTCTTGAGAGTAAATGTCCCGTCTCCGTTGTCAATCAGGGAATCAAAAACCCCAAATTGCGGCGTATAGCCTCCCACTCCGTCAGGTGTCCATGTCTCTGTTTTCCCGTCACCCCAGCGGATAGTAACAGATGAATCAACAGAATCGACGCTTAAGATTACATCATGAGTATGATGCCAGCCGTAACCCAGTGGCGTATCTGATGCGCCTGTGCTGCTTGCATCTCTGGAGTTGTAGTTCCGTTCAAAGACAAACGGCATTCCTATGCCGGGCATCTCAAAATCTTTCTTGTAATAAATGTAATTGCCGGTTGCGGTATTAACGGGGTCGGCGCCCTTCCCGGAATTATTGTTTAAACCATTGGACGTAGATTCAGCAGTGAGATCGATATTTAAAGTAGTAGTTAATGATGTGTCCACAGAGCTGCTATAACTATAGTATCCAAGTGGGACACTGGCCGTTATCGTATGCAGCCCGCATGAAAGACCTGGAATTGTATAATTGCCGCTTGTAGTTGTTATAGCTGAAGGACTTGTATTTCCATCCACGTAGATTTTTATTCCTGAAAGCGGGCTATAATTTTTAGTTGAATCACGCACAATACCTGACAGAAGTACAGATGTATTACACGCCTTAAAGTTTTGCCCTGCAGCACTTGAACTTAAAAGCGGTACAGTACGTGAAGATGGATTAAAGGAGTAACCGGCTAAGCTTGGTGTTACAGTGTACGAGCCATCAGCAAGCCAGAAGAAAGCATAAGTGCCATCAGGTGCGGACGGTTGGGCCGGTCTTGATGTAGGACCACTTAATGTTAATATGACATTGCTCATTGCAGAGCCGTTGTATGTGACTGTGCCTGAAATAGTTTGAGGCACCATTGCAATATTCTGACTGGTGTTCTGCCCTGAATTGATCGTCTTTGTTTGTGTCCAGGTCTGATATCCGCTATTTGTGCTTACAAGATCATAAGTGCCCGGTACTACATTAGGGATTGAATAATTGCCTGTGGTTAGGTCTGAATAAGTTGTATATTTGACTACAGTGCCTTGCTTTAACTGAACTTGTGCGTCGCGTACTGGGGTCCCTTGAATAGAATCCGTGACTGTTCCGCTGATAGAGCCGTTGTTTGGATTAGATACCGTTATGTTTTTAAATGATGAGGCTGTCTGCGTCGCGTAATCAAGGCACACAA
>CAYMUX010000067.1:0-19782 GCA_964393845.1 uncultured Nitrospiraceae bacterium
CATTGCAGGCAGCATTATATCAAGGACTATCGCATCATAGGGATAATTCTCTGCCATGAAGAGACCTTCCTCACCGTCATTGCATATCTCCACAGAGAAGGCGTTTTCTTCGAGCCCCTGTTTTATGATATCAGCGAGGTCTCTTTCATCTTCGATAACTAGCACCTTCATTAGCTGACCCTCTTCCCTTTTATCTCAGTAAACCGGTAGACCAGCACTCCTGCCAGTAGGATGACGATCATGACAAGCAGTCCGGCAGGTTTGTTCCTGAGGGCATACGACGCGGAGCTGTAAAGCATGAATGTACTGCAGGCGCAAAAGATAATCGCGGTCACAGGGTACCCGGTGATTTTATAGGGACGCAGTGTGTCCGGCTCTTTTTGCCTGAGCATGAAAACAGACAGGCCGGTAGCCAGAAAGAACAGCCATATCACCGGGGCAGTGTATAGTATAGTATCAATAAATGACCCCGCGAACAGGACAATCGCAAGACTCAGGCATCCCTGGGCAATGAGGGCCCACACCGGTGTGCCGAAGCGGCCGCTCCACCTTCCCAGCCTGCGGAATGAGTCGTGTTCTGCGCCAAGTGCGTAGGAGATGCGCGCACCGGTAAAAATAAGACCGTTGACAGCCCCGAGCGCTGAGACGCATATAAGGATACTGATGGCCCTCCCTGCCATATCAGGAAACACCGCGGAAACCGTTTCAACGGCAACTGCCTGAGAAGAGGCTGTCTTTTCATACCCAAGCGTATGGAGAAATGTGATATTGACCAGCACATATAATGCGGCGACTGCAACAGTTCCTGTTACCAGTGCGCGGACTATATTTCTCTCAGGCCGTTTGATTTCCGCAGCCACATATGCCATTTCGTTCCAGCCGCCATAGGTAAAGAGAACAAGAATAAGGGCGAGTTCAAGCCCTCCCATTGTTAGGGAAGAAGGCTCTGCTGCCTTCGCTGCCTCCGGTGCAAGCATGCCCGCAGCAACAATGGCCAGCAGTCCGAGTGTCTTGATCACGGTCAAAATGTTTTGTGTCCATTTACCGCCCCTGACACCGAGTACATTGATTACTGTAAGTATTACAACAGCTGATACAGCATATAGCACTCGCATGTTTCCAGCCGGGGCATAAAGCGTTTCAGCATACCTCCCAAAGACAAAGGCCATGAGGGCAATGTCCCCCGGCCGGATGATCGCCAGTTGCGACCAGCCGAATATATAACCCGACGCGCTGCCGTATGCGCGGCTCAGATACACATAATCTCCGCCCTCACGCGGATAAGCAGTAGCCAGTTCCGCATAGCACAATGCCCCACTCAGCGCCAGCAGTCCGCCGGCAAGCCAGATGCTTATGACACCCGCTCCGCTGCCCATGCTTGCGGCCACAATGGGGCCTGTCTCATAAATACCGGCGCCGATAATGATGCCGACAATGATGCACGTTGAATCAAACAGGGACAGCTTCTTTTCCGGGGCCGCGTTCATCATCGTTTTTTCAATGTCACACCGACGCCTGCGGCCTGCATGTTCAGAAAGATGGTCTCAAGGCGAGGGTCAGAGGTAATCGCCTTTATATATGCCGGGTCCGCCATGCGCGGGGTCATGTTGTGGGCAATGATGAGGCCCCCGGGACGCACCAGGGGCAATAGTTTATTCAGGTAGTCGATGTAGCCGGTTTTGTCCGCATCGAGAAATACAATATCAACAGGCTCCTTCAGTCTCGTGACTTCCTCATGGGCATCACCTTCAATAAGCGTCACGAGCTTATCAACCCCGGCCCTCCTGAAGTTCTCACGGGCCAATGCAGCACGTCCGGCATCGATCTCGTAGGTAGTAAGTTTCCCGCCTGTTTTATTTAATGCCATACAAAACCAGATTCCTGAGTAGCCATTTGACGTCCCTATCTCAACCACATGCTTTGCATTAGCTGCCTCGGTCAGCAGCCGAAGCAGTCTGCCGTCTTCTACAGGGACATTCATCATCCCCGGTCTCTGGTTTTTGTCTAAATCGTTCAGTACAGCCAGGATTTTCTTTTCTTCTTCTGTGGAAGGCAGAGGTTCCCCGGCCCTGACAGGATTAATAATGCCTGAACAGCCTGACACGAGTATCAGGACTGAAAGTATTAACAACGTTTTTCTAAACATGTTATCCTCCTTCTGAAATATCATCAGTGATGAGTTCATCTCTCTGCCTTGTCCGATATCATGCAATTCAATCATTGACTTTTTCAAGGTGTTCATAATTGTTCCTGTCAGCATCAAGATTATTACCATTATATCCTAATTCCGGTAAACTTCCTGATCAAATCATTCACCATCACTTACTAATGAGTTTATAAATAAAAAAACATGCTCTGTCATTCCCACGAAGGCGGGAATCCAGAATATATGGAACTGGATTCCGGGCTTGACCCGGAATGACATATTTATATCATGTCATCATGCATCTCCACACTCTGAGCATTCATCACTGTCAATCGTCGTTGTCTTTGTAATGCCTGTGCTTACCTCCTTCATGCTCTCCTCCCTTGTCTTCGATCTCACCCAGTTGAATCGTTGCGCCGATGACAGGAAGTATCGTTTGCTTCGCACTCGGCTCGTAGCTGCTGAAAAGACCGGCTGTCCACAATATGGTTAAAAACAGGAAGGCGGCCCCTGCCAGAGGTCTGGCGGATGATATTCCTTCGTTCGCTTCGCCTTCCTTGTTCCCGGTCACCATACTCAAGACGATATTCTCTTTATGCCTGATCGTATGCAGAACCACACCGGACAAGTGGGCGGCCACTGCGGCGATCATGGCATATGCAAACAACTCATGAAGTTCCTCAAAACTCTCATTCCCTCCCTGACCGAGCAGACCTGTTGCAGTGATGCCCGACAAAAGGATGAGCATTAGAAAAACAGCATAACCGGCCCCGGGATTATGTCCCAAATACAGCTTTCCCTTTCCGCTGAAGGCGTCTCTGATATAGCCTGCAAACTCTCCGGGAGTGAATGTGAATGATCTGAACCGGGCATACTTCGAACCCGCAACCCCCCAGATAATCCTGAAAAAGACCATCATGCCTATCACCAGCCCGATAAGCGCGTGAACAGAAAACAGCGGGTCCTCGTCCGGGACAAATTGAGCGATGCTGAAGACCGCCAAGAATACGACTGCCAGCAGCCAGTGAAACAAACGCGTCGGAACATCCCATATTTTAATATGTGTCATTTTGCAACTCCTTTTTTGGGGACCGGTTTAAATTCAGGTCCTTAAACCTTGCCCGGTCCATGACTCCGGCTTAACTACTACACCCGAAAGAAAGATCAAAGCCGGATGACCTTTATTATTTTAGAAGTCAAATATTCCCAGGGAATTTTTTCCGCTTTATACGATGATAATTAGTCATCATCTACCTCGTCTTCATCTTCCTTGTAATCATATCTTTCTGAATAATCACCTAACCCATTGTTAAAGCGGGATTCAGGTCCTCTGGATGAGCCTTCATATCCATTGCTGGGCTCCCCGCTGAAACCATTTTTTGAACTCAGTGGATGTCTTAAGCGCCTTATATCATGTTCATTCCCGCTCGGATGACAGGCTGCGCAGTCCTGATAGTTGCTGATGCCTTCTTCCAGATGCTCCTCCCGCGTCTTTCCGGGGGAATGCGCATGACAGCCGTAACAGGTGTACTCCTTAAAATTGTCACCCTTATGGCATATCCTGCAATCAGATGGATGATTTCCGTCAAAACGGAAATATTGAGCATGATCAAAGGCCGCCGGACGCCAGCGTTCAGTGCTATGGCACTGGCTGCATTCCTGACTGTTCTTTGCATGCAGATTATCCGCCGGCCCTTTATGGCATGCGGTGCACTGCTTCATATTTACTCCCTGAAGCAGGTCATGAGAAAACCTACGCCCTGCTTTGCCAATATCCCTCCCTTTATGGTCCGGGTGGCAGGACAGGCAGGTGTCTGCTGAAAACAGATGATGAAAAGCTGCCTTCTGCTGTCCCGGCTTTGCTTCAATTATGACTCCTTCTGTCGTTACTCTTCCTATGTCAGCTGGTTTGTGGCAGGCAACGCACTTCTCTGCGGGTGTGCCGGAAAAGAGAGTGTGACATTTTAAACAGTCATTTTCCAGATGCTGATGACCTTTTATAAGGTCGCCCGGATTAATTGCCTGCCGGGGATAGAGGTAAATAAGCAACGCGGACAAGATCGCAATTATCACGATGGTAGTAGTTTTTATCATCAGTTCCATCTCCAGAACAAAAATATAATAAGGATATGCAGGGCAGCGGAAGCGGCAAATATTATGGTGATCGGTTTATGTACTGACTTCCATTTTTTCATTGCGTTGACTGCCAGCGCGTCCCAGAATATTTTCTTTTCAATCTCTTCAGAAGACAGTCCGGTTCCGGCTAACTCGTCTTTTCTCTTACTGAGCGTGTCTGTTGATTGCTTGAGCAGATATTTCCCGACCAGACCGCTGATCACCGCTACAAGCATTGCTGCAGCTGCGGCCCAGGGCAGTATCGCGTTGAAATGAATTCCCCCGTGAACCAGGACCAGGAGGGAGCCTGTCCATGCCAGATACTCATGCGCCCTCAGAAAGGTCTTTATCTTTCCGTATTTAATGATTTTCTTTTTTCTCATCGAATAGGCGAATGAAATGAAGATAAGAAATGTCCCCAGAATCCCTGAGTACAGTTCAACCCAGAGACATTGAGTCTGATGTATCACATAGTCTATGATCATTGTGACCACAAGAAGCCATGCAAACCACAGCACAAACGGCTGAATGTCTTTACGAAATAACGAGAAGTTCACTGTTCTGTCTCCAATAATTTAATGCCTGATGCTTACTTCTTTTTCGTTTCGATTTCGATCTCATAGGCAGAGATCGTTTCCCCGCTGCGGACGCCCTTTACTTTTGCAAAGACCCCGACAGCTGCTCTGCCGCCTGTTTCATCGATGAGTGTTTTATTGGTCACGTCGATCTTTCTGCCATCGATCACCCAAATACCTTCATAACCAGTCTTCGGCATGACTTCGATCACTCCCTGCAGCCTGCTGTTGAAAACCCTCTCCTGATGCGGGGAATAATCACGCGGTTTTGCGCCAGATGCATTCTCAGTAGAAGGAGTTATCTCCTGATGTCTTTTCTCCCCCTTTACCTCGACCTCATAAGCGGTAAATGTCTTGCCTGAGTAATCACCTTTCACTTCAACATAAGCCCCGGGTGCCACCTTCCCGTATTCTTCCTCTATTCTGGTATTGCCGGTCACGAGGATTTCCCTGCCGTTAATGACCCAGATTCCATTCCTGCCGGTTTCCGGCATGCGTTCGACTGTGCCGTAGAATTTCCCGGGATAGGGGCTTCTGCCATGTTCCATTTCGTCACTCGCTTCAGACGGCCATGCAAATGATACAAGTACCAGCCCCAGCAGCATAATGATCAATGTGTTCTTCATTGTTTCCTCCCCATTAAGGTTTGTTGAATTTCAGGGATTCCTTCCCGAATCCTTGCAATCATCTTAACAGGGCATCATTAAAGAAAGATTAAAGAAAGCATTCCTTGATTTCGTCATGCCCGCAAAAGCGGGCATCCAGAGACATATTAAAAGACTGGATTCCCGTTTTCACGGGAATGACAACCAGGCCATGAATGTTTTTCAGCAGCCTGTTAGACAATCCACTGTATTTGATGTTATTTTAAATCCCATGAAAGCAGGCTTCTATCAGTTCGGCCCAACATTCGGAGAAAAAGAGAAGAATATAAATAAGGTAGTATCCGCTATAAAGGATACGGATGCACAGCTCCTTGTGCTCCCGGAGTTTTTTGCGACGGGGTATCAGTTTATCTCTAAAGATGAGGTGGCTGAACTTTCAGAACCGGTCCCAAATGGTAATACCACACAAGCCCTTCTGCAGTTATCGCATGAGAGAAACATTTATATCGTTGCCGGGCTTCCGGAGAGGGACGGGAATAAGTTTTACAATTCAGCAGTCTTCACCGGGCCGGAGGGGTTTATCGGCCTTTACCGGAAGACGCATCTTTTCTTTGAAGAGACACTCTACGTTACTCCGGGTGATACAGGGTTCAAGGTCTGGGACACAAAGATCGGCCGCATAGGTATTAAGATATGCTTTGACTGGTTCTTCCCGGAATCCATGAGGAGCCTCGCTCTTCTTGGCGCTGAAATCGTCGCCCATCCGGCAAACCTTGTCCTTCCTTTCTGCCCTGACTCCATGCCGGTCAGATGTCTTGAAAACAGGGTGTTCGCTGTCACCGCGAATCGCATCGGCACAGAGCACAGAAAGAAAGATCAGTCCCTCACGTTCATAGGCAAAAGCGAGGTTGTTTCCCCAAGAGGGGAAATCCTGGTCAGGGCCCCGGATGATGAAGAAGCGCTGATGGTCGTTGATATAGATCCGGAGATGGCAAGGGACAAGGCCTTGAATCCGTACAATGATCTGTTAAAGACCAGAAGGCCTGATCAGTACGGGCCGATTTATTAAACTAAAACTTCTTAAAGCTCCTGTTTTCTCAAACTTCTAAATGAAAAAAAGGCGAGCAAATACATCAGGGCAGATACCCATAGAATTACCCGGAAGCCTGTTACCAGGGCTATCATAATCGTTAATATTGGCGCAAGCACAGACATGCATCCATTAATGGCCCAGGCCAATGGTATTAATGTCTGACACTTTTCCCCAAGGACCTTCATTCCTCCTGGAAAGGGTATACCCATAAAAAAACCGAGCGGCAGAAGCATAACGAACCACAATGCCATTCTTGGGACCAGATCAAATGAAAGCAGGAAGGCTGATAATACGGGCTGCATAAAACTATACATAACTATAAGCAGGGAAAGTACAAGCAGTGAGGACGGCGGGCTTAGCCGTGAGAATTTAGAACTGGTCATGCCCCCGATTCCGGAACTGACAAGGATTGCTGTAACCACGGTTGCGACTGAATACAGGGGGTTTTCGAGCAAAAGGACAGACCTCTGTATCATGGTAACCTCAACAAACATAAATCCAAGCCCTAACATTGCAAAATACAGGAGGGCCGGTTTTAACTGTTTAAACCTTTCGATTTTTTTGTGCCGTCGATATAAGAGGGCCGGCATAATAGTTAACACTCCGCACAGCATAAAGACTATCACAAAAATGACCGGCAGCAGATATCCTTCTTCCAGAAAATAAAACCATTTTTGCCCCATTATTTCATAGACAGCTTTTATGTTCTTTAATTTAAGATAGTAATGAAAGAAAGGGTTTGTGTCATAAACAGGCTCGATGTCAAAAAGATAATCATTTATAAATAATGAACGTGTTTCAGGGTTTAAAATATTTTTGAAAGCGCTCCAGTATTCGTCAGAAGCAAGTTTGATATAAAGATTGGTCTCTTCCCTGGTAATGCCGGGATAGTAAACAAGATCAAAACGGTTTTTGCGGGAGAAGTCTTTAAGACGCCCAATTTCTTCCATCGTAAAGGGAGAGTTTTTGACAAGTATGGTCATGCTGTCCCAGCTCCTGATCGCAGATACTCGTGATGCGGGATCTTTTACGCCTGCCTGTTCAAGGGCCGCTGCGACAGTTGCTGCTATTTTGAACTCTATCCTAGGCGGCGGGATAAGATAAAGACTTATGCTGATGATTCCGTCTTTTTTCAGGGCGGTCATGTACTGCCTGAAGGCCTCAACAGTAAGTCTGTAATCTTCCGAGATCCCAAACACAGCGCTTACGGAAGTGCCTGTCATCGACAGATCAATGAGATCGTACTTCCTGTCAGAAGGCCCTTCTTCTCTTGTCCTGAGGAAGCTGCGGCCGTATCCTGTCCATGTGTTTATCATGAATATTTGTCCGGAAAATTCATCGTAATTATCCTGTACAGCATTGATCACCATTGGATTGCTTTCTACTTTGTGGATATTTTTTGCGCCAAAATATTCTGCCATAAGCACATGAAGGCCTCCTTTTGGATCGAGTATGAGCACAGTATTTATATTTCCAGTTCGATATGCGGCAGCGGACGGGAGAAATTCAAGGAATCTCAATCCTGATCTGTCACGAGCATCCGTTATAACATCTATCCTGTCGCCGTCTATGGCGAGTCCGATCTGTTCCGGCAAAGGGTCCGTATAGCTGAGACTCAGACCCGGAGCGTATCTCACCGCAGGACTCCTGAAGAGGTCTATCCGGGAATATGAACTGTAAAGGGTTTTCAGATGTTCTGCGCCCGGGAAATTCAAATACAGGGGGAGACTTTTGTAAGGAGACATCCTGACCTTCATGAGATCAGGGTGAATGGCGGTCACCAAAAGGGTCATGATCAATAACAGCAGGGGAAGGGCCCTGAAACTTTTTTTGCAGGTTGCCAGCGACCCGGTAAAACAGAGAAGCGATGAAACAGATATTGTGTACCCGGGGGCAATGATATTTAAAAGGATAAGAGCAGCGAGAGAACCTGTTCCAGCCCCAAGCAGGTCTGAACCATAGATCATATTCGGTTTTTTACTGTTCAACAGAAATGCAGTTGCGATGAGGATGCCTGAAAAGAAGAAAGGGACACTGAATATAAGACAATACAGGGCCAGATAAAAGATCTGTAAACGGTCCCATGATAATTTCGCCGGATCGAAAGGCATATGGTTTGAGACGATGTAGCAGAGGATAAATGAGAGGCCTGCAAGCATGGCATAAACGCCTATGTCAGACTCTGAACAAACCCGGCCGGGAAACAGGGCAAGCATGGTGCCTGCCGCGCCTATGCCGAGCATGGCGATGCTTATCACCATAAAGGCAAAATGATACGACAGGTATATTGAGAAGAGTCTCGTGAGAGAGACCTCGAATATCAGGACAGAGCATGAGACCAGAAAAATGGTGAAGCAGGTCCTGATAGAAATATTCTCTTCTGCCGGTATCGCCATAATAATAGCTTCAGGCTATGCCCTGTTTGAATCATTATATCATCTTAATAATTGACGACGGCAGGATTATGTACGATAATTGTTACATGGCAAGATCGAAAATAATATCACTTATTGTTCTGTCGCTCTTCCTCTTCGCTTTCTCGCGGTACCCTTCCGTTGAAAGTAAAAAAGCGCCTGATACGGAAAAGACGAAAGTCCAAAGGCAAGGAATGGTCCAGGAGCAGATCGTCAGCAGGGGGGTAACGGACAGGAAAGTTATTGACGCTATGCTGAAGATCCCCCGGCATCGTTTTGTTAGTGATGATCTGAGTGATAAGGCATATGGCGATCATCCTCTTCCGATCGGGGAAGGGCAGACTATTTCACAGCCTTATGTTGTGGCTCTGATGACCGAAGCGCTGAAACTGAGGTCTACAGACAGGGTTCTCGAGATCGGAACAGGGTCGGGTTATCAGGCAGCGGTCCTTGCAGAGATCGTGAAAGAAGTCTATACGATCGAGATCCGGGAGCAGTTGAAGACAAAGGCCTTCAAACTTCTCCGTGAACTTGGCTATGGAAATGTTAAAACCAGATACGCTGACGGTTATTTCGGCTGGGAAGAATACGCGCCTTTCGATCACATCATAATAACAGCCTCTGCAAATCATATTCCTCCGCCCCTGATAAAACAATTAAAAGAAGGGGGAAGCCTGATAATCCCGCTCGGAAGCACCCTTTATTTTCAGACATTGACGCTTGTTACGAAAAGAGGCGCTGAGCCGGAGGTCCGGCAGATGGGCGGAGTTGCCTTTGTGCCCATGACCGGGAAGGCGAGAGGGGATTGATATTAAAAATGGGACTGAGGCCGGGCCCCGCAGGTTATCACATGAATGACAGTTAGCTTGCCGGGATATAACTGTCAAGAGTCCTGAGATATGAGCATCTTACTTCTTCGGCTGGTTTTATTGTTGGATGGATCTCTTCCAGTGCCCGTATTTCTGTCCTTGCATATTCAATCTGGGATTTTGTGATTACCCCTCTTTGTTCATTCAACCTTCTTAATTCATCCAGGACATTTATATTCATTCCTGATTATTTGCATGCAATGTCACTGCCTATGTTAAATCTCTGTTTTTAGAAATGGTCCTTTTGTTTATCAGATATTATGCTTGATAATTAGGGAGACAGATTTTTGCTAAGCAGTTGGATTGGTTTAAAACGCTAAAATTAAAGACTTGGCCCTCTGTCGTTTTGCTCTTTTCCTCGAACTAAAAGTCTTCTTATCCATTAGTTCTTCTGCACAACGCCTGAGCTCACCTGCGGTGCGTAACGCCGTCAGGTGCAGGCGTCAACCTTCAATCTTGAAAAGTTTATCCTTCTGTGATAATTTCACAACTACATACTCATTTTTATTCAACTCTTCCGGCAGCTTGTCTTTCAGTATTGATGCAATAAACTGAATCCCCTTTGCATTGACAAGATTGGCTATCCTCAGGAGTTGATTATCATGCATCAGTTCTTTTTTGTCATTCAGGAGAAAGTGCATAGAGGGGATATTTTCTTCATCGGCAAAGAGCGTATAGGCAATATCAAAACATGATATTTCACCCTGTTTTTTCCCCGAACTGAAATTGGTGTTAAATGCTGTGAATTCGTAGAGACGGCGTCCCTTTATTATTTTTGTATCATGCTTCAATGCATACTTTTCACCATACAGCTCATACGACACAGATGAAAAATGGCGATTGAATTTATTGATCTGTTCTTTTATTTTAAGGGCGAATTCATCAGAGAAAAGTTCATTGTCAATTGCAGAGAGTTTTTCATTGAGTTCAGTCAGTTTTGACTCTACAGACCTCAATTGCTGGAGGGTGTTTTCATATTCACCCTTCTTATGGTGTTTTGCATTAAGCTCCACAATCAAGTGCTCAAGTACTTCGAAAGCATCACTTTGGGTGATAGCTGCACTTAACTCGGCATCCCCAATCAAGAGGCGGTTCAAATGCTTCCGTTTTGCGGTAAGCTCCGTATCAATCTTAGGCAAATCCTGGGCAATAAACCGAATCTTGGACTTCACCATTCGGTTATGAAAATCATTAAGTTCCCGGAAGGTCTTTTGAATTCCGCTTACCAGAGATGTTGCTTGCTGATATATCTGCTGTAACTGTTGCACATCGATGGTAGATATGCCCAAGTGCATTTCCTGCTGGGCTTCTAAAATCAAATTTTTCCGTAGTTCAAGTCTGCTAATTTCAGATGAAGTGAGATTAACCTGATATTTTACTGTGTTCAGCTTGTCTAAATCCGATTCGAAATTCGGATTTAGGTTGAGTGATGCCTTTTTACGCTCAAGTTCCTCAATTTCTGATTCAAGAAGGGCCAGCGCCGTCTCGTATGCAGATTTGGTCTGGTCAGACTCAAGACGTTTCTTGAATTTTTCCTCTATATCAATTTGTGAACGTAATTCCTGTTTGGTATCTCCTTGTTCAAAATCACAACCAAGAAGAAAAAGGTAGAGAGTCTCATATTCATCATCTTTGGTAAAACGGTCAAGATTCTTGAGCGTATTGTTGACACTGAGATCTTTGTAACGAATATTGTGGGCAATTATCTGTCTGAAGGTCGGTTTATTCCCATAATGCCCGGCAAAGAGCAATGAGGTGAGTGTTTCTTCAAACTCATCATCAGTTTTATCTGTACCGTTAACGCGTTGAATTTTGTCCCTACGGGACAGGAAGTTGCGTTCAATGCTAACTTCCCGAGACACCTCTTGCAGAAGGTCTTCTTTAAGTACCAATGTGATAAGCACTCTGCTGTCTATCAGATAATCCTTAACAAGTTTATACTCGTTACGTTTATTTTCATGGTCAGTATATATTCCCTTCGCCTTAGCGCCAAGGCAGAAGTCAACCAGCTTCAATACAGTGGTTTTTCCTACATTGTTACCAGTCTCTTTGCCACTGACATCGGGGGTTTCGTCAACAATGAGGTTTAGACCTGCGTGAAACAGGATGTCTCGGATCATGGTGCCATCCCCACGGGTAATGGTCAGTGATTTTAAGAACATAGTTCCACCTTGCCATGGTCATTCAATGTGACCAGATTGAGAAGATAAAGCCAGTCGAGACACAGTATGAAAACTGGCATGCTCATTTCCCGCTCAGTCGTTGTCTGTATGTATAAATCGAGCATATCCATTTTACGATTCTCTTGAATCGCCTTCAGTACAAACGCACCATTGAAGTAAATGGTTTGATCGGGATGCATGTTGTCAGGAACGAGCATCGATATCTCCTGATGGATTTTTGAAAATCTTGCACCGAATGAAAGCGTCAACAACAAGAATTTGCACACATTGCGAAAGTTCTTCATCGGGGAAAGGCGTGTAATTGGCACTTGCCCGAATCTTCTGAGTAACCTTTTCGATAATCGATAAAAAACACTGGTCGGGAGAAACTGCTTCCAGCATAAGATACTCCATGCGGATGCCATTTAAAATTGAACTGCTTTTGTTTACGCCTTGTTTGTTATAGTCTGAATAGATTTTATCAATGCGAGGATAGTGGATTTTGTAGTCGTCGATAAGAGCTTTAGCAGTATCCAGTTGATTATACGAAATCTTTGTTTCAATATCGTACGGTATGATTTCAAAGCATAGTACCCCTTTACTCCAATCCTCTTTGGAAAGAATTTTTATGATTGTCGTCAGGTTAGACTCTACTTTCTCTGGATCAGGTTCACTCTTGAGCTCCTTTTTCAGAAACTCATAGACCTCTTTCTGCCGGTCTGTGTCCATCACACTAATTAACGCTAAAAGAGTGTGGATATCAAAAATATCCTCGGCGGGCGAAAATATCAGATTATGAGGATTCGAAAATGTTTTGGTTCGTAAATCTTTTGCGTCTTTAGAGATAGAGATAAACTTGAAGGAATAGCCCTTGTAGGTGGAAAGGTTTTTAGCAAGGGCGGATTCAATCTTCTGCTTAGTTGCTGTGGCAGAAACCTGGACAATGATGTTATTTGTGGTATCAACTAAATCAGCACCAGCCGCATTTTGATGCACAACATTAAGGTTTTGAAGCTCCCAATCGAAGAGCACTTTGAAGAAGTGCAGATAAAAGTTCTCTGCATGCTGATGTCGGTCAAGAATATTCAAGCCCCCACGCAACTCTATGCTATAGTAACGGCATTAAATTAAAATACATCTTAAGCATTTAATTAGCTGTAATATAAAGGAAATATCATATTTTAACTTAAGTTATTTATTGCCGTTACTATAGTAGCAAGCTGGCTGAGCTTTGATTCAATGAAGTCGAAATATTTTGAACGATTCATAACTGCTTTCCACTTTTTTCAACAGCCTGTTGATCCTTGATATCAGCTTTCCCTCAGTTGTCCCATAAAGAAAAACCCACGCATAATATTAATCTAACATCGGGAGAAACAGCAAGAAGATTCTAAGCCTGTAAGTGGGAAAGCAAGTAAGTTCGAAAGCACGAAAGTGCGTACGTACGCAAGACTGACAGCACGGAAGTGCGAAAGAACTTACGAGATTGCAGACATTCTTACTTTTCTTTCTCCCTCAAAAAACCTATCTTCTTTTTTGCCTTCTGCGGTGGTGTCATGAGCTGCCGAATAGCATCAAAGACAACTTTGAACTGCATATCATATTTCTTTTCAAGATCATCAAGCCGTTTAGCCAGATCCTTGTGAGTGGAGATCATCTCCCGCAGTTTAACGAATGCCCGCATTATGGCGATATTGACCTGAACAGCCCGCCTGCTCCGAAGGACACAGGAAAGCATGGCTACTCCCTGCTCTGTAAAAGCATAAGGATAGGCACGGCGGGCTCCACCCCAACTTGAAGTCACAATTTGTGACTTCAAGTTTACAACCTCTTGATTTGTAAGCTGAAACATGAAGTCCGCCGGAAACCGTTCTTTGTTTCGTTTAACAGTCTGCACCAATACCTTGGGCTATACTCCATAGAGCTCTGAGAGATCGCCGCTTAACATGACTCTATGCCCCCTAATGATATAAATTTTCCCTTCTACAACTTCCTGTTGAACCACAATGTCCATGTCCCCTCCTTCTTTGAGATCACAATTTCTGACCTCAATAAAATAAATTCATTCTGCAATCAATATTGCAGAATATCACAGGCATGATTACCGATTTTTGAATAGCTAAAATGCTTCAGCCCATACAATAGTGTCCCCGAAAAATCCAACGCCTAATATTAATCGAACTTGATGAAAAATGACAAGAAGATTCTAAGCGCGGACGGTTGACAAGGAAAAGGCATCCTTCAGCAATCAGCTTTCAGTCACCAGAAAAACCCGGTCAAAAAGTCATTGACTATTTGGCCGTTAAACAGTTAGTTTAATACCCTCAATTGTTTTTATTTACATACGTATTACAGGAGGCAATGATGACCGCATTTCCAAAGAGAATTGATCTGAAACTCGGCAGGCCTTTATATATAGGCTCGGTGCAAAAGCTCTATAACGTGCCACTGCGCCCCGATCTTATTATTAGCGAAACCTCCTCCGGCGGATCGGTCTTTGATGTCGGTACAATTTTTAATATCGAAGGAAGCGATACAGGCAGGGCCGGCTTCAGGCACCTTGTGTTTCAGGAGCTGCAGGACCCGAAGTCATGGAAGAGGCTGGCGGAGAAACTTGCCGGGAAGGGTAAGATTCTGCAAAATGACAAATCCGGGCTTATTAATAAGGCGCTGTCCGGATTCGTGAAGAGCGGGGCCCCGACCCATCACGGAGGAATGATAGACCGTAATACCGGGAATGTTTACGCCAAAGGCTTTCCCGATGCCCTCAGCAACCTCACACTGATAAGGAAGTACACTGTTGAAAAACCTGTTCTTAAAAAAGTCATGGACCGGCATTTTTATGATTACGAAAAATATCACCATATCGACCGTAATGTAATTCCCCTGGAATACATCGTAAGGCTCGGCGTGACGACCGGCTCATCGATACTGAGAAAATATGACCGGCTGAGCGATGCGGACAGGAAGGCATATCTGAACGAGCTGGGAGTCGGCTCGCTGAGTCCCTGGACGCGGTTCGATCCCCCTATCGTTGATCTTACTACCAAGTACGAGCCGGAAGACAGGAACATAAGCCGCCAGGAGGCCTCAATGATCTCAGGTGTTGACGGCGATACCTTTTCGAGGTCATTGATAATGGCTGTCCTCGGCGCATATATGCTTCAGCAGATATTTGACGGAATGGGACTGACCCTGTGGGATTTGAAATGGGAGATCGCGAGGGACGGGGACAAGCTCGTCTTCGTGGACACAATAGACACGGATTCAGTAAGGGTCACGTTTAATATGAAGCGAAATAAAAAGTTGTACTTTATTCACTTCAACAAGCAGGCGATGAGGGACTATTACAAGATCATGCATGCAGACTGGTACGCTGCGGTTAACGAGGCAAAGAAGATTGCCGCGCAGACGGGCAGGCCGTTTACTGACGTATTAAAGGAAGGACAGGCAAGAAAAAAATACGCGGACACGCCGGTCGTTGACAAGGCCTTCCTCGACATACAGACGGAGAAATTTTCAATGATTCTAAGTTACATCCGCGACAATACGCAGGACCTCAAAAAAGAAGCAAGACGTATCGCCCGGCTTGAGATAGATTATTACGAGGCCTCGAATAAAATCGGGGAGTTTGAAGTGTTAAACGCAAGATAGGGGTTAGAGGCAATTTTAAAATTAATCCCTTGCTCAATGATACCCCGTCCGCTTGCGGCGGGGGAGTCTTCATTTTATGGGCTTTCTTGGCGCTTTATATATAAACCAATCTTCCTTGGTTATTTCGTGAAAATGGTCTGCTTCATCAATTAATATCCTGGCAGCTGTTTGTCGAACAGCAGCAATTTCTACCCTTACACCTTCCCCTTTCAGATGCGTAACCAGATCCACATAATCCGAATCGCCCGACATAATGATAATGGTGTCAACCTTTGAAGCAAGTTGTGTTGCTTTGATGGAAAGCGGGATATCGGCAGACTTATGACATGGAATAACCGACCCATAATACTTTTCGTGCAGTCTTTCAGCAAATTTGGAAGAAATGGCTACGCCTTCACGGAAGTAAAGCAGCCTGTTCAATCCTCTCCCATTCAGCAATTTGGGGATCAACTTATCAAAATTGATCATTGAATTTATTGTCTTGGAGAGATCATGGATGCTACGTTCAATATTGTTCCCATCGCAAAGGATAGCTACTGATTGATTAATTAAAATATTTTCCATGAAGTTATTATAACACGGATTATTGGACCGGCGGTAAAAAAATATTGCCGCGATAATATCTGAGCTCCGAGATGCTTTCATGAATATCTTTAAGAGCTGTATGTGCATTTATCTTCTCAAACCGGGGGAGATTTGGATACCAGCGGGAATAAAGTTCCTTTATTGAGCTGACATCAATATTCCGGTAATGAAAATACTTCTCTAATTCCGGCATATATTTGATGAGAAACCGGCGGTCCTGCCATATTGAATTACCGCAAAGAGGACTTTTTTCAGGGGGTATATATTTTTTTATGAAATCAAGTGTCATCAGCTCCGCATCTCTGATATAAAAAGGGGACTGCCTTACGCGTTCTATAAGTCCTGTCTTGCTATGATGTTCTTTGTTCCAGTCATCCATAGAATTAAGCGCTTCAGCAGGTTGGTTAATTGCGACAACCGGTCCTTCTGAAACTATTTCTAAATTATAGTCTGTTATCACTGTTGCAATTTCAAGGATTGTACTGACTTCAGGATCTAACCCCGACATTTCAATGTCCATCCAGGCCAGGTGAGGTTGATCTGTGTCGGCGGGGAGCTTCACTTAAACACCCTCTTGAAAATATAATCCACATGCTTTGTATAGAACTTGAAATCAAAGAGACTATCTATATCTTTGGCAGAGAGGTATTTTGTTATCGACGGTTCCTTTTTCAGAAGGTCCTTAAAAGGTCTCCTCTGCTTCCAGCTTTGCATTGCGGTTTTCTGGACGAGGCTGTAAGCATCTTCCCGGCTCATTCCTTTTTCCGTAAGCTTAAGAAGCACCCGCTGGGAACAGTAAAGCCCGTAGCTCCTGTCAATATTTTCCTTCATCCTTTCAGGGTAAACCTGAAGGCCCCTGAGAATTCCTGTGAGCCTGACCAGCATGTAATTAATCAGGATGGTACTGTCCGGAATTATGATCCTCTCAACTGACGAATGACTGATATCGCGCTCGTGCCATAAGGGAATATTTTCCATGGCAGCCGCTGCATTAGAGCGCACAACCCTGGAAAGCCCGCTGAGGTTTTCGCTGCCCACAGGGTTCCGTTTATGCGGCATTGCCGAGGAACCCTTCTGGCCTTTTTCGAAAGGCTCTTCCGCCTCAAGCACTTCGGTCCGCTGCAGATGCCTGATTTCAACAGCCATCTTTTCGATTGCCCCGGCTATGAGTGCAAGTGTATTCATATATTCCGCATGCCTGTCCCTCTGTATTACCTGTGTGACAACAGGATCAGGCTTAAGACCGAGCTTTTTACATACATATGTTTCAATAGAAGTGGGAAGACTTGAAAAAGTGCCGACCGGGCCTGAAAGTTGTCCGTAATTGATGGTTTCCCTTGCAGTCTTCATCCTGGTAAGATTCCGCTTCATCTCTTCGTACCAGAGCGCAAAGGTCAGACCAAAAGTAGTCGGCTCCGCATGAATACCGTGGCTCCTGCCCATTTGAAGGGTGTCTTTGTATTTATAGGCATTGGCCTTCAAAACCTTCATCAGTTCTTTTATATCTCTTATTATGATATCCGCTGCCTCACGCATCAGAAGGGCCAGGGCAGTATCACCGATATCTGAAGAGGTAAGGCCCTTGTGTATGAAGCGGGAATCAGGGCCTACGTTTTCGGCAACAGACGTTAAGAAAGCGATAACATCGTGCTTCACGGTTTTCTCTATCTTATCTATCCGCTTAATGTTAAATTTTGCGCGTTTCTTGATTGTCGCCAGACTCTTTTCAGGTATCTCACCCAATCGAGTCCAGGCCTCACAGGCCGCAATCTCAACATCGAGCCATTTTTGGAATTTGTTTTCCGGCTCCCATATTTTCGCCATCTCAGGCCTTGAATATCTTGGTATCACCGCTGCCTCCTGAAAATTAAGAATAAAATATCAAAGATAAAAAAGGTGTTACATGAATTTATTTTTGATTTTTTATCTTACTTTTTATTTGAATTAATACTATATCATAATATCCCCGTAAGATGCCGTGTATTATCAATAATGATTGGAAGCTGGAAATATTCGCAAAGTCCTGTCCCATTGACTGTAGCAAGTTCAGCGAAAAGAGTGGAAGGTAATTGACTTCTTTTAAAATAAATTGGTATAAAATAGCATTGCTCGGGCAAGCTAACTATTAACTTCTGATATAATTAAAGTATAAATTCTTACCACCGATAGATATTGTAGGACATCATGATAGAGACATCCACCATAATTGAAGCAATATACTATCTTCTCAGGAAACTGAAAAAAGCAGATAAAATCAAACTCGTCAAGCTGATGTATCTCGCCGACAAGTACCATCTCATCCGCTACGGAAGAACTATCACCAACGATGATTACTACGCAATGGAACATGGACCAGTAGGGGCAACGGTTAAGGATGTCCTCAGCTTTGACCATTTCAATATTCCTACCAAAACATTCAAGTATCTCTCCACGTTAATTAATAAGGATGATGAGAACCATTTCAGTGTGAATCAAGATGTAAAGATCACCTTCGATATGTTATCTGATACCGACAAAGAAGCCCTTGATTTTGTTTTTGAGAAATTCGGCAGGATGGGACAATGGAAGTTGCGCGATTATACGCATCAATATCCTGAATGGTATCAATATAAAGACTTGTTTGAAAATAAGTTGACGAGAAGAGAGCGTATTGAGACTAAAGAACTTTTATCTACATTGAAAGATGATCCCCTATCAATGCCTCGCAAACATGTCAAAGAGTCGGAAAAAATTCTGACCGGCAAATTTGACTGATTGTGGACTTCCCTCCTGACTTCGTTGCTAAAACCTTGGCAGGATTCTGTGTATGCTACTTCAAAAATACCACTCATGACCCTGAAGCGCCGCCTCACTATCATATAACGGTACCCATTAGTGACGATTCGAGCCTGTTGTTATGCATTATCACTTCACAGATTGAAAATAAAGCATGGTATTACCATAAAACCAAAGTGACTGCGGAATCATGTCTTGTTCTGGTGGATAAAGGTGATTTACCTTTCCTGAAAAAGGCTAGTGTTATTGACTGCAATCAACCCATTCTCATACACAAAAACAAGTTTGGTAAAATAATTGATCCAGAAGAGCGTAAAGCAGAAAGATATATTACAGGCAGGGATAAAATTAATAGAAGAAAAATACAGCATAAAGTTTGATGATTACATTGATACCATTAAAGGTCTCTTTATTTGGTTCTTAGCGGTTAAAGAAACAGGTCTTGGTTCTCCACATTTTGACATGAATAATATTCGTACATTTTATATTGATGAAAATAAATTTAAAGGGACAGCAGTTATTCCAACTGTGGCGGCATTGTCTAAAGATATTGATGGTTTTTATGAAGAATTTAAGAAAAAGAGACGAGACAAAATTGATAACGATTTGTTTTGTTACATGCAGGCAATATTCGATTATCCAATATTCAAAAGTAGTGATACAGAATATTGTATTATTGATTTTAAGTTTCTCGTTGAGGGTATTTGTTCAGGCCTTGTTTGGAAAATAGATTCTATCGTTTTCCCATAGACACTTAAGATAGCATTTACCTTTCTGCTCTCCCAAGTG